>NZ_MPOR01000026.1:0-81795 GCF_001896155.1 Pseudomonas sp. FSL W5-0203
CCCTGCCGGTTTACCCCCCAAATCCCTGTCGAATTCCGGCCAGCGTGGTTTGACGGGGCGCTTAAGATCAAAATCAAAAGCAGATCAAGAGCGACTCGCTTCGCATCGTGGTTACCGTCGGCTGCTATCGCAGCAAGCCACACAGCGTTATCCGGTTTCGTCAAGGAAGCCCGGTTACTTACCGGGCGTCAGGGTCAACCTTGTCTTGCCATACACCTTTTCAAAGTTCTGCGGCTGCATCGGAAAGCTCAGGTATTGCGCCTTCAACGACGGGTCGATGCCGCTGACATAGTTCGGGCTGGCCGGGTTGCCGGATTGGCCGATGCCGCCCTGGCCCATCATTGGTTCCGCCTGGCCGAAGTCGATGATCATGCGCAGCGCCGACACCTGGGTCGCGTTGAAGTCCTGGCCCCAGCTATAGGGCGCCGGGTTCAAGGTGTTGTGGTCGCCACCGCTGGCAAAGGGGCCGCGGAGGACCTGGCCGCTGGTGTTTTTCCATGTGGTGCTGTGCAGTTTGCCCCACTGCCAGGCCTTGTGGTCGGCGCCCAATTGGCTGTCGCCGGTAGCGATGGCGGCGGCCAGGGTACGGGCCAGGATCGCGGGTTTGTCTTCTTTTTGCGGTGTACGCGTGTCATCCCAGAACGGGCTGTCTTCACGGCCCAGCAGATGGTCGGCGATGGCCGAGTAGGACAGGCTGGCGTTGCTGACGAAGGCTTTCCAACTGGCGCTGTTTTCCGGGCCGAGTTTGTCGAGGAAGATTTGCCGGGCGCTTTCTTGCAGAAACAGTTCATAGATCGCCGCGTCAGCCGAGGTGGTTGCCAGCCGACCATCGAAGGTCATCAGGCGCTCCAGTGCTTCGCGGGCCTTGGCACGTTCCGCTGTCGGCAGGGCCTCGATGGCCTGCTTGAGCGGCTGGGCCATGCCGGGTGCCTGGAACATGCCCTTGAGCTTGGCGGCGAAGAGGGTGGTCTGGTCGTATTGCATGGCGATCAGGCTGCGGCTGTCATGCTTGCCGGCGTTGGCCAGTTGCGCCAGGCGTTCGCTGCGCTCCGGTGCATCCCAGGCGTTGGACAGTTGCATACCGTAGCCACGCGGCGCGGTGCGCTGGTTGGCGGTGCCGATCCAGCCTTGGGCCGGGTCCTGGTCGTACGGGTGCAGCATCGCGTCGGCGTAGCCGTCCCAGTCAAAGCGCGTGTCCCAGCCCGGCGATGGCAGCAGGCCTTCGCCTTCGCGGCGGTTGGGAAAGCGGCCGGTGACCTGCCAGCCGATGTTGCTGGCGTCGGCGAAGATCATGTTCAGCGCGATGGCGCGAATCTCGCGGGTAGCATCCGAGGCCTTGCCGGCGTTTTGTGCGCGGGACAGGTCGAAGAACGCATCCAGGCTCTTGTCGTCCTTGAAGTCGGCGGTTTGCAAAGCCAGGCCTAGACCGCTGGTGAGCGCCTGGCTGCTGTTGAGCAGGGCGCCGTGGCGGGTTTCGTACACCACTTCGCGAATCGAGCGCTGGCCCTTGATGAAGAAGGTTTCGTTGCGCACGCCGGCCGGCAGCCATTTGCCGTTGTTCTCGTAGTAAAGCGCGTTGCCCTGGCGTTTGACCTTCTCGAGGAACAGGTCCTGGGTGTCGCCCTTGACCGCGCTCATGCTCCACGCGACCTTGCCGTTGAAACCCGACAGCAGGGTCGGCAGGCCGGCAATCGAAGCACCGACAGCCTGGTATTTGGGCGCACGAATCTGCACGTAGTTCCACGGCGACGGTGCTTGTGGCTGCGCGGCGATGTCGTTGGCCAGCAGGCTCTTGCCGCTGCGGCTGCGTTGCGGGCCAATGGCCCAGTTGCTTGAGGTGGTGACGCCCAGGGCATTAAGGCTGCGCAATTGCTGGCCCACCGTCTCTAGCCCGGCGAGGCCGGTGATCTGGCTCAGGTTGACGCCTTTGAGCTTGTCGGCTTCGGCCAGCGGGACGGGTTCGTCCGGTGCGCTTGGGGTGAGCCAGGCGAGTTTGTCGACGCCGACCTTTTGCGCCAGCACCAGGGCCGAAAGCTCCTCCTGCAAGTTGCTCGACTGGCTGAAATTGAGCAGGCAGAACAGCAGCGCCGAATCTTCCGGCTTCCAGTACTCGGGCTTGTAGCCGCTCTGGGCCAGGTCCGTCGGCAACTTGTCGCGATAACGGAACAGGTAGGCGTTGACGCCTCGGGCATACACTTCAAAGAAGCGTTTGAGGCGCGGCGACGAGGCGTTGTACAACTCGCCAGCGTTTTTCTTGAGGTTGACCGCCCGCATGAAACGGTCGACGTCCAGCACTTGCGGCCCCGACATTTCCGCCAGACGGCCCTGGGCCAGCAGGCGCAGCGTGACCATCTGGGTGATGCGGTCGCTGGCGTGCACGTAACCGAGGCTGAACAGTGCGTCGTGGAAGGTGTTGCTTTCGATCAGCGGCATGCCTTGGGCATTGCGGCGCACCGACACATTCTGTGCCAGGCCCTTGATTGGCTGCACGCCAGCAACGGGCGGCAGGGTGTCCTGGGTGTTCTGGAGCTGGCAACCGGCCAGGCCCAAGGCACTGACCACTGCCGCGGCAACGCCGAACCGGGGAAGAAAATGTAAGAGGGCTGGCGAGGCCATGGCAAAGCTCCTGCGGGGGGTAGCGTCAGTAAAGGCGCTACGTTAGTGAGCGCGGCGAAACGACGCAAGCGGGAGTTTTGGGTTAAGCATTAGAACTTGAGTCAGGCGCAGACCTGTGTGGGAGCGGGCTTGCTCGCAAAAACAGTGTATCAGTCAGTGTCTGTATCAACTGACGGAACGCGTTCGCGAGCAAGCCCGCTGCCACATTTGATCGCCTGCAACCTTGGATCAAGGCTGGGGCGGGGGGCCGCCGGCATTTTGATCTTCAGTACGGTTTAAGCGCCGTGGCACTTCTTGAATTTCTTCTCGCTGCCGCACGGGCAAGGATCGTTGCGACCGACGTCCTTCAACGCATTGCGCACCGGCTCTTGATGAGCGTGGCCGCAGTTCGGGCCGTGGACATGGCCGTGGTCGTGATCATGGTGGTCATGATCGTGGTTGCAGTCAGGACCGTGGACATGGGGTTGCTGTGTCATCGATGTTGCTCCGGAATAAAATCGCCGGGGATTATCTCGCCATTGTGTGCCACCTGCACGTCATTACCGATGAATAATCCGGTTTTCAGTTCGCCTTCCAGGCGATAAGGCACGGGCTCGTCGGGATTTTTCAACATCTGCACCACCTCGCGCACCTGCGGCCAGAGGTTGGTGCGCACCGAGACCTTGAAGAATTTATGACTGCGTGGCGGTACGGTCAGCCACTCGTTGGACTCGCCTTCGGTCAATACCAGGTTGCCCAGGCTGACCTTGTAGACCAGGCCGCGCACGGTCAGGTCGGCGTCGTCGCGGTTGTCCACGCGAAAGTACAGCTTGAATTTCTGTTCCAGCAGCTTGGCCCGTACCACTTCGACCTTGACCAGGGAAACGTGGGGTGGCGGCGCGTCGTCTTCGAACCAGGACGCGCAGCCGGTCAGGCCCAGGGTCAACGCCAGTATCAAGCTATACATCCGAAGCATGGCGTTATCCCCGTCGAGTCATTAGAAGTAGCTGGAACAGCACTTCTTGAATTTCTGCCCACTGCCACACAAACAGGCATCGTTACGTCCGGCCTTCACTTCTACCGTAGGGTCGATGAAGTACCAGCGCCCTTCATTCTGTACGAAAGAAGACTGCTCGCGGTGACTATGTTCACCGGTAGCGTCATGCCAGCGCGCGGTAAAGGTGACAAAGGCGTGTTCCGGCTGGCCGCCGAACACCTCGGAGCTTTCAACCTCCAGCCCCAGCCAGGTGCTCTGGGCACTCCAGGCGGCAATGGCGTCGCGGTCCAGGCCGGCCTGTTGCGCAGGCAGCGTAGTGGCGACCAGGTAATCGACCAGGCCCAGCACATAGGCGCTGTAGCGCGAGCGCATCAACGCGCTGGCACAGGGGGCCGGGTGACCGGCGTGATAATGGCCGCAGCAGGCATCCAGCAGATTGCCGCTGCCACACGGGCAAATGGATGTACTCATCGGGTTACCACCAATACTTTCCGAAGTTTTCCGGGTTGGCCCAGAAGCGGGCGTTGAGCCAGTCCGGCACCTGTTTATAGTCAAGCAGATCATAGGTAAACAGCGTGAGTACCTGATCATCGCGTTGGAAGCGTTCACCGGCTTGCAGGGCCAGGGAGAAAAAGTCGGTGTCCTTCCAGTCGCAGGCACTCAGGTCGACCAGCACCGCAATGCGGCTGGCGTTGAGGTTACGAATGCCACCGAGCAAGGTCAGGCCTTGGGGTTTGGGCAGGTGCTCCAGGCAGTCGACCACCAGCGCGAGGTCAAAACGCTGCACCGCGAGGTCTTCCGACAACGGCCCTGGCGCGGCATAGAACACCTCGGTGTCCGGGTGCGCAGCTTTGAAGGCATCCAGCGCCGGAAATTGGCTGGCGCCCACTAACAACAGGCGTTTTGGCCTGTGAAGGTCCAGCAGGGCCGCCAAGGCGTGTTGGGGCGTACGGGCAGAAATTCCAGCGGTCATTGCAGATCCTCGCATCAAGACCGTAGAGACTAGCGCGGCTAGGCGCGTGGGCCTAGAGCGCGACGGTCGATACCCACCGAGGCAGAACTGAAGTTTTTTGATCCTTCACTGGCAAATCGCCGGTAGAAGTCGTTACTGTGCGCTCAAAGAAAAATTTGAAAACACTCAGGAGCCCCATGATGCGTAAGGTTTTTCTGCTGGCCCTGTTGGTCAGCCCCGTTGCCCTGGCCCAGAGCGTCAGTGTCGAAACCAATTCCTTGATGCGCCTGCCCAGCAGCACCAGCGTGTTGCAGCTTGAACGCCTGGACGTAGCGGACTACGGCACCTTGCTGATTCCGGCCACTATCAGCCAGGTCACGGTGGATGAGCTGCACTTGGGGCGCGACGCACGCATCACCATTGTGCCCGGCAATACCGCCTTGCAAATGCAAGTGCGCGAGGCGCAGTTGGAGCACGGTAGCCAGATCACCTCACGGGGCGCCCCCGGCACCCACGAAAAACCCGCCAAAGCTGGGCGTGACCTGACCTTGCGCATTAACTCGCTGACTGCCCAAGCGCTGTCGGTGGATGCCCGTGGCGGCGCTGGCGCCCAAGGATATGCGGGCCTGGACGGTGCCAACGGCGTGGACCCGGGTTGCACCTGGGGCTCAGCCGGGCGCGGCTTTAATGGCGATAACGGCGGCGATGGCCGGCCAGGGGCGGCGGGCGCCCAGGTACGCCTGGAGTTGCCGCAGGCGTTCCCGGCTGAACAGATCAAGGTCTGGGTCGATGGCGGGCCGGGCGGCCTGGCTGGGGTGGCGGGTAAACCCGGCAAGGGCGGGCAATCCAAGGGCTGCCTGGTGTACCGCGCGGACGGCGGCGAAAAGGGCCGGCCAGGGTTGGAAGGGCAACCGGGGCCGGCTGGGCCTGCGGGGTCTGTGACTATCCAGCGGCTCTGAGTCGCCTGGCCTGACGCTATTGCGGGCAAGCCCGGCTCCCACATTTGGAATGCATTCCAGTGTGGGAGCCGGGCTTGCCCGCGATAGCGGTGTAAGGCTCGCCTCAGAACATCGGCCGAGCCGAAGCCACCGCCACCACCACCAACCCCACGATCAAATTAATCCCCACCAACCTGCGAATCTGCCCCAGCGCAGCCGCGCCCGCCGGCCAATCCTCAGCCGCCACCGCTGCCTTCAGCTCCGGGAACTTCAACGCCTGGATGCGGATAAACAACGCCGTCATCACCAGATACAACCCCATCATTACCTGCACATAACGCGGCGCGGTCTCAAAACCACTGAAACGCAGTTGCAGCAAACCAATGCCGCTGATCGGCAAAAGCACCACCGCCACCCATACCCATACAAAAAAACGTTGAAACACATTTGCCCATAGCTTGAGCCGGGCAGGGCCCTCAAGCGCCGCCATGGCGGCGGGGCGCAGGATCATCCAGGCGAAAAACATGCCGCCGACCCAGATCAAGGCGGCCAGTACATGCAGGGTATAAGCAAGGCTAAACGCGGTCATTGTGGTACTCCGTTCTGCGCGGGATTAATTAGCGGGGTATGATAGCGGCCGATCCGAACCACTGAAAATTTATCCAGCGTTTTTTGCGCCCGACTATCCATGATCAGCACTGAACTCAAAACCACGATCCAGGGCGCCTATTCGCGTTTTCTCGAAGCCAAGAGCTTGAAACCGCGCTACGGCCAACGCCTGATGATCGCCGAAGTGGCAAAAGTCCTCGGGGATATCGACACCGACGACGAAGGCCGCCGCGAGGGTGAGCCTGCGGTAGTGGCCGTCGAGGCCGGTACCGGTACCGGCAAGACCGTGGCCTACAGCCTGGCTGCGATCCCTACGGCCAAGGCTGCTGGCAAGCGCCTGGTGATCGCCACCGCTACCGTCGCGCTGCAAGAGCAGATTGTCTACAAAGACTTGCCCGACCTGATGCGCAACAGCGGCTTGAGCTTCACCTTCGCCCTGGCCAAGGGCCGTGGCCGCTATATGTGCCTGTCCAAGCTCGACGTATTGCTGCAGGAAGGCCACGCCCAAACCGCCACCGCCTCCTTGTTCGAAGAAGAAGGCTTCAAGATCGAGGTGGATGAGGCCAGCCAGAAGCTGTTTACCAGCATGATCGAGAAGCTGGCCGGCAACAAATGGGACGGCGACCGCGACAGCTGGCCCACTGCCCTAGAAGACTCCGACTGGGCGCGCCTGACCACCGACCATAGCCAATGCACCAACCGCCATTGCCCCAACTTCGGCCAGTGCGCGTTCTACAAGGCGCGCGAAGGCATGGGCAAAGTGGACGTCATCGTCACCAACCACGACATGGTATTGGCTGACCTCGCCCTGGGCGGCGGTGCGGTACTGCCCGACCCCCGCGACACCCTCTATGTGTTCGACGAAGGCCACCACCTGCCAGACAAGGCCATTGGCCATTTCGCCCACTACACCCGTTTGCGTTCCACGGCCGACTGGCTGGAAACCACTGCCAAGAATCTCACCAAGTTGCTGGCCCAGCACCCGTTACCCGGCGACCTGGGCAAGTTGATCGAGCAAGTGCCGGAGCTGGCGCGCGAGATCAAGACCCAGCAGCAATTCATGTTCAGCGCCTGCGAGCAGGTGGCGGACTTCAAGCCCGGTGAAGACGTCGAAGGCCGAGAGCGCCCGCGCCACCGTTTTGTCGGCGGGATGATTCCCGAGCACATGCGCGAAATGGGCATCGAGCTGAAGAAAGGCTTTTCACGCCTGACCGACCTGTTCACCCGCCTGACGGATTTGCTCAAGGAAGGCATGGATGGCGAGGTCAATATCGGCATCGCCAGCAACCAGGCCGAAGAGTGGTATCCCTTGTTCGGCAGTTTGCTGTCTCGTTCCCAAGGCAATTGGGAGCTGTGGACCGCCTTTACCGTCGAAGACCCGGAAGACAACCCGCCTATGGCCCGCTGGCTGACGTTGTCGGAAAGCGGTGCGTTGTTCGATATCGAGGTCAACGCCAGCCCGATCCTCGCCGCTGAAATGCTGCGCCGCAACCTGTGGAACGTCGCCTACGGCTGCCTGGTAACCTCGGCCACGCTGACGGCCCTGGGCACCTTTGACCGCTTCCGCATGCGCGCCGGCCTGCCGAAAAAAGCCGTCACCGCCGTGGTGCCCAGCCCGTTTCATCACGCTGACGCCGGCGTGCTTCGGGTGCCGGACCTCAAGGCCGACCCACGGGACGCGGCCGCGCACACGGCGGCGATCATTCGCGATCTGCCGTCGTTGGTGGAAGGCTCCCGCGGCACCTTGGTGCTGTTCTCGTCGCGCAAACAGATGCAGGACGTGTTCGACGGCCTCGACCGCGACTGGCGCAAGCAAGTGTTTATCCAGGGCAATCTGTCCAAGCAGGAAACCCTGAACAAGCACAAGGCGCGGGTCGACGGTGGGGATTCCAGCGTGTTGTTTGGCCTGGCCAGCTTTGCCGAAGGCGTGGACTTGCCCGGTGCCTACTGCGAACACGTGGTGATAGCCAAGATCCCATTCTCGGTGCCGGATGACCCGGTCGAGGCCGCACTGGCCGAATGGATCGAAGCCCGGGGCGGCAACCCGTTCATGGAAATTTCGGTGCCGGATGCTTCACTGAAGCTGGTGCAGGCCTGCGGGCGTCTGCTGCGTACCGAAGAAGACCGCGGCACCATCACCTTGCTCGACCGTCGCCTGGTTACCCAGCGCTATGGCAAGGCGATCCTCAATGCCTTGCCGCCGTTCAGGCGCGAAATTTCTTAAGCCACCGTGGGCGGATTCGCCCACTCTGTGGTCTATCTCATCACTATCATCAGGCCAGTCATCGGCCGTTTGGGAGAACCTTGTTCGTATGATCCGCACGCTGCCCGCTCTTTTTGCCCTGCTGTTCGCTGCGCCTTTGATGGCGGCGCCCGAGGGGCAACAAACGCTGTTCAACTTCGTCCGGCCTGCCGATGTGGTCAAGGTGGCGACCCAGGACGCCAGCCTGCCGCAATACAACGCCGAACAAACCCCCGAAGGCGAGGTGCTGCGCCGCATCACCTTCAACCCAGCGGCCGAGCCGAGCCTGGTGCTCAGCCCGCAGACGGGGACGTGGGATTGGTCGCAATCGAACGCCATGAGCCTGCGTATCCAGAGCGCAATGAACTGGGCGCTGACCCTTTACGTCAAGGTGCAGAGCGCCGACGGCAAGACGCTCGTCAGCCGCATCGACCTGCCGGCCGGCCCGGCCCAGACGTTGCTCGTCCCGCTGCAAGCCAACGCTCCCCTGAGCCAGGGCATGAAGGCCGGCCCGCCGATGCCGATGACGGTGGATGGCCAACGGGTATTGCTGGCCGCCAGCGCCGGCGAAATCGACCGCAGCCAGGTGGTCTCGGTGACCCTGTCGATGCTCAAGCCCAATGCCGCCCAAAGTATCCTGCTGGAGCGCTTTGGCGTGCAGGACAGCGAGCCAGTATTGAAGGCTGCCTACACTGAACTAGTGGATGCCTATGGCCAATCCAACCGCGCGCGCTGGCCGGAGAAGGTCAGCAACGACGAGCAACTCAAGGCATCGGCCGCCAAGGAACAACAGCAGCTCAAGACCTGGCTGGCCGAGCGGGACAAGTCCTCCCTGGATCAATACGGTGGCTGGAAGAAGGGCCCGGCCTTCGACGCCAGCGGCTTTTTCCGCACCCAGAAGCGCGACGGCCGCTGGTACCTGGTGACGCCGGACGGGCATCCGTTCTACTCCCTGGGTGTGAACACCGTGGCGCCGGACAACAGCCAGACCTACGTGGCGGGGCGCGAGTGGATGTTCGCGGCGCTGCCCAAGGCCGGCGAACCCTTTGACAAGTACTACGGCAGCGACGACAGCCGCACCGGCAACGGCGCCGGCGAAGGTCGCGGCTTTGGCTCAGGGCGTTGGTACGATTTCTACGGCGCCAACCTGCAACGCACTTACGGCGGTGACGCGTTGGACCAGCCACGCTGGGTGACCCATACCCTCGATCGCCTGCAAGCCTGGGGCTTTAACACCGTCGGCAACTGGAGCGATCCGGACCTGGCCACTGCCGACCGCGTGCCGTACACCTTGCCGCTGTCGATTGTCGGTGACTATGCCAGCATCAGTACCGGCACCGACTGGTGGGGCGGTATGCCCGACCCGTTCGACCCGCGTTTTGCCATGGCCACCGAACGCGCCGTGGCCATCGCGGCCCGCGATCATCGTGACGACCCGTGGTTGATCGGTTTTTTTGCCGACAACGAATTGGCCTGGGCCGGCCCCGGCGAGGATGCAAAATCCCGTTACGCCCTGGCCTACGGCACCCTGCGCATGACCACCGACGTGCCGGCCAAGCGCGCCTTCCTCAAGCAACTGCGCGATAAATACCGCAATGAAGAGGGCCTTTCCAAAGCCTGGGGCATTCAACTGGCCGGTTGGGAGCTGATGGAAGATCCCGGCTTTGAGCCGCCGATGCCCAGCCCTGAACACCCGGAGATCGAAGCCGACTTCAAGTATTTCCAGAAGACCTTCGCCGATGCTTACTTCAAGACCATTTCCGACTCGTTGAAGTGGCACGCGCCCAACCAGCTGTTGCTGGGCGGCCGTTTTGCGGTGAGCACGCCGGAAGCGGTCGCTTCGTGCGCGCAGTATTGCGATGTGCTGAGCTTCAACATGTACACCTTGAAACCCCAGGACGGGTATGACTTCGCCGCCCTGCGTGCGCTGGACAAACCGGTACTGATCACCGAATTCAACTTTGGCTCTGCCGACCGTGGCCCGTTCTGGGGCGGCGTGACGCAACTGGCCCGCGAAGAAGACCGCGGCGCGGCGTACTCCACCTTCCTCAAACAGGCGGTGGCCGAGCCGTCGATTGTCGGGGTGCACTGGTTCCAGTACCTGGACCAGCCGGTCACCGGGCGTCTGCTGGATGGTGAAAACGGCCATTTCGGCCTGGTCGGCATCACCGATGTACCGTTCCAGGGTTTTGTCGAGACGGTACGCAAGAGCAACCTGGCCGCGCTCGACCAACTGGGCCGTGAGGCGCAAAAAGCCAAGGCCACCCAAGCGACGCGTGAGAGTGACGCCGCCAAACCTGGGCGTGACGGCAAAGGCGCGGGGCAGGGCGCCGGGCACCCTGGCGGGCATGCTGGGAATGGGCATTGATTCATCGTTGACGGGTTCACAAAACCCACAATGGCTGAAAGAATGGCGACCAATTTTCATGGTGTTTTCCGAGGGGACTTAGGTGCAGATTCAGGGTCATTACGAGCTGCAGTTCGAAGCGGTGCGCGAAGCCTTCGCCGCCCTGTTCGATGATCCTCAGGAGCGTGGTGCCGGGCTGTGCATCCAGATTGGCGGGCAAACCGTCGTCGACCTGTGGGCCGGTACTGCCGACAAGGACGGTGCCGAAGCCTGGCACAGCGATACCATCGTCAACCTGTTCTCCTGCACCAAGACCTTCACGGCAGTGACTGCCCTGCAACTGGTGGCCGAAGGCAAGCTCAAGCTTGATGCGCCGGTGGCCGAGTACTGGCCGGAGTTTGCCGCTGCTGGCAAGGACGCGATCACGCTGCGCCAGTTGCTCTGCCACCAGGCCGGGCTGCCCGCCATCCGCGAAATGCTGCCCACCGAGGCCCTGTACGATTGGCAATTGATGGTCGATACCCTGGCGGCGGAGGCCCCGTGGTGGACACCGGGCCAAGGCCATGGCTATGAAGCGATCACCTATGGCTGGCTGGTTGGCGAACTGTTGCGCCGCGCCGATGGGCGCGGGCCGGGGGAGTCGATCGTGGCGCGGGTGGCACGCCCCTTGGGGCTGGACTTCCATGTGGGCCTGGCGGATGAAGAGTTTTATCGCGTCGCCCATATCGCACGCAGCAAAGGCACTATCGGTGATGAAGCCGCGCAACGGTTACTTCAAGTAATGATGCGCGAGCCTGCGGCGATGACTACCCGTGCATTTGCCAACCCACCGTCTATTCTGACCAGCACTAATAAGCCCGAATGGCGACGCATGCAGCAGCCTGCGGCGAATGGCCACGGTAATGCGCGCAGCCTGGCCGGGTTTTATAGTGGTTTGTTGGACGGTAGTTTGCTGGAAAGCGACATGCTCGAACAATTGACCCGCGAGCACAGTATCGGGCTGGATAAAACCTTATTGACCCAAACCCGTTTCGGCCTGGGCTGCATGTTGGATCAACCGCAGTTGCCCAATGCCACGTTCGGCCTTGGGCCACGTGCATTCGGGCATCCAGGGGCAGGGGGATCAGTCGGGTTTGCCGACCCTGAACATGATGTAGCCTTCGGTTTCGTGACTAATACCCTGGGGCCTTACGTACTTATGGACCCGCGGGCCCAGAAGTTGGTCGGAATATTGGCCGGTTGTCTATAAACCCCTTGCTGTTTCACAATTTTTTGTTACAAAGGCAAGTATAAAAAAGATGCTGAACGACATGTTGTAACTTGAATGTTCTTTTAGCGTCTGTTTAACGGGTCCCGCGACCCCCTGGTTTTTTCTCATTTTGTGGATATCTCATGTTATCGAACAAGTCTTTGGCACTGGCGCTGTGCCTCACTATTACGGGTTGTGCACAAACTCCACAAAATGATGCCGAAGGTGGGCATTGGTGGTCATTTGGATCTGACAAAGCTGCAACCAAGGATCCAGTGGCCCAGACCGACGCCAAGCCGGATGCCAAACCCGACGCCAAGCCGGCCGCCGGTGCCAAGCCTGTTGAACCTGTCACCGCTGCTGCCGCTGCCCCGGCCGCCAAAGCCGACACCGGTTACAGCTGGTGGCCGTTTTCCACCAAGACCGCCGAAGAAAAAGCCGCCGACGCCAAGGCTGACCTGAAAGCCGACCTCAAGGCGGCAACGCCGGCCTCTGACGCAGCGCCTGTCGTCGCCAAGACCGACAGCGAGCCGCGCTGGTGGTGGCCGTTCGAAAGCAAGCCAAAGCCTTTGGCCAAGGTCGATGTGACCAACGTACAAATGCCTGACCCGAAAGTCACCCAAGCCTGGCTGGACGAATACGAACCACGCCTGCGTGCGGCCATCAAGGACAGCAACCTGCAACTGGAGCGCCGTGACAACACCCTGGTAGTGATTGCTCCGGTAGACGGTTCCTACAACCCGAAGCGCCCGGCCATGTTACTGCCGGTGACCCTGGGCCCGTTCACGCGGGTGGCCAAGGCTGTTGAAGCTGACCCGAAGACCGCCGTACTGGTGCTGGGCCACGTTGATGCCACTGGCAGTGCTCCCGCCAGCCAGGCGTTGAGCAAGGAGCGTGCGCAGTCCATCGCCTCGATTTTCAGCCTGAGTGGTCTGAAACAGGATCGCTTGATGTTGCGTGGCATGGGCGACCTTATGCCGCGTGCCGCCAACGACAGCAATCAGGGGCGTGCGCTGAACCGTCGCATGGAAATCATGTTCACTCAGCGTACAACGATGTTGGCACTGTTGAGCAAGTACAACTCCGGCAAGACCCCGCCCGTAGCCGAAATGGTCGCGGTGCAGAATGTGCCTGCACCAGCACCGGCGGCAAAAGCGCCTGCCAAAAAGGCCACGGCCAAGAAAGCGGCGGCCAAGCCAGCGGCTAAAAAGGCTGCGGCCAAGCCGGCTGCCAAGAAGCCGGCTACTGCAAAAGCCAAGGCGGCACCCGCTTCGAACGACCAGGCGAAAAACTGAGCTGTTGAACCACGAGGATAAAGCCGCATGACCCAGGCACTGGCCGATATGCGCCGTGACTACACACGGGACGGTTTGAGCGAGGCCCAGGCCCCGGACGAGCCGTTTGCGTTGTTCCACCAATGGTTTGCTGATGCGGTGAAAACTGAACAGCCGCCAGTGGAGGCCAATGCCATGACGCTGGCGACGGTGGATCAGGACGGTCGCCCGCACTGCCGCATCCTGCTGCTCAAGGGCCTGGATGCACAGGGCTTTACCTTCTTCACCAACTATCAGAGCGCCAAGGGTGAGCAACTCGCGGCGCGGCCGTTTGCGGCCATGACCTTCTTCTGGCCCACCCTGGAACGCCAGGTACGCATTGAAGGGCGCGTGGTCAAGGTCACGCCTGAAGAATCGGATGCTTATTACCAGGTGCGCCCGTTGGGTAGCCGCTTGGGTGCTTGGGCCTCTCCGCAGAGCAAGGTCATTCGTGATCGCGAAGAGCTGCAGGCGTTGCTCAAGGCCACTGAAGAGCGTTTCAGCGATACCCAGCCCGATTGCCCCGAGCATTGGGGAGGGTACCGTTTACTGCCTGAGCGCATCGAGTTCTGGCAAGGCCGGGCCAGCCGCCTGCATGATCGCCTCAACTACCGTTTGCAAGACGGCCAATGGTGCCGCGAGCGCCTGGCGCCCTGAGCGTCACCTTTCGTCATCCCACCTGAATCAACACCGTTGCGTCGAAGTCTTTGTTCAAGAGACTTCGGACGCTTTCGGCTGCGCGGCTACACTGATCAAGCCGGTTATGGCATCGTTCTGTGCCCTGGCCTGGTTACCGTTCGTCGAGTTCTCTGGTGCTGGCAGTCTGTACTCAGGCTGAATGAAAGCAAGTTTCTGCCTGGTGCGCCGTGACACGCGCCAAGCCACAGCGTTTAATGAATACCTGTCCTTTGGAGTTGATGCTATGCGTAAGTCCGTTTTACTAGTTGCCTGCTTTACCACCCTGTCGTTGCTGTTGGGTGGCTGCGCCTCGAGTCTGACCGGCGACTCGTACTCTCGTGATGAGGCGCGTCGTGTACAGACCGTTCGCATGGGCACCATCGAATCCCTGCGTCCGGTGAAAATCGAAGGCACCAAAACCCCAATCGGCGGCGCCGCGGGCGCAGTCATCGGCGGCGTTGGCGGCAGCGCCATCGGTGGCGGCCGAGGCAGCATCGTTACTGCTGTGATCGGCGCAGTTGCGGGCGGCCTGCTGGGCTCGGCCACTGAAGAAGGCCTGACCCGTACCCAGGGCGTGGAAATCACCGTGCGCGAAGACGACGGCAGCATGCGTGCTTACGTACAAGCCGTGCAGGAAAATGAAATCTTCCGCATTGGCGACCGCGTACGCATCATGACCGTCGACGGTACCAGCCGCGTTACTCGCTAAGCCTTAAGCTTCAGGCGAAGAAAAACCCCCAACCGGGTGACCGGTTGGGGGTTTTGTTTGTAGGAGCGAGCAAGCTCGCTCCTACAACTGACTGACTTCAATCATGCAACGACGGCTTTCTTGCGACTTGCCATCGCCGTCACCGCATACCCGATAAAGGCCGCCAGGATCGACCCGGTCAGAATCCCCATGCGATCTTCACCGGCAAACTCACTGGCGCCTGGCACAAACGCCAGGGAGCCGACAAACAGGCTCATGGTGAAGCCGATCCCGCACAGAATCGCCACGCCCATTACCTGACCCCAGTTGGCGCCGCTGGGCAGTGAGGCGATGCCGGTTTTGATCGCCAGCCAGGTGAGGCCGAACACACCGACGGTCTTGCCGATCAAGAGACCGGCGGCGATGCCCATGGGCACGGAGTGGGTGAAGCTCTCCAGGCTGACACCTGTCAGAGAGACCCCGGCATTGGCAAACGCGAACAGCGGCAGGATGGCGTAGGCCACCCACGGGTGCAGGGCGTGTTCCAGGCTCAGCAGCGGTGAGGTTTCGGCATTTTTGGTGCGCAGTGGAATGCAGAACGCCAGGGTTACACCCGCCAAGGTCGCATGCACACCGCTCTTGAGCACGCACACCCACAGGATCAGGCCGATGATCATATACGGCCCCAGTTTGATCACGCCCAGGCGGTTCATCGCAATCAGCGCAATCAAGCACGCCCCCGCGCCCGCTAGGGATGCCGTGGACAAGTCAGCGGAATAGAACAAGGCAATGACGATGATGGCGCCAAGGTCATCAATGATCGCCAGGGTCATCAGGAACAGTTTCAGTGACACCGGTACGCGCTTGCCCAGCAGGGCCAGCACGCCCAGAGCGAAGGCAATGTCGGTGGCCATGGGGATCGCCCAGCCAGCGAGGGCGGCCGGGTTGTCCTTGTTCAGCGCCCAGTAGATCAGCGCCGGCACCACCATGCCGCCGATGGCCGCTGCGCCAGGCAACACCACTTGCGAAGGCTTGGACAGGTGACCATCGAGCAGCTCACGCTTGACCTCCAGGCCGATCAACAGGAAGAACAGGGCCATCAGGCCATCGTTGATCCAAAGCAGCGCCGGCTTGGCGATTTTCAACGCGCCAACCTGAGCCACCACCGGCGTGTCGAGAAAGGCGTTGTACAGGTGCGACAACGGTGAGTTGTTGATAATCAGCGCCAAAGCGGCAGCGGCGATCAACAACAGACCACTGGCGGCTTCCAGCTGGAAGAAACGGGTGAAAGTGCTACGCAGAGGCAAGGGATGCTCTCCAATCCAGGTTCAATAAGTGGGTACCCTAACCCGTACTGTTAGTTGTTAAAACAAAAGTTATATTCTTATTTGTTATAAGGGATGGGCCGGGGCATCGGTGGGCTAAAGACTAGCAATTGTGTGTCCAATTGCGTCGTCACTGTATCTGTGTGAAGCGTGGGAAACATCCTAAGATTACCGCTGAAAACCTTTAGAGAACCCACCATGAGCGACCACCGTACCTGGGCCCGCGAAGCCATTCGTATCATTGAAGCGGACTTCCAGCGGAGCGCCGATACCCACCTGATCCCGCTGCCATTACCGGGTTTGCCAGGCATCGAGTTGTACTTCAAGGATGAGTCCAGCCACCCCACCGGCAGCCTGAAACACCGGCTGGCGCGCTCGCTGTTCCTGTATGCGCTGTGCAATGGCTGGCTCAAGCCGGGCGCCCCCGTTATTGAAGCGTCCAGCGGCTCTACGGCGATCTCGGAAGCCTACTTCGCGCGCTTGCTCGGCTTGCCGTTTATTGCCGTCATGCCCGCGACCACGTCCCAAGAGAAGATCGCCCAGATTGCCTTCTACGGTGGCAAGAGCCATCTGGTCCAGGACCCGACGCAGATCTACGCCGAATCCGAACGCCTGGCCCAGGAAAGCGGGGGGCACTTCATGGACCAGTTCACCTACGCCGAGCGTGCCACCGACTGGCGGGCAAACAACAACATTGCCGAGTCGATCTTCCAGCAGATGCGCTTTGAGCAGCACCCGGAGCCGAGTTGGTTGATTTCCAGCCCTGGCACCGGCGGCACCACCGCGACCCTGGGCCGTTATGTGCGTTATCGCCAGCATTGCACCCGGGTGCTGTGTGCCGATGCCGAACGCTCGGTGTTTTTCGATTTCTACCAGAGTGGTGACGCCAGCCTGCGCCTGGACTGTGGCTCGCGGATTGAAGGGATTGGTCGCCCGCGGGTGGAGGCATCGTTTCTGCCCGCGGTGATTGACGCCATGGTCAAAGTGCCGGATGCATTGTCCCTGGCGGCCATGCATTACCTGGCTGAGCGTTTGGGGCGACGGGTTGGCGGGTCCAGCGGAACCAACCTGATCGGTGCGCTGATGGCGGCGCAACAGATGAAAGCGGCGGGGGAGTCGGGGTCGATCGTTGCGATCTTGTGCGATGGCGGTGAGCGCTATGCCACGACCTATTACGATCAAGCGTGGCTGGCGGGGCAGGGCTATGAGCTGGAAGGGTTGATCGCGGCGGTTGCGGCGAGTGTCGAACGCGGTGAGGCGCTACCCGCTAACATCCTGCGCGCTAATATCTGACACCCCACTATCCAACTGTGTGCGGGCTTGCCCGCGAAAGCGGAGTGTCAGTCACTGAATTTTTAACTGCACCACCGCTATCGCAGGCAAGCCAGCTCCCACACTGGTCGTGTATTGCCCCCAGGATCAACGCCCGGCACAGATCCCCTGTGGGAGCGGGCTTGCCCGCGAAAGCGGCGTGTCAGTCACCTAGTCTTTAACTGCACCACCGCTTTCGCAGGCAAGCCAGCTCCCACACGGGATTTATGCTGGCCGTCAGCGTGCTTCAGGCCTCGATGCCGAGCATATCCCGCGCCAACGCCTCGGCGATCCGAATCCCGTCGACACCCGCCGACAGAATCCCACCGGCATAGCCTGCGCCTTCACCGGCCGGGAACAAGCCTTTGACGTTCAGGCTCTGCATCGACTCGTTGCGGGTAATGCGCAGTGGGGACGAGGTGCGGGTCTCGATGCCGGTCAGCACCGCATCGTGCAGCGAGTAGCCTTTGATCTGTTTCTCGAACGCTGGCAAGGCTTCGCGGATGGCTTCGATGGCGAAGTCCGGCAAGGCCAGCGCCAGGTCACCCAACGACACGCCGGGTTTGTAGGACGGCTCCACGCTGCCCAGCGCCGTGGAGGGCTTGCCAGCGATGAAGTCGCCCACCAGTTGCGCGGGGGCCTCGTAGTTACTACCGCCGAGGATGTAGGCGTGGGACTCCAGGCGTTCCTGCAACTCGATACCGGCCAGCGGGCCGCTTGGGTAATCCACCTCGGGGGTAATGCCTACCACGATGCCGGAGTTGGCATTGCGCTCGTTACGCGAGTATTGGCTCATGCCGTTGGTCACGACGCGATGGGGCTCCGAGGTCGCAGCCACGACGGTGCCGCCCGGGCACATGCAGAAGCTGTAGACCGAACGGCCATTCTTGGCGTGGTGCACCAGTTTGTAGTCCGCTGCGCCCAGCTTGGGGTGGCCAGCGTATTTGCCCAAGCGTGCGGCGTCGATCAGCGACTGCGGGTGCTCGATACGGAAACCCACCGAGAATGGCTTGGCTTCCATGTACACGCCACGGTCGTGGAGCATGCGGAAGGTGTCACGGGCGCTGTGGCCCAGGGCAAGAATCACATGCTTGGAGAGGATCTGCTCGCCGCCGTCGATGACCACGCCGTTCAACTGGCCGTCTTCGATCAACACGTCGGTGACCCGTTGTTCGAAGCGCACTTCACCGCCCAGGGCGATGATCTGCTCGCGCATGTTTTCTACCACGCCGGTCAGGCGGAAGGTACCGATGTGCGGCTTGCTGACGTAGAGGATTTCTTCCGGCGCGCCGGCCTTGACGAACTCGTGCAGCACTTTGCGACCGTGGAATTTCGGGTCCTTGATCTGGCTGTACAGCTTGCCGTCAGAGAAGGTACCGGCGCCGCCTTCACCAAATTGCACGTTGGACTCTGGGTTGAGCACGCTTTTGCGCCACAGGCCCCAGGTGTCCTTGGTGCGTTGGCGCACTTCCTTGCCGCGCTCGAGGATGATCGGCTTGAAACCCATCTGTGCCAGCAGCAGGCCGGCGAAAATCCCGCAGGGACCAAAACCTACCACGATCGGCCGCTCAGCCAGGCCTTCCGGCGCCTGACCCACCACCTTGTAGCTGACATCCGGTGCCGGGTTGACGTTGCGGTCGTCGGCAAACTTGAGCAGCAGCGCGGCTTCACCCGTCACGTTCAGGTCGACGGTGTAGATGAAGCACAGCTCGGAGGTCTTTTTACGCGCATCGTAGCTGCGCTTGAACAGGGTGAAATCGAGCAGGTCATCACTGGCGATGCCCAGGCGCTGCACGATGGCCGTGCGCAGGTCTTCTTCGGGATGGTCGATGGGCAGCTTGAGTTCGGTGATTCGTAACATGACAGGATCCGGTAGGCGGCGGGCAAGAAGGCCGGCTGTTTTGCAAACCGGCGATTATAAGCCCCAATGGCAAGTTTCCGTCAGGTTAAAACAGCACAGGGGCTAATCAGTCGTCCCGCGAGCCGCCGAACGCCGCGCAACCACGCTGCACCTGGCCGTTCACGCGCAGCTCGGCGCTCATGTGCTGCAGGCTGCCGCTCACACTGTCGACGCAGCGCTGGGGCGCCACCCATAGTTCGATGTGCTGGTTATTGGCTTCGGTCATCAGGTTGAAGCGGCCGTCGCCCAGTTGTTCCTCAACGTACGGCACTGCCAAAGGTGGCTGGCCTTCGCGCTCCAGCACCATGCCCTTAGCCGTGACGTTCATCGCCCAGGCGGGTTTATGGCCGTTGGCCCGCAGGATCATGCGCTTGAAATCCGGGTCAGAGCACGCTGAGGTCGAGCGTTCGACGCGATACAGCTGTTGCAGGTCCACTGAACCTTGGGTGCCGCTGGCGACCCCGGAAAACTTGCCACGCAGGTCGGCAAATAGTATGCCCTGCTGGCCAGCCAGCGAGGCGGCTTCCTGCAGGACGCTGGTGCCGCCGGTATCGTTGACCACGTAGCTACGCTGGTCGCCACAGGGCTGGAACAGCAGTTTGCCGTCCACCGCCGTCAACTCACCCTGCATACGGGTCAGCCCGACAGTCGATGGCTTGGCCGGCTCGCTTTCGAACAATTGGCAGGCGGCGAACACAGGAAGCAAGGCAAACAGGGCGAGGGTACGGGCGGCGCGCATTATCGGGTCTCCAGGCAAGTGCCGCCACGTTACGCAGGCTGGCCGTGCATCACAAGCCCGCTTGCCAGCTTCAGGCGTTTCTTACGGATCTCACCCTCAACCTACGATAAAGGTCTGACCGGTTTGCAGGCCCTCGACGCTTTTGGCGTAAGCCAGTGCCACATCGGCGGCCGGGGCAGGTTTGTAGCCACGGAAATAGGGAGCATAGCTGCCCATGGCTTCCAGCAACACCGTCGGGCTGACCGAGTTGATGCGCAGGCCGCGTGGCAACTCGATGGCCGCCGCTTTGACGAAGGCGTCCAATGCACCGTTGACCAAGGCCGCCGAAGCACCGGTGCGGATCGGGTCACGGTTCAGAATGCCGCTGGTGAACGTGAACGAAGCACCGTCGTTGGCGTATTCACGGCCGATCAACAGCAGGTTGACCTGGCCCATCAGTTTGTCACGCAGGCCCAGTTCGAAATCGCTGTCGTTCATGTCTGCCAGGGGCACGAAGTTGACGCTGCCTGCCGCGCAGATCAGCGCGTCGAACTTGCCGGTCTGCTCGAACAGCTTACGGATCGAGTTGCTATCGCTGATATCCACCTGGAAGTCACCGCTGGTGCGGCCGATGCTGATCACTTCGTGGCGCTGGGCCAACTCTGCCTTGACTGCTGAACCGATGGTGCCGCTGGCACCAATCAATAGGATTTTCATCGTGCTGTTCCTCTGGGGCTGACTCCCTGCAGGAGCGAGCTTGCTCGCTCCTGCAGGGGTTGGGATTTGCATTCAGTCTAGTGTGGCTTTTTAGCTGGATAAACGCGCTAATAGGCAACCTTTGGTTTTCAAATGGAAACAGTCCATGAGCGAAATGGATGACTTGGCGGCGTTCGCCGTGCTGATCGAAGCCGGCAGTTTCACTGTGGCGGCCGCACAATTGGGCTGCAGCAAAGGGCAGTTGTCCAAGCGCATCAGCCAGTTGGAAGCGCAGTTTGCCGTGGTTTTGCTGCACCGCACTACGCGCAAGCTGAGCCTTACTGCTGCCGGCGCGGCGTTGCTGCCCCAGGCACAAGCATTGGTGGTGCAGGTGGAACGCGCGCGCCAGGCCTTGGCGCGGCTCAAAGATGATTTGGCCGGCCCTGTACGTATGACTGTCCCGGTGTCGTTGGGTGAAACCTTTTTCGATGGCTTGTTGCTGGAATTTTCCAAGCAATACCCGCAGGTGCAGATCGAGCTGGAGCTTAACAACAGCTACCGGGACCTGGCGCGCGATGGCTTTGACTTGGGCGTTCGCTCGGGCGCCCTCGAGAATGAACGCCTGGTAGCCAGGCCTTTACTGGCCTGGCATGAGATGACCTGCGCCAGCCCGGCCTATCTGGAACAGCATGGCGAGCCGCAGACCCCGGCGGACCTGGCGGCGCACAGCTGTTTGCTCAACAGTCATTACAGTGGCCGCGAGGAATGGTTGTACCACCAGCAACACGAATTGCTGCGGGTAAAGGTGAGCGGCACCTTCGCCTCCAACCACTACAACCTGCTGAAAAAAGCCGCCTTGGTCGGCGCCGGTATTGCTCGCCTGCCGTCCTACGTTTTACCCACGGAGCTGGCTGATGGCCGATTGCGCTGGCTGCTGCGCGACTATCAGACGCGCAGCATGCCGATGTACCTGGTGCATCCCTACCAAGGCGGCCTGCCACGGCGTACCCAAGTGTTGGCCGACTACCTGGTGGACTGGTTCAAGCGCAGCGGCGAGGCACTGGATCGACTTCAGCGATAACGACGGGCAATCAGGTGGTCGATGGACAGCCAACCTGGGCCTTTGGCAAGCAACAGCAATAACAGCGCAAGCCAGGTGCCATGAGTGGGATAGGCGTCGGGGTAGACGAACAGTTGGATGGTCAGGGTTATGCCGATCAAGGCCAGGGCCGAAAAGCGCGTGGCGAACCCCAGCAGGATCAATACCGGAAAAAAGTGCTCGGCAAAGGTTGCCAAGTGCGCGGCCACCTCGGGCGACAGCAGAGGCAATTGGTATTCGCTGCGAAATAAGAACAGGGTCGAGGCGGCAAGTTTGGGCTCACCCCATTGGAAGGTGCCGCTGATCAGGTCAATGGCAAAGCCTTCGACCTTGGTCTGGCCAGACTTCCAGAACACCGCCGCAATGGAGAAGCGCGCGATAAAGGCGATCAGGCTGTAGGGGATTTTTTCAAACAGTGCGACGGTTCGCTTTACCAGGCAAGGAGCGGGAATGTTCATGGCAATACCTCGGGTTGCAGATGCAAATGAGTGATGGCGTCGTGGCTGATCAACAGCGTGAGACATTGGTGCAAATCGAATTCGGTGGAGGCTTCCAGGGCATCAGCGATGGCCATTTCCAGCCCGGCGCCTTGGTTGAGGCGGTTGATAAAGGTCACAGACCCGCGGTCGATGGCGAACACCTTGACCGCTAAGCCTTGGCGCAAGACCAGCGCGCCTTGGGCATACCAAGGGTGCAAAGTGGCGATAGCCCCGTCGACCTGATGCGCCGCCCAGACCGATACCACCGCGTAGGAAGATTCCAGCGTGGCAAGTGACGGATGCAGTCGTACACGCAGTTGCCCCAGTTGCGCGCAGCCTTGCAGTTGCCGAAGTACGCTGTGCTGATCCAGAACCTGGCAATCCGCCGCGTGATAAGCGCGAACCCTCAAGCGTTCCAGCCGGGCGACATCGGCCAGGTAGGGCACGCTCGAGGCCGGTTCGAAACCTTGGATAAAGTCAGAGAACGTGCTGCCGTACTCACTGATCAACGGGCTGGTGGGCGGATGAGCCTGGGCATACAGGCCGGCCATGGCGCGGAAAAATTCATCGCCGACCAGTTGCCGGGCCACCGGGTAGGCGGCCGCCAAAGCATGGATCAACGCGCTATGGACATTGTTTCGATACACCGCAAAGCGGCTCGTCGGCTCAGCACCGTTGCTGCTGAACACGCCCTCGGGGCAGGTTGCTTGCGGGGCCAGTAAAGCCTCGGCGAATGTTTGCTGAATACTCATCTGTCCACCTGCGACAAATACCATTCGGCCTGCCGGGCCTCTGTTTGCAGCACGCTGAACGCGGGCACCTGGTTATCCCGCTCGATCAGCGTCGCCACCGCTCCGGTTCGCGCCAGTACCTGTGCGTACAGCTGCCACACGGCGTTATCGATCGGCGCGCCGTGGTCGTCGATTAGTAGGCGGTCGCCCAGGCTGTCGGTGTCTTCGGCAAAACCGGCCAGATGAATCTCACCCACCGCGTGCAATGGCAGGGCATCGATGTAGGCCAGCGGGTCGCGCTGGTGATTGATGCAGGACACGTAGACGTTGTTGACGTCGAGCAGCAGGCCGCAACCGGTCCGGCGGACGATCTCGCTGATAAAGTCGGTTTCGTCCAAAGTAGAGCGCTGGAACTGCAGATAAGTAGACGGGTTTTCCAGCAGCATCGGGCGCTTGAGCATGCTCTGTACTTGGTCCACGTGTTCGCATACCCGCTCCAGGGTGCTGGCGTCGTAGGCCAGGGGCAGCAGGTCGTTGAGAAACACCGGGCCGTGGTTGGACCAGGCCAGGTGTTCGGAAAAAGACTGGGGTTGGTAGCGTTCGATCAGCGTGGCCAGGCGTGCCAGGTGCTCGCGGTCCAGAGGACCTTCGCCGCCAATAGACAGGCCGACGCCGTGCAGTGACAGGGGGTACTGCGCACGAATCAACCCCAGGTAGTGATGAAACGGGCCGCCGGCCACCATGTAGTTTTCGGCGTGTACTTCGAAAAAACCGATGTCGGGGCGGGTCTCGAGCACCTCGGTGAAGTGCTCGGTCTTGAGCCCCAGCCCGGCCCGATAGGGAAGGCCGGGCACCTGAGCCGGTGAGACCGCGTGTTGGGCTGTAGGCGTCATCATCAGTACTCAGGCTGCGCGGGGTTCAGGATTTGGCGGTGAAGGCCGCTTCCTGGCCAAAACCGGTCGGCGAGGTGGTGCTTGGGGTCTGGGTGCACGTGCCGGCGGGGACCAGCTTCCAGGCATTGGCCTGGTCTTTGGTTTTGGAGGTGCCAGCGCAGGAAGTGCCGGCGCCCGCGGCGCAGTCATTCTTGCCGGCTTCAGCCACGCCGAAGCATTTCTGCATGTCGTCGGCCGCGTGGGCGGTGGTGGTCAGGGCGGACAGGCTCAGGGCAGAACCAAGGGCCAGAACGAGGGTGGCAGCGGACAGTTTGGTGGTCATGGTGTGTCTCCAGCAGTGGTTGAATGCGCAGGCTTGATTGCCTGCATGCACCACTAGAGAAAGGGGGAGGGAATTCGTTACAAAGCCATCGAAAAAAACTGCAAAACAACACCTATTTAATGGCTTATACAAAGAAAATGTGGGAGTCGGGCTTGCCCGCGATGCAAACGCCTCGGTTCTTCAGATACACCGGGGTGATGCTATCGCAGGCAAGCCAGCTCCCACACAAGCCAGCTCCCATTTAGAACTTGCTCTTTCTTAGCCGCCGAGGTACGCCTCCCGCACCTTCGGATCCGTCAGCAATTGCTCGCCAGTGCCCTGCATCACCACCCGGCCATTCTCCAGCACATAGGCACGGTCAGCGATTTTCAGCGCCTGGTTGGCGTTCTGCTCCACCAAAAACACCGTCACACCGTCCTTGCGCAGTTGTTCGATGATGTCGAAGATCTGCTGGATGATGATCGGTGCCAGGCCCAGGGAAGGCTCGTCCAGCAACAACAGCTTGGGCTTGCTCATCAGCGCCCGGCCGATGGCGAGCATTTGCTGCTCGCCGCCGGACATGGTGCCGCCGCGCTGGCTGAAGCGTTCCTTGAGGCGGGGGAACAGGTGCAGCACCTTGTCCATTTGTTCCTGGTAATCGCCCTTGTCGGTAAAGAACCCACCCATGGCCAGGTTCTCTTCCACGGTCAGGCGCGAAAACACCCGACGGCCTTCCGGCACCACCGCAATGCTCTTGCGCATGATCTCGGCGGAGTGCTTGCCCACCAGTTCTTCACCCATGTAGCGGATGCTGCCACTGTAGGCTTGCGGCGAACCGCACAAGGTCATCAGCAAGGTCGATTTGCCAGCCCCGTTGGCGCCGATCAGGGTCACGATCTCACCCTGGCGTACTTCGACGTTGACGCTGTGCAGGGCCTGGATCTTGCCGTAGAAAGTGGAAACGTTTTCGAATTGCAGCATTTTACGCTTCCCCCAAGTAGGCTTTGATCACTTCGGGATTGTCGCGGATCTGCTCCGGCGTCCCATTGGCCAGCGGCGTGCCCTGGTTGATCACCACGATGTGGTCGGAGATGCTCATGACCAGTTTCATGTCGTGTTCGATCAACAGCACCGTGGCATTGTTTTCCTCACGCAGCACACTGATCAGCGCCTTGAGGTCTTCGGTTTCCTTGGGGTTCAGGCCCGCGGCAGGTTCGTCGAGCATCAGGATGCGCGGGCGGGTCATCATGCAACGGGCGATTTCCAGGCGACGCTGCTGGCCGTAGGCGAGGGTGCCTGCCGGGCGGTTGGCGAACTCGGTCAGGTTGACCTTGTCCAGCCAGTACGCCGCGTATTCCATGGCCTCGCGCTCGCTCTTGCGGAACGCCGGGGTCTTGAACAGACCTGCGAAGAAGTTGGTGTTCAAGTGACGGTGCTGGGCGATCAACAGGTTCTCGACCGCCGTCATGTCCTTGAACAACCGCACGTTCTGGAAGGTACGCACCACGCCCTTGCGAGCGATCTCGTGACCGGCCAGGCCCTGGATCGGCTGGCCGTCCAGCAGGATGCTGCCGCCGCTCGGCTTGTAGAAGCCGGTGAGGCAGTTGAACACCGTGGTCTTGCCGGCGCCGTTGGGGCCGATCAGTGCTACCACTTGTTTCTCTTTGACGGTCAGGGCCACGCCATTGACCGCTAGCAAACCGCCGAAGCGCATGCTCAGGTTTTCGACTTTCAGGATCTCGCGGCTCATTTGCGCAGCTCCATGTGTGGACGTTGCATGGGCAGCAGGCCTTGAGGGCGCCAGATCATCATCAGCACCATCATGGCGCCGAACATCAACATGCGGTATTCGCTGAACTCACGCATCATTTCCGGCAGCAGGATCATCACGATGGCCGCCAGGATCACGCCCAGTTGCGAGCCCATGCCACCCAATACCACGATGGCGAGAATGATCGCCGACTCGATAAAGGTGAACGATTCCGGCGTCACCAGGCCTTGGCGAGCGGCAAAGAAGCTGCCGGCAAAGCCTGCGAACGCAGCGCCCAGGGTGAACGCGGATAGCTTGATGATGGTCGGGTTCAGGCCCAGGGCGCGGCAGGCGATTTCATCTTCGCGCAACGCTTCCCAGGCGCGCCCGATGGGCATGCGCAGCAGGCGGTTGATCACGAACAGAGCCGCCAATGCCAGCAACAGCGCGACCAGGTACAGGAACACCACTTTGCTCACCGGGTTGTAGGCAATCCCGAAGTACTCGTGGAAGGTCTGCATGCCTTCGGCGGCGGTGCGGTCGAACGACAGCCCGAAGAACGTCGGCTTGGGAATGCTGCTGATACCGTTGGGGCCACCGGTGATATCGGTGAGGTTACGCAAGAACAGGCGAATGATTTCCCCGAAGCCCAGGGTTACGATGGCCAGGTAGTCACCGCGCAGGCGCAGCACCGGGAAGCCCAGCAGGAAGCCGAACGTAGCCGCTGCCATACCGGCCAGTGGCAGGCAGATCCAGAAGCTCCAGCCCAGGTAGTGCGAGAGCAGCGCGTAGGTGTAGGCACCCACGGCGTAGAAGCCCACATAACCCAGGTCGAGCAGGCCGGCCAGGCCCACTACGATGTTCAGGCCCAGGCCCAGCAACACATAGATCAGGATCAGCGTGGCAATGTCGACCGCGCCGCGCGAGCCGAAGAACGGCCAGATCAGCGCCGCGATGATCAACCCGATGATGATGTAGCGCTGGGTGCGCGGCAGGGTCAGAAATTGGCTGACCTTGGGCGACACCAACGGGCCACGGTTGCCCTTGAACAAGGCACCGACCTGCTGCGTGAACAGTACACGCAGGAACATCAGCACCGAACACAGGGCGATGATGGTCAGGGTCACTGGCCCGGTGCCGTGCACCTCCAGGTTGATGCCGACAATGCTCAGCTTGAGGCCGAGTACCGGAAAGGCCACGGCCCATACCAGCAAGGCGCTGAAAAACGCCGATTTAAGATATCTGCTCATACTTTCTCAACCTCCGGACGGCCCAGGATGCCGGTCGGACGGAACAACAACACCAGAACCAAAAGGCCGAACGCGACGACGTCCTTGTACTGGTCACCGAAGATATCGGCGCCAAAGGCTTCGGCCACACCCAGCACCAGCCCGCCGAGCATGGCGCCCGGAATGCTGCCGATGCCGCCCAATACCGCTGCGGTAAAGGCCTTGAGGCCCACCAGGAAGCCGGCGTTGGGGTTGATCACGCCGTATTGCATGCTCAGCAACACGGCCGCCACGGCCGCCAGCGCAGCACCAATGACGAAGGTCAGGGCGATGATGTTGTTGGTGTTGATGCCCAGCAGGTTGGCCATCTTGATGTCTTCGGCGCAGGCCCGGCAGGCGCGGCCCAGACGGGAGCGAGAGATGAACAGCGTCAGGCCCAGCATGGCCACCAGGGTGACCACGAAAACCAGAATCTGCATGTACGAAATCAGCACTTCTTGTGCGCCACCCGGGCCGAAGGAGATGCTCCCCGGAATCAGGTTGGGAATGGACTTGTCCTTGGAGTCCTGGGACAGCAATACGGTGTTCTGCAGGAAAATCGACATGCCGATGGCAGAAATCAGCGGGATCAAACGGTTGCTGCCACGCAAGGGACGGTAGGCAACCCGCTCGATGCTGTAGCCATAGGCACTGGTCACGATGATCGACGCCAGGAACGCAGCGGTCATCAACAGCGGCAGGGAGTGGATCCCCATCATGGCCAGCCCGGCAAGGGCGATAAAGGCCACGTAGGAACCAATCATGTACACCTCGCCATGGGCGAAGTTGATCATTCCAATGATGCCGTAAACCATTGTGTAGCCAATGGCTATCAAGGCATAGGTGCTGCCAATGGTCAGGCCATTAACCAGCTGTTGGAAAAAATGATAGATCTCAGGCATTACAGCGCTCCTAAAAACCCGATACGCATTTCACTGGTGGAGTCATTTCCGGCTCGGTGCCCTGTTCTGTGACCAGGTTGCACAAAGCGTTTGCCAGCGAACCGCTGGTGACGGTTTTAAGATTTTCAGGTGAGCCAGCGCCCGGATCGCGGGTGACATGGCCCATAAACCTCGTAAAACAAAGCCCACTGCTTGCACAGTGGGCTTGTTGACCAGTAACGCCTGGCTTACTGAGGGGAAACTTCGGTTTTTGGTTTACCGAAGTGCCATTCGTAGACCACGAACTTGAAGTCCTTCAGGTCGCCCTTGGCGTCGAAGCTCAGGTCGCCCGTAGGGGTCTTGAAGGTACCGGCATGGATGGCCTCGGCCACTTTGGCGGTGTCTTCGCTCTTGGCGGCCTTGATACCGCCGGCAATGACCTCAACCGCCGAGTAGGCCGGGAACACGAACGGACCGGTTGGGTCCTGCTTGTTCTTGGCGAACTCTTCAACGATGGCTTTGTTGGCAGGGTCGGTGTCGAAGGATTTCGGCAGGGTCACCAGCAGGCCTTCGGAAGCGCCCTGGGCGATTTGCGAGATAGAGTCGTTACCCACGCCCTCTGGGCCCATGAACTTGGCGTTCAGGCCTTTTTCCTTGGCTTGGCGCAGGATCAGGCCCAGCTCAGGGTGGTAACCGCCGTAGTAGACGAAGTCGACGTTGGCTTGCTTGAGTTTCTGGATGATCGAGGAGAAGTCTTTATCGCCAGCGTTCAGGCCTTCGAAGACGGCAACCTTGGTGCCTTTCTTCTCGAGGGTCTGTTTAACGGCGGTGGCGATGCCTTCACCGTACTGCTGCTTGTCGTGCAGTACGGCAACGATCTTCGGTTTCACGTGGTCGGCGATGTAGTTGCCGGCTGCCGGGCCTTGGGCGCTGTCCAGGCCGATGGTGCGGAAGATCAGCTTGTAGCCACGGGCGGTGATTTCCGGGCTGGTGGCAGCCGGGGTAATCATGATCACGCCTTCGTCTTCATAGATGTCGGAGGCGGGTTGAGTGGAGCTGGAGCAGAGGTGACCAACCACGAACTTGACGCCATCATTGACCACTTTGTTGGCAACGGCCACGGCTTGCTTTGGATCGCAAGCGTCGTCGTATTCCTCGGCCTCAAGCATCTTGCCGTCTACGCCGCCCTTGGCGTTGATGTCTTTGATGGCTTGCTTGGCACCCATGAATTGCATGTCGCCGTATTGCGTCACCGGACCGGTCTTGGGGCCGGCGATGCCGATCTTGATGGTGTCGGCTGCGAACGAATGGCCGGCAACCCCAGCCAGGACCATAGCGGCAAACAGTTTGGAAATCTGCTTAGTAGCCTTATTCATAGTGCTCCACTCTTACTGTTGTATTTTTTATAGTTCTAGCGGCCTTGTGAGCTGCAGAACCGGATCAGATATCGCGGATATCCCCCCGGCATTGCCCTGGCAACTGTACCGGTACAGTGTAGAGCGCCGGTTGATCGCTTGAAAAGCTGGCAGCTGGGGGCAAAACCTGGGTGTGTCGCTTAAGTGAAAGAAAAAGACAGAATTGCGCCGGGTTGCTGATAGCTTTCAAGGCATTCCGTGGCTTTCCTGGCAGTTTCAATCGCTACTTCATTTGCTACTGGGTTTTTCTGCCTGAGCGACGGGGCTATGATTGCGCCGATTTTTTACTCAGGTGAATTCCCATGACGCAAGAACCAAGCACCCTCTATGCCAAGCTGCTCGGTGAAACCGCCGAAATTTCCTGGAAGGAGCTTGAACCGTTCTTTGCCAAGGGTGCCCTATTGTGGGTCGATGCCGGCCTGGATTTGATCGAGGCCGCCGAAGGAATGGCCGAAGACAACCGTGACAAAGTCGCCGCCTGGCTGGCTGCAGGCACCCTTGGCGAGGTGTCTGCGACGCGGGCATTAGACCTGGTGGAACGGGATCCAAGCTTATGGGCTGTAGTGGTCTCGCCGTGGATCCTGATCCAAGAAAGGGCGCGGTAATAATGGCGCGCACGAAAAAGGTGCGTATTTTTCACGGAGTGAAGTGTGTAGCCGAGTAACCGCTCAACGCGTGATGGCACCTTGCCGTAGAGAAAGGTCACAGCCGAGGGTGACGTAAGCGTCACGGGAACAGTTGAGGGCAGAAGGAATGAGTGGCGCAATTGTTTCCGGGTATGACGCGGCGTGAAGAGAAGCAACGATCACACCACCACTCCCCGTGCCCGGGTCTCAGCGAATCGGCCTGACAATAGAAGGCGAGCCGATACGCCCTGGCGCCGGGTCTTTTGGCTGCGCAGCGTCGTTGCCTTCCACGCTTGGCAGATATAACGGATTGCGCATGGCAATGCCCTGCATCACGCCGATGATGTCATCGAAAGGCACCGCCGGGCTGAGCAGGTAGCCCTGGATGTAGTCGCAGCCATGCTTGAGCAGCAGCTCGAACTGCGCCTGGGTTTCCACGCCCTCGGTGACCACCTGCAAGTGCAGGGTGTGGGCCATGCCAATAATCGCCTGGACAATTTCACTGTCTGCGGTGGACTTGGGGATGTCCTGGATAAACGAGCGGTCGATCTTCAAAGTGTTGAGCGGCAAGCGCTTGAGGTAAGCCAGCGACGAATAGCCGGTGCCGAAGTCATCGATGGCCAGCGACACACCCAGGGCGCGGATCTGCCGCAACAGCGCCAAGGTACTGCTGATGTTGCCCATCAACGCGTTTTCAGTGACTTCCAGTTCCAGGCGGTTGGTGCCTATGCCGGCGAAGCGCAGGGCGTCTTCGATTTCATCGGCCAGTTCGTCACGCGCCAGGTTCAGCGCCGAGCAATTCACGGCCATGATCAGCTCGGTGTAGCCCCGGTCAGACAACAGGCTCAGGTCGTGACAGGCCTGACGCAATACCCAGTGGTCCAGCTCGGCGATCAGTCCGTTGTTCTCGGCGATGCCGATAAAGCGGTCCGGGGCCAGTAGCCCGTGTTGGGGGTGCTGCCAGCGCACCAGGGCTTCCAGGCGTGTGACCTTGCCCAGTTTCATGTCAAAGATCGGTTGATAAAACAGCACCAGCTGGCTGCGCGTACGCAAGGCGGCGCGCAGTTCTTCTTCCAGTTGCAGCTCAAGAAAGGCACGGGTTTTAAGGTTGGAACTGAAGAAGTTCAAACAATTGCGCCCCGCATCCTTGGATTGGTACAGCGCCAGGTCGGCGGTTTTCAGCAGCTCTTCGCAGGTGTGGCCGTCCTCGGGGAACAGGCTGATACCGATACTGGTGGTCATCACCATGCGTCGGCCGGCCAGTTCGATGGGCTCTTTCATCTTCTGCATGATGCGCTGGGCCATGTGCCGGGCTTCGTCGCGGTGATGAATATTGACCAGGATGCAGAACTCATCGCCGCCAAAGCGTGCTACTACATCTTCATGGCTGCGTATCGAGCCCTTGATATGCCCGGCGAGCACTGTGAGCAACTGGTCGCCCGCGTCATGGCCCAGGCTGTCGTTGATACGCTTGAAATGGTCGATATCAAGGAAGATCACCGCCAGCATGCCTTGGCTGCGGGTTTTTTCCGCGACTTTTTCCGCAAAGATCTGATTGAAACCACGGCGGTTAAGCAGGCTGGTCAGTGCGTCGAAGTGGGCCACTTGTTGCAGCGAAGCGCGGGCCTGGTCGAGTTCGCTGAGCAGCGCGTTGACCCGACGCAGGTCACGCTCCTTGTGTTGCAACTTCTTGTCGGCCAGGGCTGCGCTGATGCTGCTGCCGATTACCAGCAAGGTGATCATGGCGACCGACAGGCCCAGTTGAATCGGGTTGTTATCCGCCGGTAACGAAAGATCCGCGCCACTGGGCACCAGCATTTGCATAGCCGCCATGCCGGTGAAGTGCATGCTCAGAATCCCGGCGCCCAGCACCAGGCTGGCGGCGTATTTGAGCAGTTGGTGAAACACGCCGGCACCGTTGCGCAGGTAACTGGACAGCAACAATGCGGCCAGGCTGGCGCCCATGGCAATCGCCACCGAGGCCAAAAACAGCCGTGTTTCGAAGTACACCTGGGCCTGGGAGCGCATGGCTGACATGCCCACGTAGTGCATCAACGCGATACCCAGCCCCATCCACACCGAAGCCACCAGGTACTGATGAAAGCGCAGGTGGGTATGACTGAGGGTCTGCATGGCAAGCAACGAGGCGATCAGGGCGATCAGCAGCGAGGCGAACGTCATGATCAGTTCGTAGTGAATGGCGATGGGGGCCTGGAAGGCCAGCATGCTGATGAAGTGGGTCGACCAGATGCCGCCTGCCAGGCAACCGGCACCCAGCCAGCGCCAATGGCGGCGGGCGGTGGGGTCTTCGACATGGCCCACACGTTCGGCCATGTCCAGGGTACCGAAACCCGCCGCGCAGGCGACCAGGTACGCCAGCAGCACCAGAAACGGGTTATGACTGCAGTTGAGCAATAAATGCCCGCTGTCTGGAAGGTCGGTAAAAAAATGCTGCCCCAGCCATTCCATAGCTTATCCCGTCACAGAGCCATGTCACTGCCAGCGGCGATGACCTATGAGGTCGAGTATAGAAGTCTATCGAGATTTGCCATGAGTAATGGCGTTTTGATCTCAAATTATTTTGATATGCCGTCCATAGCGTTTGGTGCTAAGCGCTGATGGGCAGGTCGAGTTCGAAGTGCGGGGCCTCCAACGGGGCCAGGCCGAATGCGGCACGGGCGGCGTCGCAATCGACATTTTGCACGCCCTGGCTCCAGGACGCCTCGAACTCGCGACACACGCTGGAGCGCTGCTCATAAATTGAGCAGCTGGTGGCCTGTCCGACTTCACCTTCAAGGCTGCAACACCGTGCCGGTTTGCGGTCGGTGCCGATCATCGCCACGCGGCTGGGGTTGATCTGCACCACCAGGTCATCGGGCACCGTGCCCCCGGACGAGGCGCACTCACCCCAAAAGAAGGACACGCGAAAGTGTGAACAGCAGGCACCGCAATTCAGACACGGACTGGCTTCGGACATGGGCGTCATCAATAAGAAAGTAGGGTGGGGGTGTTACAGGAAGGCTCGCCATTCTATCCGTGCCATGGCCGTTGGGAAGGGGGGTACGCACTTATATTTTCGTGGGACAAATCCCCGTGTTGCCGGCTGAAATCATGCCCTATCAGCTTTACGAATCATTACAGACAACCCCGCCTTACCTGACTATGTTGCAGGTACCGGGCAGGATGCATCGGGCATCACAGCTCTCATAACAATAAAAGAGACGGACCCATGCAGAACTCGACCCAAGCGGCGAATGCCTGGCGCATTCTGTTCCTGCTGTTCCTGGCCAACCTGTTCAACTTCTTCGATCGCACCATCCCCGCGATTATCATCGAGCCGATCCGTATGGAATGGCACTTGAGCGACTTTCAGCTCGGTATCATCGGCACCGCCTTTACCATCGTCTACGCCATTGCCGGGCTACCGCTCGGGCGCCTGGCCGACACCGGCTCACGCAGCAAGTTGATGGGCTGGGGCTTGTTCGCCTGGAGCGGGCTGACGGCGGTTAACGGCATGGTCGGCAGTTTCTGGACCTTCCTGCTGGTGCGCATGGGCATTGGCATCGGCGAAGCCAGCTATGCACCCGCGGCCAATTCGCTGATTGGCGACCTCTTTCCCGCCCACCGCCGTGCCCGAGCCATGGGGATTTTCATGCTTGGCCTGCCGTTGGGCCTGTTGCTGGCGTTCTTTACCATCGGTGCGATGGTCAAGGCGTTCGACAGCTGGCGCGCGCCCTTCTTTATCGCAGCGGTGCCGGGGCTGATCCTGGCGGTGTTTATGTTCTACATAAAAGAACCCAAGCGCGGCGCGGCGGAAACCGTGCAGGTCTCCCAGGAGCGCGTCGACCGCCCGATCCGCCGCGTGCTGGCCGTGCCGACCTTCCTGTGGCTGGTGCTGGCCGGGCTGTGCTTTAACTTTGCCACCTATGCGTGCAACTCATTCCTGGTGCCGATGCTGCAACGCTATTTCCTCATGCCGTTGCAGGACGCGGCCGTCGCGACGGGCGTCATTGTCGGCCTGACCGGCTTGGTGGGCCTGACGCTGGGCGGCTGGATTGCCGACAAGATTCATCAGCGGGTCGCCAATGGTCGATTGTTGTTTGCCGCCTTCAGCTTGATCATCTCCACGGGCACCACCGCCTGGGCATTGCATGCCGGGCGCGTCGAAATCGGGGTGTTTGTCGCGCTGTTCAGTGTGGGCTGGTTGTTTGCCTACAACTTCTATACCTGCGTGTATACCGCGATCCAGGACGTGGTCGAACCGCGTTTGCGCGCGACGGCGATGGCGCTGTTCTTTGCTGGGCTGTATTTGCTCGGCGGTGGCATGGGGCCGGTGGTGGTCGGGGCGCTGTCCGATCACTTTGCCCATTCGGCGATGTATGCGGCCGGGGCGCAGCAGATGACCGAGGCTTATAAAGCGGTGGGCTTGCATGACGCCATGTACCTGATTCCGGTGGCGCTGTTCTTGACCATGCTTTTTCTGTTCCAGGCCTCGCGCAGTTTTGTGCGTGATGCCAAGCGGATGAAGGAAGGGTTGAGTGCGGTTGAGGTGCCGGCAACTGCGGTAACGGCGTGAGACCGAGTGATCGTTCCCATGCTCTGCGTGGGAACGCCGCTCTGGACGCTCTGCGTCCGTTTTAAAGTCGTGACGCAGAGCGTCACATGATGCATTCCCACGCAGAGCGTGGGAACGATCTCTAAAGGCTAATAAAAAGGCCCGCATTGCGCGGGCCTTTTACGTTCAGCGGTTTATCAACCTGCCACCAGCACCCGAATCGCTTCCAGTCGCAGTGCCGCTTTATCGAGCATGGCCAGGCCTTGCTCGCGCTGGTTGCGCAAGGCGACCAGCTCGCTGTCACGCACGGTCGGGTTGACCGCTTGCAACGCGGTCAGGCGCGCCAGCTCTTCGTCAGTATCTGCCGCGAGGCGACGCTTGGCTTCGGCGACACGCTCGGCGTGACGCGGGGCGATCTTCTCTTCACCGGCGTTGATGCGCGGGGTGAGTTGGTCGCGCTGCGCCTGCACGAATTTGTTTGCGCTGGCCCGTGGCACGCTTTCCAGCTGGTCATTCAAGGTCACGAACGACACGCGGCCCGACAAATCATTGCCGTTGGCATCCAGCAGGCAGCGCAAGGCGGCCGGTGGCAGGTAGCGGCCCAGTTGCAGGGAGCGCGGGGCGACCACTTCGCTGACATACAGCAGTTCAAGCAATACGGTGCCTGGCTTGAGCGCCTTGTTCTTGATCAGCGCCACGGCGGTGTTGCCCATGGAACCGGACAGCACCAGGTCCATGCCGCCCTGCACCATCGGGTGTTCCCAGGTGATGAACTGCATGTCTTCGCGCGACAGCGCCTGGTTACGGTCGTAGGTAATGGTCACACCTTCGTCGTCGCCCAGGGGGAAGCTGGCGTCGAGCATTTTTTCGCTGGGCTTGAGGATCAGCGCGTTTTCCGAATGGTCTTCGCTGTCGATGCCGAACGCGTCGAACAGGGTTTCCATGTAGATCGGCAGGGCGAACTGGTCGTCTTGTTCGAGGATGTCCTCGACCAGGGCATCGCCTTCGCCGGCGCCGCCGGAATTGAGTTCGAGCAAACGGTCACGACCGGTGTGCAGCTCCTGCTCCAGGCGCTCGCGCTCGGCACGGGCTTCGTCGATCAGGGCTTGCCACTCGCCGTCATCGGCGGCTTCCAGCAAGGGCAGCAGGCGCGGGCCGAACTGATGCTGCAAGGCGTTGCCGGTCGGGCAGGTGTTGAGGAAGGCATTGAGCGCTTCGTGGTACCACTGGAACAGGCGTTCTTGCGGGCTGGTTTCCAGGTAAGGCACGTGCAGTTCGATCACGTGTTTCTGGCCGATCCGGTCCAGGCGCCCGATGCGCTGTTCCAGCAGGTCGGGGTGGGACGGCAGGTCGAACAGGACCAGGTGATGGGAAAACTGGAAGTTGCGGCCTTCACTGCCGATTTCCGAGCAGATCAGCACCTGGGCACCGAACTCTTCATCGGCAAAATAGGCAGCGGCGCGGTCACGCTCGAGGATGTTCATGCCCTCGTGGAACACCGTGGCCGGGATGCCGGAGCGCACGCGCAGGGCGTCTTCCAGGTCCATGGCGGTTTCGGCGTGGGCGCAGATCACCAGGACCTTGGTGCGCTTGAGCATTTTCAACTGGTCGATCAGCCACTCGACCCGTGGGTCGAAACGCCACCAGCGGTTCTCTTCCTCGATGTCCGGTTGCGCCTGGAAGCTGACTTCCGGGTACAGCTCGGCGTGTTCGCCCAGGGGCAGTTCGAGGTATTCGTCCGGGTTGGGCAGCGGGTAGGCGTGCAGCTTGCGCTCGGGGAAGCCTTGCACGGCGGCGCGGGTGTTGCGGAACAGTACGCGGCCGGTACCGTGGCGGTCGAGCAGTTCACGCACCAGGCGGGCACTGGCTTCGCTGTCGCCATCGTTGACGGCGGTGAGCAGGGCTTCACCTTCGTCACCGAGGAAGCCTTGAATGGTCTTGTGCGCGGTTGGCGACAGGCGGCCCTTGTCCAGCAGCTCCTGCACGGCTTCGGCCACCGGGCGATAGTTTTCGCTCTCGGCGCGGAAGGCTTGCAGATCGTGGAAGCGGTTCGGGTCCAGCAGGCGCAGGCGCGCAAAATGGCTGTCCTGGCCCAGTTGTTCCGGGGTGGCGGTCAGCAGCAGCACGCCTGGAATTACTTCGGCCAGTTGTTCGACCAGCGAGTATTCGGCGCTGGCCTTGTCTTCGTGCCATACCAGGTGGTGGGCTTCGTCGACCACCAGCAAGTCCCAGCCAGCGGCGAACAGCGCGTCCTGGGCCTTCTCGTCGTCCACCAGCCATTCCAGCGCAACGAGTGCAAGCTGGGTGTCTTCGAACGGGTTGGTGGCATCGCTTTCGATAAAGCGCTCTTCATCGAACAGCGCAACCTGCAGGTTGAAGCGGCGGCGCATTTCCACCAGCCATTGGTGCTGCAGGTTTTCCGGAACCAGGATCAGTACGCGGCTGGCACGGCCCGAAAGCAGTTGGCGATGGATCACCAGGCCCGCTTCGATGGTCTTGCCCAGGCCCACTTCGTCCGCCAGCAACACGCGTGGCGCGATACGGTCAGCGACTTCGCGGGCGATGTGCAGTTGGTGGGCAATCGGTTGGGCGCGTACGCCACCCAGGCCCCACAGCGAGGACTGCAACTGGCGGCTGGTGTGTTCCAGGGTGTGGTAGCGCAGCGAGAACCACGCCAGCGGGTCAATCTGCCCGGCGAACAGACGGTCACTGGCAAGGCGGAACTGGATGAAGTTGGACAGTTGGGTTTCCGGCAGGGTGACCTGCTCGTTCTGCCCATTGAGGCCGTGATAGACCAGCAGGCCATCGACGTCGTCGACTTCCTGTACGGTCATTTTCCAGCCTTCGAAATGGGTGATGGTGTCACCCGGCGAAAACCTCACGCGAGTGAGGGGCGCATTCCGTAGCGCATACTGGCGAGTGTCGCCAGTGGCCGGATAGAGCACGGTCAACAAGCGGCCGTCCTGTGCCAGAACGGTGCCTAACCCCAGCTCTGCTTCGCTGTCACTAATCCAGCGTTGCCCCGGTTGATACTGCTGCGCCATGCTGCCTGACTCCCGCCGTGAAAAAGCCGACTATGTTAACGGAACACGGCCCGGCGCCCAAGAACTCTGACAAAAACTACGCTGTTTGTATGGGCCGGCGGAAATTGAATCGACGGATGGCGGGCACTTGAGAGTGTCGACTGAGTCACAGCTTGGCACGCGGGTGCTCAAGTCGCCCTGCCACCCGCCGACAGCCTGTTGATCAGGAGAATAATTATCATGCTGCCACCCATGCTGCCCGTCAGTGTTGTGCCGGTCACGTCGCAACTCGACCCGGCACGCCAGAAGCCGGATATTCCGCCGGTGGTGCCCGTTCAACCGGGCTCCAACGAGAGCACGATCGACCTGAAAAAAGGCGATGCCGAGCAATCGACCTTTCTGCTGCGCGAAGAGCAGCGTCGCCAGCAGGAGCAGCAGAAACGCCGGCGCGAAGCCGACGACGACGCGGAGCAGCATTTGCCGATTCCCGGCGACTTGCTCAACGCTGACAACACCGTGCCCGTGGCGCCGCTAATCGAAGACGCGCCGCGCCAGGGCCTGTGGGTGGATATCGAGGTCTAACCGTTCAGTTCGCGCAGGGCCTTCACCAGCAGCTCAATATCGTCATCGGTGTTGAGCGGGCTGACGGAGATGCGCGCAACGCTGCTCAACCCACGTGCTTGCATGTCCAGCGGGGTGTAGGCCACGCCATTGGCGCCGATGTTGATGCGCTTTAACCCCAGGCGTTGTTTGAGTTCAAAACTATCCCAGCCGGCCAGGTTGAACGCGATCAAGCCTGAATGCGTTCTGCCTAAGTCATGCAAGGTAATTCCCGGTATCTGACGCAGTGCCTCGCGGATTCGCGCGCTGGTCTTCGAGACCCTTTGCCATACTTGCTCAATCCCCAGTTGATTGATCTCGTGCAACGCATTGCCCAGGCCGGCCAGCAGGGCGAAAGAGACTTCGCTGGTTTCAAAGCGCCGGGCGTCGTTGCGCAGGTCGAAGCCTTCGGCGGTCCAGGGCGCTGAAAACACGTCGCGTTGGGCCGGGTTCAGATGCGGCAGAAAATCCGGCCTGATATACAGCAGCGCGGTACCGCGAGGCCCGCGCAGGTGTTTGCGGCCGGCAGACTTGAGCACATCGCACTGCAACGCTTGCACATCCACCGGCAGTTGGCCGACGGCTTGGCCCGCGTCGATGAAGTAGGGGATGGCATGCCGCCTGGCCACATCGCCGATGGCCTGGGCCGGGTTGATCAAACCACCGTTGGCCGGCAGCCAGGTGAGGTCGATCAGCTTCACCTTGGCATCCAGCATCGCCTCCAACGCCACCGGGCAGGCCGCGCCGCTGGCATCGCACGGGATGACCTCCACCCGCGCCCCGGCTTGAATGGCCAGTTCCATGCTCGCCAGATTACCGCCCCATTCGTGGCGCCCCACCAGAATTCGATCACCCGGCTGCCAGGGCCCCAGCGCCTGGAAGGCCATGCTCCAGGCCGTCGAGCCACTGCTGGCGAAGGCAATCGCTGAGGCGGGCGCATTGAGCAACTGCCCAGCGGCGCGGCGGGCCTTTTCCACTAAGATGGCACCCTGTTCTCCGGCCTCCATCGGGCCGTCGCGGGCTTCGCGTTGCAGCTGTTCGATGATGGCGTCGAGCGTCGCCTGGCTGGGCAAGGAGGCTCCAGCATGATTGAAGTGCACGAGGCCGGACTGGCAACCGGGCGTGGCTTCTCGCAAGTGCTGGATTTGCAGCGGGCTCATGGCTGCAGCTCGAAAATGGCGTCCACTTCCACGGCGACACCAGCCGGCAGACTGCAAACACCTACGGCGGTGCGCACGTGCCGGCCCTTGTCGCCGAGGGCGTTGACCAGCAGGTTCGAAGCGCCATTGGCGACCAGGCTTTGGCGCTGGAAGTCGGCGCTGCTGGCAATGAACACGCCCAGGCGCAGGATGCGCACCACCCGCGACAGGTCATCGTCCAGCGCATCGCTTAATTGCCCCAGCAGGCCCAGCGCTGCCAATTCCGCTGCTTGGGCGCCATCTTCATCGCTGAAAGACTCGCCCAGCCGGCCAATGTAGGCGGGTTTGCCATCGATCATGGGAATTTGTCCCGAGATGAACAGCTGGTGTTGGCTGATCACATGATTGATGTAGTTGGCTGCGGGTTGGCTGTGCGTAGGCAGTGTCAGGCCGAGGGCGTGTACGCGCTGGCGGATGGAGTCAGTCATGGTGAAATCCTCTGGTGTCAGAAGGTTCCAGCATGTTGGTGGTGGCGAGGGGCGACAAACGGATAGATCTCAACCGACGTATCTAAAAAACTCACGCGTCGGCGCACGCTTGCTTCAACCACTGACTGAAGCATTCAGCCGCCTCACTGAGCGGACCCTGAGGGACGATCAGCCAATAGCCGATGTCGCTGTGATAGGGCGGCCTGTCAAAGGCCTCCACCAGGCTGCCGTCGTGGAGCCTGCGTTCAATCAGGCGATGGCGGCCCATGGCGATACCCTGGCCGGCCACGCTCGCTTCGACCACGATGTTGTAGTCATGCAACATCACGCGGGGGTGATGATCGAGGTTGATCTGGTAATGGGCGGACCAATCGGTCCACTCGAAAGGGCGGTGCGAGGTCGCCATCAACAACGGGCCTGTGGCGACCTGTCTGGCCTTGAACGCCGGGCTGCATACCGGTGACAGGGTTTCGGTCATCAGGCGTGTGGCGAGCACGTCGGGCCAGTCGCCCTTGCCGTAGCGGATGGCCAAGTCAACTTCGGCCGTGGCGACGTTGGCCAATTGAATCGCGGGCAGCAATTCCACCTGGATATGCGGGTGGCGCTGTAGAAACTCGGCCAGGCGCGGCGCCAGCCACAGCGTGGCAAAGGACGCCAGCAAGCCGATACGCAATACACTGGCGCACGGCGCTCCCCGCTGGCTGCGTGTTGCAGCGGCGATGGCGTCCAGGGCAGGGCGTATTTGCGCGTAGTAATCTTGCCCGGCCAACGTCAGGTCGATCGCACGGGTTCGCCGGATAAACAGCGGCTTGCCCAAGTGGTGCTCGAGCTTATGTACCTGGTGGCTCAGCGCACTTTGGGTCACCGACAACTCGTCAGCCGCCTTGATAAAACTCAAGTGCCGTGCCACGGCCTCGAAGGCGCGCAGGGCCAGCAGCGGTGGAAGGTCGTTGTGCAAGGCCACCTGGATGCACCTCCTGGGCAGGGTAGAAAGTGCCGATTTTGGTCGATGGCCTGCATTTTGTCGCCCGCTTAATTGCCGTCGGGCGGGGCAGGCCGCATTATTGAGGCATTCTCGCCACGACGTAAGCCAAGCCATGAGTGATGACGACAAGCTGATCGACCTGAACGCCGAACGTGCCAAGCGCGTTCACGACCTTAATGACAAGCGCCTGAATGAAGTGCGCCAAGCCTTTGAGCAAGCCATGCCCTTGGGCAAGCCCAAGAAGAAGTCGAAGAACAAGCCGAAAAAACGTTGAAACGTCCTGCCTCTATTGATGCAGGTCAGTTATTCCCCTTCTTTACGCCCCGTTGTGGGCGACATTGATCCTGGTCAATTTCCCACTGTGCCTTCTCTATTAACTTAGCCCTATCGCAACAGGGCAAGTGCAGGAGGCCGGTCATGTTTTTCGATAATGTGGTTTTTGCCGGAGTGCTGACTGTTAGCCTCATGGTGCTGTTTTTTGTAGGGTTTGGATTTTTTATCTGGAAAGACGCGAACAAGCGTAAAAAACCTTAAGTCTTTCCGGGTTACATGAGCACGCAAGGCATTTTGGGCGACTTCGGTCGCCCTTTTTTTTGGCTGTGACGCTCCGCGTCACCCGTGCGCCAGAGAGACGCGGAGCGTCCGCGGCGGCATTCCCACGCAGAGCGTGGGAACGAACGATCATAAAAAAAGGTGCGACCCTCGCGGATCGCACCTTTTTTATTGCCGGCTGGCTATCAGTTGCCCAAAGCCTTGGACGCCAGCCAGAACAACCCGGCCGAGAGGCCTACGGTCGCTGGCAAGGTCAATACCCAGGCCATCAGGATGGTCTTGACGGTGCCACCTTGCAGGCCGCTTTTGTTCGCAACCATGGTGCCTGCCACGCCAGAAGACAGGACGTGGGTGGTGGACACTGGCAGGGCGAAGATGTTGGCGAAGCCGATCATGGTGGCCGTGGTGATTTGCGCCGACATGCCCTGGGCATAGGTCATGCCTTGCTTGCCGATCTTCTCACCGATGGTCAGCACCACGCGCTTCCAGCCCACCATGGTGCCCAGGCCCAGGGCCAGTGCGACCGCGAGGATCACCCAGAACGGGGCGTACTCGGTGGTGGCGGTCAGGTCTTTGCGCAGCTTGTCGAGGTCGGACTTCTCACGGGAGTCCAGGCCTGGCAGCTTGCCGACCTTTTTCGCGGTGTCATCCAGGCAAAGCAGGTAGCGACGTACCTCGATGCGGTGGTCGGCCGTCAGCGAGTGGTAGTCCGAGACGCCCTTGAGGGTGCCCAGCAGCGCGTTGATCGTCGGTTCGGTCTGCTGCGGGTTGCAGCGGAACTTGCCCGGCAGGTCATCCTTCACGCTTTTGCCCAGGGCCAGGAATTCACCGAGGGTCTCGTGGTTGCGCTGGTAGAACTGGTTCAGGTGCAGGGTGGCGTCGCGGGTACGTTCGATCTGGTAAGTGGTGCTGCCCAGGTCCAATACGAACTGCGCCGGCACGATACCGATGAGCACCAGCATGATCAGGCCGATGCCCTTCTGGCCATCGTTGGAGCCGTGCACGAAGCTCACCGCCATGGCCGAAATCACCAGGACGAGGCGGTTCCAGAATGGCGGGTGCTTTTTGTCGTCAAGCTTGCGGCGCTGGTCCGGGGTCTTGTGCATCTTCGACAGCGGACGCCACCACTTCAGACCGATCAGTACCAGAGCGGCGACCAGAAAGCCCGCCATCGGCGAGAATACCAGGGACGCGCCGATATCCACGGCCTTCTGCCAGTTCACACCGTCAGCCAGGGGGATGTCGTTGATCAACGCGTTGGCCAGGCCGACACCAAGGATCGAGCCGATCAGGGTGTGGGAGCTGGAGGCGGGGATACCGAAGTACCAGGTGCCCAGGTTCCAGGTGATCGCTGCTGCCAACAATGAGAAGACCATTGCCAAGCCATGGCCGGTGTTCACATTGATCAGCAACTCCACCGGCAGCAAGTGCACGATGGCGTAGGCGACACCGACACCACCGAGCAATACGCCGAGGAAATTGAACACCCCGGAGAAGAACACGGCCAGGTGTGGCGGCATGGCTTTGGTATAGATGACTGTGGCCACCGCGTTAGCGGTGTCATGAAAGCCATTGATGAACTCGAAGGCGAGGACAAAGGCCAGGGCGAGCAACAGGCTCACTAGAACCCAAGCATCCAGTCCGCTGAATAAATCGATCATGAAGGTTTTCTGACCCGGTCGTAAGGGGGCGCGATTATGCCAGAAAACATCAGTAATCGATGCATTAGCTGCTCATCGGTAACAATCTTCCTGGAAAAAAACGCGGCAGGACGCACGCATCCCAGGGTTTTCGGGGCTTTGGCAAGTCTTTGATTTATAAAGCGCAGGCCGCAGAAGGCGGGCTTTAGTCATGAAAATGCCATACCTGAAACATTTGTATGAAATTTCGTAGGTGGCTGTAGGTTACTGACCAGTGGACGCTAAAGCGGGTGCCCTCTGCCAGTACTTCACCGGCAGAGACAGCACGACCCTCAAGGCTCGAACCGAAGCGCTTATGGCTCCTCGGTCTTGAGCTCCTGCTCGATCTTTTGGATTTCCTGGGCAAATGCCTGGTCTAGCAGGCTGGCGCGTTTACGCCATGGCTTGCGTTCCGGCTCGGGTTGCGCGGCGTAGGTGGTGACTTCCCCGCCGTAGACATCCTTGTAACGTTGCTCCTGGCGCTCAAGTTCCGCGCGCAGTTCATCTTTCGTCACAGTATTACCTAATTGAGTTGAGTTTATTGATTGCGCAGCGTCATGCCTGAAAGTCGTGCTCGGGCGATTCCAAATAGAACAATAAAACGTTCAAATGGGTAAATAGGCCTGAGGGCAGTTCTTTTAAGCGAATACTTGTGTCCGGCCCTGCATACAACCCGCAACGCCCGGTGAGCTCCACTCCCGATACATACCGGGCTGACCTCTGCACAGGTTGCATTATAGCGGCGCATTTGAATAACACTATCATCATGAAGTTAAAAAGCGTCAACGATGTGTCAGAGGTTTGTTACATGCTGGCGTGGGTATTTGTGAACACCGTCATCATCCTGGCAGGGTAAATGCCCCTGCTTTATAGATGCATCAGGCAAATCTGAAACCATGGCCGCGAGGTGTGCGCCAGCGCCGGCCAAATTGCGATAATCGCATGGTCGTTCGATAATCGCCCAATGTTGCCGACGCTGACTTGTGCAGGGCGACCGGCACGGCTTGTAATAGCCGCCAACCCTCCCGTGGTGATAACAAGAGAAGGCCCCTTGAAATGAACGATCAATTGCGCAACTCCTTTGCATCAGTGGCGCCGCCGATCGTGGCTTCACCGGCCAAGCGCATCCAGGCATTCACCGGTGATCCGGATTTCATGACGTCCCTGGCCCGTGGCCTGGCCGTGGTGCAGGCATTCCAGGAGCGTAAGCGTCACCTGACCATCGCCCAGATCAGCCATCGCACGGAAATTCCCCGCGCCGCCGTGCGCCGCTGCCTGCACACCTTGATCAAGCTCGGCTACGCCACCACGGATGGGCGCACCTACTCGCTGTTGCCCAAGGTACTGACCCTCGGTCATGCCTATCTGTCGTCCACACCGCTGGCTGTTTCGGCCCAGCCTTACCTGGACCGCATGAGCGAGCAACTGCATGAAGCCTGCAACATGGCCACCCTGGAAGGCGATGACATTCTTTATATCGCCCGTTCCGCCACCACCCAGCGTCTGATCTCGGTTGACCTGTCGGTGGGTGGGCGCTTGCCTGCATATTGCACGTCCATGGGCCGCATTCTGCTGGCCGCCCTCGACGACGCTTCGCTGCAGGATTATCTCGACCATGCCGACCTGCAAACCAAGACCAGCCGCACCCTGACCACGCCGCAAGCGTTATTGGAATGCCTGCAACAGGTGCGTCAGCAGGGCTGGTGCATTGTCGACCAGGAACTGGAGCAGGGCCTGCGTTCCATCGCGGTGCCGGTGTATGACGCGTCCGGCCAGGTGTTGGCCGCGCTTAATGTCAGCACCCATGCCGGGCGGGTCAGCCGCAGCGAGTTGGAGCAGCGCTTTTTGCCGAGCATGCTCAGCGCCAGCCGTGAGCTGAGTGCGCAGCTGTTTGCCTAAGCTGTTCGGTGACCGCACAGATCCCGGCTGGCTCGATTGACGGTGTTTCCCTTGGCTTATTAATGTGCGGCAGCGCTCTGAGGAGCTGCCCAATAAGAATGATGACCCCAGGTCGTCAGCCCGCCATCGGTGTGGAATAAAAATAATGAATCAGCCTTCTGTCGGTACCACCCTGGACGTACAGTCCTTTATCAACACCCAGCCACTCTCGCGGTATCAGTGGCGCGTGGTGATCCTGTGTTTCCTGATTGTCTTTCTCGACGGCCTCGACACCGCCGCGATGGGCTTTATCGCGCCCGCGCTGTCCCAGGACTGGGGCATCGACCGCGCCAGCCTCGGCCCGGTGATGAGCGCCGCGTTGATCGGCATGGTGTTTGGCGCACTCGGTTCCGGCCCCCTGGCCGACCGCTTTGGCCGCAAAGTCGTGCTGGTCGGCGCGGTGTTGGTGTTTGGTGCGTTCAGCCTGGCGTCGGCCTACAGCACCACTGTCGACCAGTTGCTGGTGCTGCGCTTTCTCACCGGCCTGGGCCTGGGCGCCGGCATGCCGAATGCCACCACCTTGTTGTCTGAATACACCCCCGAGCGGCATAAATCCTTGTTGGTGACCAGCATGTTCTGTGGCTTCAACCTCGGCATGGCCGGTGGTGGGTTTATTTCGGCCAAGCTGATCCCGGCCTTCGGCTGGCACAGCCTGTTGCTGATCGGCGGCATCCTGCCGTTGATCCTGGCTGGGGTGCTGCTGGTATGGCTACCGGAATCGGCGCGTTACCTGGTGGTGCGCAATCGCGGCACCGACAAGGTGCGCAAGACCCTGGCCCCTATCGAGCCAAACATCGTTGCCCAGGCCTCTCACTTCAGCGTACCGGAGCAAAAAACCGTCAAGGCCCGCAATGTGTTCGCGGTGATCTTCTCGGGCACCTACAGCGCTGGCACCTTGCTGTTGTGGCTCACGTACTTCATGGGCCTGGTGATCGTTTACCTGCTGACCAGTTGGCTCCCCACCTTGATGCGCGACAGTGGCGCGAGCATGGAGCAAGCCGCGTTCATCGGCGCGCTGTTCCAGTTTGGTGGGGTATTGAGCGCGGTGGGCGTGGGCTGGGCGATGGACCGGTTCAACCCGCACAAAGTGATCGGCACGTTCTATCTGCTGGCCGGGGTGTTTGCCTACGCGGTGGGGCAGAGCCTGGGCAACATCACGTTGTTGGCCACCCTGGTGCTGGTCGCCGGGATGTGCGTCAACGGTGCGCAATCGGCGATGCCTTCGCTGGCGGCGCGTTTCTACCCCACCCAAGGCCGTGCCACCGGTGTGTCGTGGATGCTCGGCATCGGCCGCTTCGGCGCGATCCTGGGAGCGTGGATGGGCGCAACCTTGCTGGGCCTGGGCTGGAACTTCGAGCAGGTGCTCACCGCATTGGTGATACCGGCGGCCTTGGCCACGGCAGCGGTAATGATTAAGGGCATGGTCAGCCATGCCGATGCGACCTGAGACCGATCACTACCCCTGTGGGAGCTGGCTTGCCTGCGATAGCGGTGCTGAATTCACTCGCGCCATCGCAGGCAAGCCAGCTCCCACATTGACCCTGTTCCTTGCGATGGTTAGTTAAGCAACAATCGGTTCGATAATCGAACGCTCAGTCGATTATCGGATTGTTTGGCCCATTTGCCCGGCTTAATCTTCAAGCACTTCGGCGCCACCTCAGCGCCTTTTTCGATCAACACCGGGAGCCCAACCCCATGGCTGAAATCCTCACCCTGCGTGATGCGGTCAAGCGCTTCGTGAACGACGGCGATACCGTCGCCCTCGAAGGCTTCACCCACCTGATCCCTACGGCCGCAGGCCATGAAATCATTCGTCAGGGCAAGAAAGACCTGACGCTGGTGCGCATGACGCCTGACCTGATCTACGACCAGTTGATCGGTGCCGGCTGTGCGCGCAAGTTGATTTTCTCCTGGGGCGGCAACCCGGGCGTGGGTTCCCTGCATCGGCTGCGCGACGCGGTAGAGAAACAATGGCCGCAAGCGCTGGAGATCGAAGAGCACAGCCACGCCGACCTGGCCAATGCCTACGTCGCCGGTGCCTCCGGCCTGCCGTTCGCGGTGTTGCGGGCCTATGCCGGTTCCGACTTGCCCAAGGTCAACCCGCTGATCAAGACCGTCACCTGCCCCTTCACCGGCGAAGTGCTGGCGGCGGTGCCATCGGTGCGTCCGGACATCACCGTGATTCACGCGCAGAAAGCCGACCGCAAAGGCAACGTGCTGCTCTGGGGCATTCTGGGGGTGCAAAAGGAAGCGGCGCTGGCGGCCAAGCGCTGCATCGTCACCGTCGAGGAAATCGTCGACGACCTGAACGCGCCGATGAACAGCTGCGTGCTGCCTACCTGGGCGCTGACGGCGGTGTGTCACGTACCCGGTGGTGCCCATCCTTCCTACGCGCACGGCTACAACGAGCGGGATAACCGCTTCTACCAGGCGTGGGACCCGATTGCCCGCGACCGCGGGACCTTTACCGCCTGGATCGACGAATACATCCACGGCACTGCCGACTTCAGTGAATTCCAGGCCAAGCTGGCCGCCGCGCAGGAGGCTAAGTAATGGCTTATTCCACCAATGAAATGATGACCGTCGCCGCCGCACGCCGCCTCAAGAACGGCTCGGTGTGCTTCGTCGGCATCGGCCTGCCATCCAAGGCGGCCAACCTGGCGCGCCTGACGTCCTCGCCGGATGTGGTGCTGATCTACGAGTCCGGCCCGATTGGGGCCAAGCCCAGCGTGTTGCCGCTGTCCATCGGCGATGGCGAGCTGGCGGAGACCGCCGACACCGTGGTGCCCACCGGTGAGATCTTTCGCTACTGGCTGCAGGGCGGGCGCATTGATGTCGGTTTTCTCGGCGCGGCCCAGGTCGACCGTTTCGGCAATATCAACACCACCGTGGTCGGTGATTATCACCAGCCCAAAGTGCGTTTGCCGGGTGCCGGTGGCGCGCCGGAAATCGCCGGTTCGGCCAAGAGCGTGTTGATCATCCTTAAGCAATCGTCCCGTTCGTTTGTGGACAAACTGGACTTCATCACCTCCGTCGGTCACGGCGAAGGTGGCGACTCACGCAAGCGTCTGGGCCTGCCCGGCGCCGGCCCGGTGGGCATCATTACCGACCTGTGCATCATGGAGCCGGAGGAGGGCAGCCATGAGTTCGTGGTCACTGCACTGCATCCCGGCGTGACCCGCGAGCAAGTGGTCGCCGCCACCGGCTGGGCGATTCGCTTTGCCGACCAGGTGAGCACCACCGCTGAACCCACCGAGACCGAACTGACCGCCCTGCGTGACCTCGAAGCACGCACCGCCGCCGCCCATGGCCAAGCACCGGGAGAAGCCTGATGCGCGAGGTTTATATCTGTGATGCCATTCGCACGCCCATCGGCCGTTTCGGTGGTGGCCTGTCCACGGTGCGCGCCGATGACCTGGCGGCACTGCCGATCAAGGCGTTGATCGAGCGTAACCCGTCGGTGGACTGGAGCGCCGTAGACGAAGTCTTCCTCGGCTGCGCCAACCAGGCAGGTGAAGACAACCGCAATGTGGCACGCATGGCGTTGCTGCTGGCGGGGCTGCCGGAAAGTATTCCCGGCGTGACCCTCAACCGCCTCTGTGCCTCGGGCATGGATGCCATCGGCACCGCCTTTCGTGCGATTGCCAGCGGTGAAATGGAGTTGGCGATTGCCGGTGGCGTCGAATCGATGTCCCGCGCTCCGTTTGTGATGGGCAAGGCCGACGCGGCGTTCTCGCGCAACATGAAGTTGGAAGACACCACCATTGGCTGGCGCTTTATCAACCCGCTGATGAAGGCCCAGTACGGTGTGGATGCCATGCCGCAGACCGCCGATAACGTGGCCGATGACTATCAGGTTTCCCGCGCCGACCAGGACGCTTTCGCCCTGCGCAGCCAGCAACGCACTGCCGCTGCCCAGGCCGCTGGGTTCTTTGCCGAGGAAATCGTTCCGGTGCGAATCGCCCATAAAAAAGGCGAAACCCTGGTGGAACGCGATGAACACCCACGGGACACCACGTTGGAAGCCCTGGCCAAGCTCAAGCCGGTCAACGGCGCGGACAAGACCGTCACTGCCGGCAATGCCTCGGGCGTCAACGACGGCGCCGCCGCGCTGATCCTCGCCAGCGCCGAGGCCGTCAAGCAACACGGCCTCACCGCCCGCGCCCGTGTGCTGGGCATGGCCAGTGCCGGAGTCGCCCCGCGGGTGATGGGCATCGGCCCGGTGCCGGCGGTGCGCAAACTGGTGGAGCGCCTGGGGTTGGCGGTCACCGACTTTGATGTGATCGAACTCAACGAAGCCTTCGCCAGCCAAGGCCTGGCGGTGCTGCGCGAGCTGGGTATCGCTGACGATGCGCCCCAGGTCAACCCCAACGGCGGCGCCATTGCCCTCGGTCACCCCTTGGGGATGAGTGGTGCGCGGTTGGTGATGACGGCCCTGCACCAATTGGAAAAAACCGGCGGCCGCAAAGGCCTGGCGACCATGTGCGTGGGCGTCGGCCAAGGCCTGGCCCTGGCGATTGAACGCGTCTGATAACTAAAAGAGGATTGCTCCATGAGTGACAAGCCCGGTTACCGGCGCCCGCAAGCGGGCACTCAACCTGATTACCTGCACCCGGCCTACCAGTCGACGAACCTGCGTTCGCCTTCACAGCCTTTGGTGTTCCTGCCCCATTCCTTGTCGGAAATCACTGGCCCGACCATCGGCGCCGAACGTATCAATGAGAAGGACAACGACCTGACAGCCCAGCATGAGGGCGAGCCGCAAGGCGAGCGCATCATCATTCATGGCCGTGTGCTGGACGAAAACGGCCTGCCAGTGCCGGGCATCCTTGTGGAGATCTGGCAGGCCAATGCCGCCGGCCGCTACAACCACAAGCGCGACCTGCACGATGCACCCCTGGACCCGAATTTCACCGGCACCGGGCGCACCGTCACCGACGCCGACGGCTGGTACCAGTTCCAAACCATCAAGCCCGGCGCCTACCCGTGGGGCAACCACCACAACGCCTGGCGCCCGGCGCATATCCACTTTTCGCTGTTCGGCCCCAGCGTGCTGACGCGCCTGGTGACGCAAATGTATTTCCCGGGCGACCCGTTGCTGGAATACGACCCGATCTACAACTGCGTGCCGGACACCAGCGCCAAGCAACGCTTGATCGCTCGCTTCGACCTGGAAAAAACCATTCCTTCCTATGCCCTCGGCTACCGCTGGGACATCGTCCTGCGCGGCCGCGACGCCACGCCGATGGAGAAATGAGATGACACTCAACGCGACCACGTCCCACACCGTCGGGCCGTATTACCACATTGGCCTGACCTGGCTGAACCGTGAAGACCTGACCGTCACCGCTACCCTCGGCGAACGCGTGGCAATCAGCGGCCAAGTGGTGGACGGCAACGGTGATGTCGTCAACGATGCCATGCTGGAAGTCTGGCAGGCCAATGCCGCCGGCAAATATGCTCACCCCGAAGACGAGCAGGACAAAGCGCTCGACCCGAACTTCGAAGGCTTTGGCCGCGTGCCGGTGGATGCCGAAGGGCGTTTCCGCTTTACCACCGTCAAGCCGGGCAGTGTGCCGGGGCTGAAGGGCACCACCCAGGCGCCGCATTTGGTGGTGCTGGTGTTTGCCCGTGGGTTGGTGAAGCACTTGCTGACGCGGATTTATTTTGACGGTGAGGCCTTGAACGGCGATGACCCGTTGCTGGCGTGTGTGCCGGCAGAACGTCGGGGCACCTTGATTGCCCAGGCGGATGCGGCAGGGGTTTATCAGTGGAATGTGATTTTGCAGGGCACAGATAAGGAAACGGTGTTCTTCGACTATTGAGTTGGCTGTAACGATCGTTCCCACGCTCTGCGTGGTAATGCATCCCGTGACGCTGCGCGTCACCCGCGAACGGCAGGACGCGGAGCGTCCCATGCGGCATTCCCACGCAGAGCGTGGGAACGATCATCCAGGCTCCACCTATCCAAAAGTCTGCTTGCGGAACAGGGTTGTTGCAAAGTATGTCTAGGCTATAACCGTTCCCACTGAGTAAAAAAACATGACAACAAAAACCAGCCACTACACCGGAGAAGAACGCAGCAAAAGGATCTTTGCGATTGTCGGTGCGTCCTCCGGCAACCTGGTCGAATGGTTCGACTTCTACGTCTATGCCTTCTGCGCGATTTATTTTGCTCCGGCGTTTTTCCCCTCGGACGACCCCACGGTGCAGTTGCTCAACACCGCCGGGGTGTTTGCCGCCGGGTTCCTGATGCGACCGATCGGTGGCTGGTTGTTTGGCCGGGTGGCCGACAAGCACGGGCGCAAGAACTCGATGATGATCTCGGTGCTGATGATGTGCGGCGGCTCCCTGGTCATCGCCTTTCTGCCGACCTACAACGCCATCGGTGCCTGGGCGCCAGCGTTGCTGTTGGTGGCGCGGCTGTTCCAGGGCTTGTCGGTGGGCGGCGAATACGGCACCACGGCCACTTACATGAGTGAAGTCGCGCTCAAGGGCCAGCGTGGCTTCTTTGCTTCGTTCCAGTACGTGACCCTGATCGGCGGCCAGTTGCTGGCGGTGCTGGTGGTGGTGATCCTGCAACAGATCCTCACCGAAGAAGAACTGCGCGCCTGGGGCTGGCGCATCCCGTTTGTGATCGGCGCTATAGCCGCCGTGATCTCCCTGCTGCTGCGTCGCACCCTGAAAGAAACCACCAGCAAGGAAATGCGTGAAGACAAGGACGCCGGCAGTATCGTCGCGCTGTTTCGCGACCACGGCAAAGCCTTCATTACGGTGCTGGGCTACACCGCCGGCGGCTCGCTGATTTTCTATACCTTCACCACCTACATGCAGAAGTACCTGGTGAATACCGTGGGCATGCACGCCAAGACGTCGAGCTACATCATGACCGGCGCGCTGTTTCTGTACATGTGCATGCAGCCGTTGTTCGGCATGTTGGCCGACAAGATTGGCCGGCGTAATTCCATGCTCTGGTTTGCCGGCCTTGGCACGCTGTTTACCGTGCCGATCCTGCTGACCTTGAAAACCGTGACCAGCCCGTTTTTGGCGTTTGTGCTGATCACCCTGGCCTTGGCGATTGTCAGCTTCTACACCTCCATCAGCGGCCTGGTCAAAGCGGAGATGTTCCCGCCCCAGGTGCGTGCCTTGGGCGTGGGCCTGGCGTATGCGGTGGCTAACGCGGTGTTTGGCGGTTCGGCAGAAGTGGTTGCGCTGAGCCTCAAATCCATCGGCATGGAAAACACCTTTTATTGGTACGTCACCGCGATGATGGCGGTGGCCTTCCTGTTCAGCTTGCGCCTGCCGAAACAGGCGGCGTACCTGCATCACGATCTGTAAGGGATGAGTTATGACGCTGCGCACGAGCAATCAACTGTTCGACGCTTATTTCACCGCTGACAGCATGGCCGAAGTGTTCTGTGACCAGGGGCGTTTGCAGGGCATGCTGGATTTCGAGGCCGCACTGGCCCGGGCGCAGGCCCGGGTCGGGTTGATTCCCCAGGCCGCTGTCGCACCGATTGCCCAGGCGTGCCTGGCGTCGCTGTATGACGTGGACGCCCTTGGCAGCGCGATTGCCACGGCGGGCAACTCTGCGATTCCATTGGTGAAGGCGTTGGGCAAGTTGATCGCCAGTGAGGACGCCGACGCCGAGCGTTATGTACACCTGGGCGCAACCAGCCAGGATGTGATGGACACCGGCCTGGTGCTGCAACTGCGCCGTGGGGTGGAATTGATCGAAGCCGACCTGGCTCGCCTGGGGGAGGTGTTGGCCGCCCAGGCCCAGCGTTATGCCACCGTGCCGTTGGCCGGGCGCACCTGGTTGCAGCACGCGACGCCGGTCACCCTGGGAATGAAAATCGCCGGTTGGCTGGGCGCGGTGACGCGCAGTCGCCAGCGCCTGGCTGAATTGAAACCGCGCCTGCTGGTCCTGCAATTTGGCGGCGCCTCGGGCACCTTGGCAGCGCTGGGCGAACACGCCATGCCCGTGGCCGAAGCCGTGGCCGCCGAGTTGCAACTGGGCTTACCGGAACAACCCTGGCACACCCAGCGTGACCGCCTGGTGGAGTTTGCCAGCCTGCTTGGCCTGATCGCCGGTAGCCTCGGCAAGTTGGGCCGCGATATCAGCCTGTTGATGCAGACCGAAGCGGCCGAGGTGTTCGAGCCTTCGGCGCCGGGCAAGGGCGGTTCGTCCACCATGCCGCACAAGCGTAACCCGGTGGGCGCCGCAGTGCTGATCAGCGCGGCCACCCGCGTACCGGGCCTGGTGGCAACGATGTTCAGCGCCATGCCTCAAGAGCACGAACGCAGCCTGGGCTTGTGGCACGCCGAATGGGAAACCTTGCCAGAGATTTGCCGCTTGGTGTCCGGTGCCTTGCACCAGGCAATTCTGGTCAGTGAAGGGCTGGAGGTGAATGCCGAACGTATGGCACACAACCTCGACCTGACTCAGGGCCTGGTACTGGCCGAAGCGGTGAGTATCGTGCTCGCCCAACGCTTGGGCCGCGACACTGCGCACCATCTGCTGGAGCAGTGCTGCAAACGTGCGGTCGCCGAGCAGCGCCATTTGCGCGCGGTACTGGCGGATGAGCCGCACGTCACCGCCGAGCTGTCGGCGGCTGAATTGGACCGCCTGCTCGACCCGGCCCATTACCTGGGCCAGGCGTCTACCTGGGTCACGCGTGCGGTGACCGAACATTTTGCTTTGACTGCCTGAGGAGACCGCTGTGGCTTTTGTACAACTCGCCGAGGGCGAACTGCATTACCAACTCGAGGGGCCCGCCGACGCACCGGTACTGGTGCTGTCCAATTCCCTGGGTACCGACCTGCATATGTGGGATATCCAGATTCCGGCCTTTACCGAGCATTTTCGTGTGCTGCGTTTCGACACCCGTGGCCACGGCCAATCCTTGGTGACCGAGGGGCCTTACAGCATCGAGCAACTGGGGGCAGACGTGCTCGCACTGCTGGATGCGCTGGATATCCAGAAGGCGCATTTTTGCGGATTGTCCATGGGCGGCTTGATCGGCCAATGGCTGGGCATTCATGCCGGCGAGCGCCTGCAACGCCTGGTGGTGTGTAATACCGCGGCCAAGATCGGCACGCCCGAGATGTGGAACCCGCGTATCGAAATGGTCCTGCGTGATGGCGCCGCCGCGATGGTGGGGCTGCGCGATGCGTCCATTGCGCGCTGGTTCACCGCAGATTTCGCCGCTGCCAACCCGCACCAGGCCAAGCAGATCACCGATATGCTCGCGGCCACTTCGCCCGAGGGGTATGCCGCCAACTGCGGCGCCGTGCGCGATGCGGATTTTCGTGAGCAATTGTCCTCGATCAAGGTGCCGACCCTGGTGATTGCCGGCACCGAAGACGCGGTGACGCCGCCAGCTGGCGGCCGTTTTATCCAGAGCCATGTGCAGGGCGCCGAGTACGCCGAGTTCTATGCAGCGCACCTGTCCAACGTTCAGGCCGGTGCTGCGTTCAGCGACCGGGTGATCGAATTTCTGCTGGCCCGCTGAGGAGCTATTTGTGGACGAGAAACAACGTTACGCCGAGGGCCTGCAGGTGCGCCGCGAAGTACTGGGCGATGCCCATGTCGACCGCAGCCTCAATGCCCTGACCGAGTTCAACAGCGAGTTCCAGGAAATGATCACCCGCCACGCCTGGGGTGACATCTGGACCCGTCCCGGCCTGCCTCGGCATACCCGCAGCCTGATCACCATCGCGATGCTGATCGGCATGAACCGCAGTGAAGAACTGAAGCTGCACCTGCGTGCCGCCGCCAGCAACGGCGTAACCCGCGCCGAGATCAAGGAAGTGCTGATGCAGAGTGCGATCTACTGCGGGATTCCGGCAGCGAATGCGACGTTTCATTTGGCTGAGTCAGTGTGGGATGAGTTGGGTGTGGAGTCCCGCCAACAAGACTGAATGTGAAAGGCGATCACCTGTGGGAGCTGGCTTGCCTGCGATTGCAGCGACGAGGTCTGACTGGGGACCGTGTTGTCTGCATCGCAGGCAAGCCAGCTCCCACAGCGGATCGTCACAGGTTTAAGGTATTAGTGGGAATCAGCATCCCACAGCCAATTCCACACCCCAGGCAGATGCACCGGCTCGTTCACAGCCTTGACCGTACGGGCCAGCGCTGCGCGTTCCAGCGCGGCGTGGTCGGTATAGAACGGCTCGGCTGCGGTCTTCAAACCGTTGACCCGTGCGCTGTCCATCAGAATCTGCAAGTACTCCTGCATATGCCGCGCGGTGTAGCGGTTGATGTCATGGAAGGTCACCACTACCGGGATCACACCCTCCACTGTCGGTAGTTCACCCAAGGCGATGCGTTCGCGTACCACCGACAGTTGCCGATACAGGTTGGCGCGCCGACGCGGGCTGGCGTTGAAGCCCCAGATCTTGCCGTCATTGGCACTCAAATCCGTCAACAGTACCTGCATGCCGTGGCGTTGGTAGGCGGCGAAGGTGCGCTTGTCGTAGTTCCAGAAGGGGGGGCGTACCAGCACGGGGGGCGCGCCCGTGATGGCGGCAATGTCTGCGGCGCCTTCGGTAAGGGTGTGTTCCAGGGTGGCGTCGTTCAGCCAGCGATGATTGGTGTGAAACGCGGTGGCCGTGTGGAAGGCCAGGATATGGCCAGCGGCGAATTCTCGTTCCATGGTCTTGCGGCCTCGGGAACTGCCGCCTGCGCGAGCGGCTTCGGTCTGCAGGAAGAACACCGCCTTGATCCCCGGCAGCACCGGGTTGTTGGCCAGGTCCGCCACTACCGAACGGCTCGGATTGTTGTAGCCCGAGGCGCTTGGGCCATCGTCGAAGGTCAGCAAAAAGCGGATCGGCGCCTGGGCCAGCAGGCGTTGTTCGGTCTGTGGTGTCAGGGCGATGGGTGCGCTGATACAGCCCCCCAGGCTCAAGACCAGGGCAAACAAAGCGATTGCTGTAGCGAAGGATTTCATGCCGTGCAGGGCCCGAGTAAAGGCCGCTGCTGGGGGGATCAGCAGCGGCAGGCGCGCACCATACAGTAAGTGCTATGCCGGTTTACAGCAGACTGATCGGATAGCTGACGATCAACCGGTTCTCATCGAACTCGTTGTTGCTGTAGTCCCTGCGCATGCTCGAATTGCGCCAGCGCACGTTGAGGTTTTTCAGCGTGCCGCTTTGCACCGTATAGCCTACTTCGGTCTCGCGGCCCCACTCCTTGCCGTCGGTGATGGTGCCGGTGTGCACGTTGCTGCCGCTGATATAGCGGTTCATCAGGGTCAGGCCTGGTACACCGAGGGCGGCGAAGTTGTAGTCGTGGCGAACCTGCCAGGATTTTTCCTGTGCGTTGTCATAGCTGGAGTTGTAGCTGTCGTTGGCCAGGGTGCCGCCGCTGGTGCCGTTGACGCGCATCCAGGCACTGTCGCCGGTGAGTTTTTGCAGGCCGACGTAGAAGGTGTTGCCACCGTACCTGGCCGAGAACAAACCGGACCAGGTTTTGTTGTCCAGGTCGCCGGCGCGGGCGCTGCCGTCGTCCTTACCGTAAAAGAAGCCCAGGTTGGCGCCCAGGGTCCAGTCGCCCACAGGCTGGCTGTGGATCAGATTGACGAACTGCTGGCTGTAGATGTCCTTGAGCTGGGCATTCCACACGCCGACTTGGGTGCGTTTGTCGTTGAACGCGTATTCGGCGCCCTGGAAGTTGAAACGGTCGGAGGTGAAGGCGGTTTTGCCGAACATCGACATGTCGCTCATGCTGCCGTCGTCCCGCGGGCTATTGGCGCGGAATTGGCCGCCATAGAGGGTCAGGCCGTCGATTTCCTTCAAGGTGATCTGCCCGCCACGCAGGGTCTGTGGCAGGGAGCGGCCATCGTCGGAACGCAGGATCGGCAGCACCGGCATCCATTCGCCCACCTTCAGCTCGGTCTTGGAAAAGCGCGCCTTGAATGCCACGCCCAGCCGGCCAAACTCATCGGCTGGCCGGCCGTCATGGTCCAGCGGCAGCAACTGCGTGCCGCCTGTGCCACGCCCGCCATCGAGCTTGAGCGAGTACAAGCCCAGCACATCCACACCAAAACCGACTGTGCCTTGGGTGAACCCGGACTTGGCGTCGAGAATGAAACTTTGCGTCCACTCCTGCGCGCCACCCTGAGCCTTGGTCGGGTTGGTGTAGTTGCGGTTGAAGAAGAAATTACGCAGGTTGAGGTTGGCGCTGGCGTCTTCGAGAAAGCCGTGATCCTGGGCGAGAACGGGCAGGGCAGAACTGGCGACAGCAGCCGCCAGCAACAGCTGGCGCGGTTGGAAAGTGCTCATGGTGTGAACCTGTTGTTATTGGGTTTATGCAGGTGGCGGCCATGGTGCGCGGCAGTGCGGGGGCGATGAAAGTAGGGGAAGGTGGGTTGTGGGCGATGATCGAACGCAAGTTGTAAGGGCAACAATGCAGGCATAAAAAAACCGCTTCCGGTGAGGGAAGCGGTTTTCACACCCGCGCTATCAGAACAACTTCAACGGCGGTGCTTGTTCTTTCAACGGCTCGTTCTTCGCAGTCTGCTCGTTCCAGCCACCGCCGAGGGCCTTGTACAGGTTGACCTCGCTGGTGAGCTGCGCCAGGCGGTCGGTGATCAGCGATTGCTGGGCACTGAACAGTTGGCGCTGGGCGTCGAGGAAGGTCAGGTTGCTGTCGACACCAATGCGGTAGCGACGCTCGGCCAGGCGATAGTAATCCTGGTTAGCCTCGACGAAGCCGCGCTGGGCATCCAATTGCTGCTTGTAGGTCGCACGCGCGGCCAGGCCGTCGGAGACTTCCTGGAAGCCGGTCTGGATGGCCTTCTCGTAGTTGGCCACGTTGATCTCTTTCTGGATCTTCGAGTAGTCCAGGCTTGCGCGCAGGCTACCGGCGTTGAAGATCGGGATGTTGATCTGCGGGGCAAACGCCCAGGTCCCCGAACCGCCTTTGAACAGGCCACCCAGGGTAGGGCTGGCAGTACCGGCGCTGGCGGTCAGGCTGATGCTCGGGAAGAACGCCGCACGGGCCGCGCCGATGTTGGCGTTGGCGGCCTTGAGGTTGTACTCGGCTTGCACAATATCGGGACGACGTTGCAGCAGGTCCGATGGCAACCCGGCGGGCACTTCGCTGAGCAGGTCATCGGACAGCGGCTTGCTGGCGATATTCGCCGGCAGGCCGGTGCCCAGCAGCAGGGTCAGGCTGTTTTCGTCCTGGGCCACCTGGCGGGTGTAACGCGCCAGTTGCACACGGGCGTTTTCCACCGAGGTGCGTGCCTGGCTGAGGTCGAGGGCCGAGGCCACGCCGACTTCATTGCTGCGCGAGGTGAGCTTGTAGCTTTGCTCGAACGCGGCCAGGGTGTCCTGGGTCAGCTTGAGCAGCTCCTTGTCGGCCTGCCAGGTCAGGTAGGCATTCGCCACGCTGGCCACCAGGCTGATTTGGGTGCTGCGACGTGCTTCTTCAGTGGCGAAGTACTTCTGCAGCGCTTCTTCACTGAGGCTGCGCACGCGACCGAACAGGTCCAGCTCATAAGAGCTGATCCCAAGGCCCGCCGAGTACTGGCTGGCGATGGTCGATTCGCCGGTCTGCGACAGCTTGGCCGGGGTGCGAGAACGGCTGCCGTTACCGGTGGCCGACACGGCCGGGAATAGGTCGGCACGTTGGATCTGATATTGCGCCGCATAGGCGTCGATGTTCAGCGCCGCGACACGCAGGTCACGGTTGTTCACCAACGCGGTCTGGATCAGCTGTTGCAGGGCAGGGTCATGGAAAAACTGCTTCCAGCCTTGCTCGGCAGCGGCCTGGCTCGGCGCCTGGGCCGACGAATACGCCGGCCCCTGCGGGAACTGCGCGGCCACCGGCGCTTCGGGGCGCTGATAGTCAGGTATCAGCGAGCAGCCACTGAGCACGAATGCGGTGACGGCTAGGGAAAGTAGCGACTTGCTCATTGGCCAGCCTCTTTAGGAGTTTCAGTAGTGTCTTTCTTTTTGCGTTCGCCAGCGGCGGACACGGTTGCGTAGAACAGCGGCACCCAGAAGATCGCCAGCACAGTGGCCGTGATCATACCGCCGATCACGCCGGTACCGATTGCGTGCTGGCTGCCTGAGCCGGCGCCGGTGGAGATTGCCAGCGGTAGTACGCCGAGCATGAACGCCAACGAGGTCATGATGATCGGGCGCAGACGCATACGGGACGCTTCGATAGCCGCCTCGACGATGCCTTTGCCTTGCTCGTGCAGTTCCTTGGCGAATTCCACGATGAGGATGGCGTTTTTCGCCGCCAGGCCCACCGTCACCAACAGGCCCACCTGGAAGAACACGTCGTTGGACAAGCCGCGCATGCTGGTGGCGATCAGTGCACCGATCACACCCAGTGGCACAACCAGAATCACCGCAATCGGAATCGACCAGCTTTCGTACAGTGCTGCCAGGCACAGGAACACGACCAAAAGCGACAGTGCGTACAGGGCTGGCGCCTGGGAACCGGAAAGGCGTTCTTCGTACGACAGGCCTGTCCAGGCATAACCGACACCGGCCGGCAGTTCTTTGGCAATGCGTTCGACTTCGGCCATCGCATCACCGGTACTGTAGCCCGGTGCCGGGGTACCGAGGATTTCCATCGCCGCTACACCGTTGTATCGCGAAAGTTTGGGCGAACCGTAGATCCACTGGCCCGACGAGATAGCCGACAGCGGCACCATTTTCCCGTCGTTGCTGCGCACGTACCATTTGTCCAGATCTTCAGGCGACATGCGGCTGGCGGCGTCACCTTGTACATACACCTTCTTCACGCGACCACGGTCGATGAAGTCGTTGATGTAGCTACCACCCAAGGCAATGGCCAGGGTCTGCTGGATATCGGCGAGGCTGATGCCTTGGGCACTGGCCTTCTCGTCGTCAACGGTCAGCTCGTACTGCGGCTCATCGTTCACGCCGTTAGGGCGTACGCCGGCCAGCACCTTGCTTTGTGCCGCAGCGCCCAGGAACTGGTTACGTGCAGCCATCAGCTTGTCGTGGCCGACGCCACCCTGGTCTTGCAGGAACACGTCAAAACCGGTGGCGTTACCCAGCTCCAGCACCGAAGGCGGCACGATGGCAAATACCATGGCGTCCTTGAAGGCCCCGAAGAAGTAACCCTGGGCACGCTTGGCCACTTCGAACACCGACTGGCTCGAATCCCGCTCGTCCCACGGCTTGAGCATCACGAACGCAAGACCCGAGCTCTGGCCACGGCCAGCAAAGTTGAAGCCGTTCACGGTAAACACCGATTTCACTGCCTTGCCTTCGCCTGGCTCGCCTTCCTTGTCGTTCAGCAGGAAGGCGCGCATGTCGTCGACGACTTTTTGCGTGCGCTCAGCCGAAGCACCGACCGGTGTCTGCACCTGGGCGAAGATCACACCCTGGTCTTCCTCAGGCAGGAACGCGCTTGGAATACGGGTGAACATCCAGATCATGCCGGCCAGGATCAGCGCGTACACCAGGAATGCCGGGATCTTGTGCTTGATCATGCCGCCCACGCCGCGCTCGTACTTGAGTACGCCACGGTCGAAGGTGCGGTTGAACCAGCCGAAGAAGCCGCGCTTGGGCTGGCCGTGTTTTTCCGGATCAATCGGCTTGAGCATGGTGGCGCACAACGCCGGGGTGAAGATCAGGGCAACCAGCACCGACAACGCCATCGCCGAAACGATGGTGATGGAGAACTGCCGGTAGATCACACCGGTAGAACCACCGAAGAACGCCATCGGCAGCAGTACCGCCGACAGTACCAGGGCAATACCCACCAGGGCGCCCTGGATCTGGCCCATGGACTTGATCGTTGCTTCCTTGGGCGACAGGTGCTCCTCAGCCATTACCCGTTCGACGTTTTCCACTACCACGATGGCATCGTCCACCAGCAAGCCGATGGCCAGGATCATGCCGAACATGGTCAAGGTGTTGATGGTGAAGCCGCACGCCGCCAGGATCCCGAAGGTACCCAGCAATACCACCGGTACGGTCATGGTGGTGATGATGGTGGCACGGAAGTTCTGCAGGAACAGGAACATCACCAGGAACACCAACACGATCGCTTCGACCAGGGTGTGAACCACACCGGAGATCGATTCGGTCACGACCGGCGTGGTGTCATACGGCACCACCGCCTTCATGCCTGGCGGGAAGAACGGCTCCAGGGACTTGACTGTTTCGCGGATGGCCTTGCCAGTGTCCAGTGCGTTGGCACCGGCCGCCAGCTTGATCGCCATACCCGAAGCCGGCTTGCCGTTGAACTGTGCACTGATGCTGTAGTTCTGGCCGCCCAGTTCGATGCGCGCGACGTCACCCAGGCGAACCTGGGAGCCGTCGGTGTTCACCTTCATCAGGATCTTGGCGAATTCCTCGGTGCTTTGCAGGCGCGTCTTGCCGATGATCGTGGCGTTCAGCTGGGTGCCGGGCAGGGCAGGCAGGCCGCCCAGTTGGCCGGTGGCCACCTGCACGTTCTGGGCCTTGATGGCATTGCTGACGTCCACTGGCGTGAGCTGGTAGTTGTTGAGCTTGGCCGGGTCGAGCCAGATACGCATCGCGTACTGCGAACCGAACACCTGGAAGTCACCCACCCCCGCGGTACGGGAGATCGGGTCCTGGATGTTGGACACGATGTAGTTGGAGAGGTCGTCCTTGGTCATGCTGCCGTCTTCCGACACTAGACCGATCACCATCAGGAAGTTCTTCACCGACTTGGTCACACGGATACCCTGTTGCTGCACTTCTTGCGGCAGCAGTGGGGTGGCCAGGTTCAGCTTGTTCTGTACCTGGACCTGAGCGATATCCGGGTTGGTACCCTGGTTGAACGTCACGGTGATGGTCATGCTGCCGTCGGAGTTACTGTCCGAGGAGACATAACGCAGGTTGTCGATACCGTTGAGCTGTTGCTCGATGACCTGCACCACGGTGTCCTGCACGGTTTGTGCGGACGCACCTGGGTAGGTCACCTGGATATCAATGGCCGTTGGCGCAATGGCCGGGTATTGGTTGATGGGCAACTTCAGGATCGAGAGTGCCCCGACCAGCATGATCACCAGGGCAATTACCCAGGCGAAAATGGGACGGTCGATAAAAAATTTCGACATGGATTACTCCCCTTGACCAGCAGCGGCAGCAGGCGCTGCGGCAGTACCGGCGGGTTTAGCGTTGGAGGCTTCCGTGACCTTCACCTCGGCGCCTGGCTTGACGTACTGCAAGCCTTCGGTGATGACGCGATCACCGGCATTGAGGCCTTTTTCCACCAGCCAGTAGGCACCGGCGGTACGGTTGGCAACCAGTTCACGTTGCTCGACCTTGTTGTCCTTGTTCACGATCAGCGCCGTCGGAATGCCGCGCAGGTCACGGGTCACGCCTTGTTGCGGAGCCAGGATGGCCTTGCTGTTCACACCGGCCAGCAACTGGGCGTGTACGAACATGCCCGGCAGCAGCACGTGGTCAGGGTTGGGGAACACGGCACGCAGCGTCACGGAACCGGTGGTCTGGTCGACCGACACTTCGGAGAACTCCAGCTTGCCGTCCTGGGCGTAGGCCGTGCCGTCTTCCAGGGTCAGCTTGACCTTGGCAGCGTTGTCGCCGGCTTTTTCCAGTTGGCCACTGGCCAGATCGCGACGCAGCTTGAGCATTTCAGCCGAAGATTGCGTGACGTCGACGTAGATCGGGTCCAGTTGCTGGATCACCGCCATGGCGTCGGCCTGGCCATTGCTGACCAGTGCGCCTTCGGTGACCGAAGAACGGCCAATACGCCCGGAGATCGGCGCGTACACCTTGGTGTAGCGCACGTTGATCTGGGCGGTTTGAACGTTTGCCTCAGCAGTCATGCGGTTGGCGACGGCAGTGTCGTATTCCTGACGGCTGACGGCTTGTTCATCGACCAGTTGCTTGTAGCGATCGGTGATGGACTTGGTCTGGGTCAGGCTCGCCTGTGCGCTTTTGAGCGTGGCTTCATACACCGACGGGTCGATCTGGTAGAGCTGTTGCCCTTCCTTCACGTCGGCGCCTTCCTTGAACAGGCGCTTGAGAATGATGCCGTTGACCTGCGGCCGAACTTCCGCAATGCGGAAGGCCGTGGTGCGGCCTGGCAGCTCGGTGGTCAGGGTATAGGCTTGCGGTTGAATGGTGACCACGCCGACCTGAGGGGTTTGAGCGGGCGGTGCCGCTTCTTCCTTTTTACATCCGCTGAGCAGCGATGCCAGGGCGACGGCAGTGACCAGAGCGGTAACAGCTGGCTTAAGTTGCATGAAGATCCTCGGGTCAGGCGCGCAAAGTGCGCACAAGAAGTGTGGAAGGGTAAAAAACAAGCCGTGAGTGGATAAGTAGCTTGCTACGCAATATACTTACGTTCATGGTTGTTTGTAAACTCTTGACAGGCTTCGCGCAATGCTGACAAAGCACCGCTGCAAGCCTCGATTCTAGTACGTTCGGCGCCCATGACGGCGTCGTCCCACAATTATTCAGATGATGGTCAAGTACCATCCACAGTGTCCTGATTGAGGTTTTACTGCCATGGTTCGTCGCACCAAAGAGGAAGCTCAGGAAACGCGCAGCCAGATTCTCCAAGCCGCCGAGCAAGCCTTTTATGAGCGTGGCGTGGCGCGCACCACCCTGGCGGACATCGCCGCGCTGGCAGGGGTGACGCGCGGGGCTATCTATTGGCATTTCAGCAATAAGTCCGATTTGCTCCAGGCCCTGCTCGACACGCTGCACGAACCGCTGGACGAACTGGCCCGGGCGAGTGAAAGCGAGGATGAAGCCGACCCGCTCGGCTGTATGCGCAAGCTGCTGATTCATCTCTACCATGAAGTGGCCCTGGACCCGAAAACCCGGCGCATCAACGAGATTCTGTTTCATAAGTGCGAGTTCACCGATGAAATGTGCGACATGCGCCGCCAACGCCAGACCCACACCCTTGAGTGCAACCTGCGCATCGGCTTGACGTTGCGTAACGCGGTCCATCGCGGGCAACTTCCAGCCACGCTGGATACCACCCGTGGGGCCGTGTGTATTCATGCGTTTATCCACGGGTTGATCGGCCAGTGGCTGCTGGTGCCTGACAGTTTCCAATTGCATCAGGACGCCGAGCGCTGGGCGGATATAGGGCTGGACATGCTGCGCCTGAGCCCCAGCCTGCGCAATTGAAACAAAATGCGTAATTGCAACCCGTTGTGTCAACAGTAAAGCCTAAAGACAGTCAATCGTCCTTCTGCCTGATTTGTGGGGTGACTTTATATACGGCCTGGCGAGCGGTTGATAGGTAGCCGGCTAAGTATTTTGTAGCGATATTGTTGCCGTTCTGTGAAGCGATGTTTCCAGGGGGCTACAGACAGGCACAAATGTAGGAGGGGGACTTGCCTCTGATACTGTAGGAGCGAGCAAGCTCGCTCCTACAGTATTTGCGGATGACGTTAGATCGGCAGCGTCGGGTAGTCGATGTAACCTACCGGGCCTTTGCCATAGAAGGTCTCCGGATGCGGCTCGTTCAACGGCGCATCAGCCTTCAGTCGCGCCGGCAGGTCCGGGTTGGCGATGAAAGGAATACCGAAGGCCACTGCATCCGCCTTGCCCGCCGCCAGCCAGGCATTGGCGCTGTCTTTGGTGAAACGTTCGTTGGCGATGTACGCGCCGCCGAAGGCTTTTTTCAGCTGCGGGCCAAGGCTGTCTGCGCCTTCTTTTTCACGGGAGCAGATAAAGGCGATACCGCGCTTGCCCAGTTCGCTGGCGACGTAGGTGAAGGTCTCGGCGAGGTTGTCGTCGCCCATGTCATGCGCGTCAGCACGCGGTGCCAGGTGCACGCCCACGCGGCCGGCGCCCCAGACTTCGATGGCGGCGTCGGTGACTTCCAGCAACAGGCGCGCACGGTTTTCCAAAGAGCCGCCGTACTGGTCGGTGCGCTGGTTGGTGCTGCTTTGCAGGAACTGGTCGAGCAGGTAGCCGTTGGCGCCGTGGATTTCCACGCCGTCGAAGCCTGCGGCCTTGGCGTTCTCGGCGCCGGTGCGGTAAGCGTCGACGATGTCGGCGATTTCAGCGGTTTCCAGGGCGCGCGGGGTCGGGTAGTCGGCCAATGGGCGAACCAGGCTGACGTGGCCTTTAGCCTGAACCGCACTCGGAGCCACCGGGGTTTCGCCGTTCAGGTAGGACGCGTGGGAGATGCGGCCCACATGCCACAACTGCAAGAAGATCTTGCCGCCCGCGCCATGCACGGCCTTGGTGATGTTGGCCCAGCCGCGCACCTGATCGTTGGACCAGATGCCGGGGGTGTCCGGGTAGCCCACGCCCATGGGCGTCACGGAAGTGGCTTCGCTGAGGATCAGCCCGGCGGATGCGCGTTGCACGTAGTACTCGGCCATCAGTGCGTTGGGTACGCGGCCGGCATCCGCGCGGCAGCGGGTCAGCGGCGCCATGATGATGCGGTTCGACAGTTGCAGGTCGCCCAGTGTGATCGGATCGAAAATAGTCGTCATGGGAAAAACACCTTCTCTTTCAAGTTGATCAGTGGGTCGCGGGGGCCAGGTCGGCATTGGCGCCCTGACGGAAAGTGATCAGGGTCACCAGCAGCGCGAGGATGGCCAGCGCCGCGGCGGCCAGTGGCACGCGGGTCAGGCCGAAACCGTGGGCAATCACGCTGCCACCGACCCAGGCGCCGAGGGCGTTGCCAATGTTGAAGGCCCCGATGTTCAGGGTGGACACCAGGTTCGGCGCGGCCTTGCCGAAGGTCACCACGTTGATTTGCAGCGCCGGCACGGCGGCGAACGAAGCGGTGGCCCACAGGAACAGGGTGATTTCAGTCGGTATCACCGCAACGCTGGTCCAGCTCAGCACCGTGCAAACCACCGCCATGCTGATGAACACGCCGATCAAGGTGGCCGCCAGGCGCTTGTCCGCCAGTTTGCCGCCGATGATGTTGCCCACGGTGAGGCCCAGGCCGATCAGCAGCAGCGTCCAGGTCACGCCTTTGGGCGACACGCCAGTGACATCGCCCAGCAGCGGCGCGACGTAGGTAAAGAGGGTAAACATGGACGCGGCAAACAGCGCAGTCATGCTCAGTGACAACCAGATACCGGCGCCCTTGAGGGCGGCCAGTTCGGCACGCATGTCGAGTTTTTCTTCGTCACGCTTGGCGGGCAGGAAGCGAATAAGGCCGATCAAGGCGATCACGCCAATCACGGTCACGGCCCAGAAGGTCGAGCGCCAGCCGGCTTCCTGGCCCAGCGCCGTACCCAGGGGCACGCCCAGCACGTTGGCCAGGGTCAACCCGGTGAACATCAGCGCCACCGCCGACGCACGTTTGTTGGCCGGCACCAGGTTGGCCGCCACCACCGAACCAATTCCGAAGAAGGCTCCGTGGCACAACGCGGTGACCACACGGGCAAACATCAGCACGTTGTAGTCGCTTGCCAGGGCGCAGAGCAGGTTGCCGATAATGAAAATACCCATCAACGCTACCAGCGCCGCCTTGCGTGGCAGCCTGGCGGTGGCCAGTGCCATGAACGGTGCGCCGATGGCCACGCCCAAGGCGTAACCGGTGACCAGCCAGCCGGCGCCGGGAATTGACACACCCAGGTCTGCCGCCACATCGGGCAGCAAGCCCATGATGACGAACTCGGTGGTGCCGATGGCGAAGGCGCTCAGGGCCAGTATGAGTAGCGAGAGGGGCATGTACGTGTCCTTGGTGATTACGGTGCGCTGAGTTCGGTAATGAGCGCAGTCAGAAAGGCTTGGATGACTTCCTCATTGCGCTTGAAAAAGTGCCACTGTCCAGCCTTCTGGCTGCTGATCAGACCCGCACGTTGCAAGGTGGCCAGGTGGGCCGACACCGTCGACTGGGACAAGCCGCAGCGCTGGTCGATCTGCCCGGCGCAGATGCCGTATTCGTGGTTGTGCAATTGCTCGGGGAACTGCACTTTCGGGTCTTTGAGCCAGGTGAGGATGTCTCGTCGTACTGGGTGCGCCAGGGCTTTTATTATTTCGTCGAGGTCGATGGACATGGCAGGGTGCTCGGTGTCGTAAAGCGTTATATCGCGATAAGGCGAACTTTAAATCGTAATATCCCGATATGCCAATATGATTTTGATCTGAGGCCAGGTCGAATCGGTATATCGGGTTATAACGATATGTTGGTGGCAGTGGTAGACTGCGCGGCATGAATTATCTCGCACATCTGCACCTGGGCGGCCAACTTCCTGCGCAATTGCTGGGTAGCCTTTATGGTGACTTCGTCAAAGGCCGCCTGCAGGGCCAGTTCAGCCCGCAAATCGAAGCGGCGATCCAGTTGCATCGTTCCATCGACCGCTTTACCGATAGCCATCCGCTGGTGGGCGAGGCCTTGTCGCGCTTCAGTCTGACCCGCAGGCGATATGCCGGGATCGTCCTCGATGTGTTTTTTGACCATTGCCTGGCGCGGGATTGGGCGCTGTATGCCGACCAGCCTCTGGAGCGTTTCACGTCCCAGGTGTATCAGGTGTTGGCGGCTGGACCCGCGTTACCGGGGCGGCTGGCGCAGATTGCGCCGTATATGGCAGCGGATGATTGGTTGGGCTCGTACCGCGAGTTTGCGGTGATGGACCAGGTGCTGCGCGGGATTTCGCGGCGGCTGACGCAGCCTGAGGAGTTAGGATATGCGATGCAGGAGTTGCGGGTTTTGTATGAGCCCCTGAGTGAGGACTTTCGACTGTTCTACCCAGAGTTGCAGAAATTTGCACAATCTCAACTGACTACATGAGAGCTGAATGTGGGAGCTGGCTTGCCGGCTCCCACATTTGAATTGTGTTCACATTGCTTCAGGCTGCGAATGCAGGTCGAGCAGCCACTTGCTCTGCTTCCGGCACTGGCCCAAACAACGCCTTCTGCACCGCTTGCTGCGCCTGATACGCCAACGCCGCACGTTCCTGCCCAGTGCAGGCAATCGGCTTGAGCACATGAATCTCTACATCGCCCTGGTCATTGGAAAACAAGCGCATCAGGTGCGAGAGCAAATCATCATCGCCAATAAAGGGCGCCAGCGGGTCGACCTGGCCGTCGCGCAGATACCGAATCGCCACCGGCTGCAGCGACACATCCGCATCGATCGCGCTGGCCAGCAAGCGCCCGTGGAACGTGCGCAGGCCGCGACCGTCGGTGGTGGTGCCTTCGGGGAACATCAGCAAGGGGTGCTGTTGTTCCAGATGACGGGTCATCTGCTTGCGAATCAGTTGGCTGTCACCTGAACCGCGACGAATAAACAGGCTGCCAGCCTTGGCCGCCAGCCAGCCCGCCACCGGCCAGGTACGTACTTCGGCCTTGGACAAAAACGACATCGGCGCCACCATGCCCAGCAACGGGATATCCGTCCAGGACACATGATTGCTCACCCACAGCATCGGCGTTTGCGGCAACTCGCCATGCACCGTCACGCGAAAGGGCAGGGCGTTGGTCAGCCGTGCCATGAAGAAGCGCGACCAACGCTGGCGCCGCACCATCGAGTTAGCCACCCCCAGGCGCTCGAACAGGCCGAACACACTGGCCATGCTCAACCCCAGCCCCACCACCAACAGCACGCGGGCGATGCGCCCGTAAATGCGCAGGCGGTTCATCACATGGCCGCCTTGAAGTGGCGCGCGTAACGCGGGCACAACTCGTCGCGCTTGAGCAGGATAAACACGTCGGCTACCTGGAAGTCTTCATCCCAGCACGGCTCGCCGCAGATCTTCGCGCCCAGGCGCATGTAGGCCTTGAGCAGCGGCGGCATTTCGGCGATGACGTTGGACGGCAAGTCCAGGGCCGGCAGCGGTTTTTTCGGTTCGGCGCGCAGGTGTTCGTTGCACAGGTAGCGCTCGCGCAATCGCTGCATGATCGCGTGGGCCTGGATGCCGCCATCGTGCATCGGGATGCTTGCGCAGCCCATCAGGTAGCTGTAGCCACCCTGGTTGAGTACCTCGGCCAACTCGCCCCACAACACCGCGATGGTGCCGCCATTGCGATAGGCCGGGTCGACGCAGGTGCGGCCAATCTCCAGAATCGGGCCCTGCAAGTGCAGCAGGCCATGCAGGCTGAATTCTTCTTCGCTGTAGAACCGGCCCAGGGTGTTGGCGGCCTGGTGATCGAGCAGACGGGTGGTGGCGACGAGTCGACCGCTGTTCAAATCCCGCACGCCGATATGGCTGCAGTGAACATCATAGTCATCCATGTCCAGACCCAGTTCCGCGCCTTTCAGCTTGGCGTTGAACTCGCCGCTGAACACGTTGAACCGCAGGGCCTGGGCTTCCTGCAATGCCTGTGCGCCTACCAGGCGTTCGGCTTGCAGACGGCGTTCATTGCCTTTGTCGCTGATGCGGGCGATCTGAGTCATAGCGAGTCTCCGGGTGCCGGCCAGGTTGCGGCCAGTCGACTTTGTTGTCCAAAGTCAGGCTATGTAGCCTCGGTGTCAGCTCCATGAAGTTACGGTGACGGTTGGATGACAGCCCCCTTGTCGCAAATCTGTCACTGGCGTGAGCTAGGCTCGCGGGCTTGAATGCCCCCTTGAGTTTGCGTCCATGGTCCGAGGCCTGTTGTGCGTTGCCCTATTGTTTGTCGCCGTGAATGCTCGCGCTGAAATCTGGCCTGAAAAGGAGTGGGCCGTGGGCACAGCCCTCACTGGTCCCGCTGTCGATGCCCTGAACGCCTACGCTTTCCCACCCCGTGACGATGCCACCCGCAACGGTATTCGCACCGACGCGTTGCTGGTCATTCGGGATGGCGAAATCATCTATGAACGCTACGCCGCACCCACCACTGCCAGCACACCGCACCTGACCTGGTCCGTCAGCAAAAGCCTGATGGCTACCGTGCTGGGCGTGGCCTATGGGCAAGGCCGCTTCAAACTCAGCGACCCTGTCGCACGTTTCTACCCGCCGATGAAGCAGCACCCTAAGGTAACCATGGCCGACTTGCTGCACTGGGCCTCCGGGTTGGATTGGCAGGAAGACTACGAATACGCCCCGCTGAAGTCTTCGGTGGTGGCGATGCTCTACACCCGTGGCCACACCGACATGGCGCAATTCACGGCGGATACCGAAGCCGCCGCCGCCCCCGGCCAGGTTTTCCGCTATTCCAGCGGCGACAGTAACCTCTTGTCCGCCGCGCTCAAGGGCATGCTCGGCCACAAGGCTTACATGAACTACCCATGGGACGCGCTGTTCCAGCCCCTGGGCATTCGCGACGCAACCTGGGAAACCGATGCGGATGAAACGTTTGTCGCGTCGTCCTATGCCTATCTCACAGCCCGCGATCTGGCACGAGTAGGGCTACTGATGGCGCGGGATGGGCGCTGGGGCGAGCGACAACTGCTGCCCAAGGACTGGGTCGCCTTCAACCGCCGGCCCTTCGATCGCTACAAAGCCGGCCAGGATGAAGCCGTGCCGGGCGGCCATTGGTGGCTCAACACCGGCGCCCCCCGACCTTGGCCCGACGCACCGGCCACCGCCTTCGCCGCGCTGGGGCACTGGGGCCAGGCGCTGTTTGTGCTGCCCGATGAACATCTGGTGATCGTGCGTTACGGCGATGATCGGGATGGTAGTTACCGGCATAACGAACTGCTCAAACGAGTGCTGGCGGCGGTGCGCTCATGATGCGTCGTCATCCGTTCATCAGCGTTTTACTGGTGTTGTTTATCGCACTCTTGGGCTGGGTTTGGCACGAGCGCGTCAACCTGCAAGCCTTCCCTGACATCATCGCGGCGTACACCGCCAAGGAGTATTGCTCGTGCCGGTATGTGGCCAACAACCCTGCGCAGTATTGCCTGGGGTATGTGAAGCAGTACGTGCCAACCAGTGCGTTCACTGACTCGCCGGAACGCAGTGAAGTCACGGCAAGCGGTTTAGGGCGTACGCAGACGGCGCGGTGGTTGGGCGACCGTCAAGGCTGCCGCCTCAACCCCTGACACACCCAAATTCCCCTGTGGGAGCTGGCTTGCCTGCGATAGCGCCAGGTCAGTCAACATCACGGGTGCCTGTGCCGCCGTCATCGCAGGCAAGCCAGCTCCCACATTTAGATTATCTGCGTGGGTTCTCGGAAAAAGAACCGGCCCTGAGGTTCCACAGAGTGGAACCACCTTTGATTGTCCTCACGCGCACATCGCGCTTAGCTGTCGATGTGTCGCCAACAAGAACGGGACCACCCGCCTGTGAGGAGAATCACCATGCGCCCGCACCAGCACATCCTGGATTGGCTCAGTGACGTTGCCAGCGACTTGCACGCTGTGCGTCACGATATCCACGCTCATCCTGAGCTTGGCTTTGAAGAGAACCGTACCTCAGCACTGGTCGCGCAGTCATTGCGGGAGTGGGGGTATGAGGTGCATACCGGCATCGGCAAGACCGGTGTGGTCGGCGTGCTGCGTAACGGCAGCAGCTCGCGCACGTTGGGGATTCGCGCCGACATGGACGCCTTGCCCATCATCGAAAATACCGGCGCGGTCTATACCAGCCAGCATGCCGGCTGCATGCACGCCTGCGGCCATGACGGCCACACCACCATGTTGCTCGGTGCCGCGCGTTACTTGGCGGCGACGCGGCAATTGGACGGCACTTTGAACCTGATTTTCCAACCCGCCGAAGAAGGCCAGGGCGGTGCCGAGGCGATGTTGGCGGACGGTTTGCTGGAGCGCTTTCCTTGCGACGGGTTGTTCGGCATGCACAATATGCCGGGTTTGCCGGCGGGGCATCTGGGCTTGAGAGTTGGCCCGATGATGGCGTCCCAGGATTTGCTTACCGTGACCCTCGAAGGTGTCGGTGGCCACGGCTCCATGCCACACCTCACTATCGATCCACTGGTGGCGGCAGCCAGCATGGTCATGGCTCTGCAAACGGTGGTGGCGCGCAATATCGATACCCAGGAAGCCGCCGTGGTCACCGTCGGCGCCTTGCAGGCCGGCCAGGCGGCCAACGTGATTCCCCAGCAAGCGTTATTGCGCCTGAGCCTGCGCGCACTCAACCCCAAGGTGCGTGAACAAATGCTGGAACGGGTCAACGCGATCATCCAGACCCAGGCCGCGAGCTTCGGCTGCACGGTGCAGATCGAACACCGCCCGGCCTACCCGGTGCTGGTCAACCACGCCGAAGAAACCGAATTCGCCCGTCAGGTCGGCGTGGCCTTGCTCGGTGCCGACGCCGTGGACGGCAACACCCGCACGCTGATGGGCAGCGAAGACTTCGCCTGGATGCTGCAACGCTGCCCAGGCAGTTATCTGTTTATCGGCAACGGCGTGTCGCGGCCGATGGTGCACAACCCCGCCTATGACTTCAACGACGACATCCTGCTGACCGGCGCAGCCTACTGGGGCGCGCTGGCCGAGAGCTGGCTCAAGCCGGCCTGACGACCTCTTTTTTCTGCCGCTGGACCCTTTCCCTGATCGGTTGAATGGAGTGCTCTTCATGCAGACTGCAAAACCTGGTGTTTCGCGCACTCGCCAAGTGGTGGCGGCCGTGATCGGTAACGCGTTGGAGTGGTATGACTTTATCGTCTACGGCTTTCTAGCCAGCATCATCGCCCGGCAGTTCTTCCCCTCGGAGGACGAATACGCCTCGCTGCTGATGGCGCTGGCCACCTTCGGCGTGGGCTTTTTCATGCGCCCGGTGGGCGGCATCCTCTTGGGCATCTACGCCGACCGCAAAGGCCGCAAGGCGGCGATGCAGTTGATTATCCGGTTGATGACCGTGTCCATCGCGCTGATCGCCTTCGCGCCGAACTATGCTGCCATCGGCATGGGCGCGCCGTTGCTGATTGTGGTGGCGCGGATGCTGCAGGGGTTTGCTACCGGCGGTGAGTACGCGAGTGCCACGGCATTTCTGGTGGAAAGTGCACCGGCCCATCGCAAGGGATTGTATGGCTCCTGGCAACTGGTGGGGCAATGCCTGGCGGTGTTCGGTGGGGCAGCGATGGTGGCGCTGGTCACGCATTTCTTTTCGCCCGAAACCCTCGACTTGTGGGGCTGGCGCCTGCCGTTTGTGCTGGGCTTGCTGATCGGCCCGGTGGGGTTGTGGATTCGTCGGCACATGGAAGACCCGGAAGAGTTCATCGAAGCGCGCAAGCAAGCCACTGGCCCGGCGCCGAGCCTCATGCAAGTGCTGCGTGAGCATCGGCGCAGTATTCTGGTGTCGATGGGGCTGGCCTGCGGCGCGACGGTGTCGTTTTATGTGGTGCTGGTGAACATGCCGACCTTCGCTCACAAGAACCTTGGCCTGCCGCTGGACCAGGTGCTGATGGTGCAGATGTTTGCGGTAGCGCTGATGACTGTGGTGATTCCGTTGTCCGGCCTGCTCTCGGATCGATGGGGACGGCGGCCGGTGTTGATGGCCTTCACCTTGGCGTTCTTCGTGATGGTCTACCCGTTGTATGTGTGGGTGGCCGCCGCGCCGTCTATCGAGCGCCTGCTGGTGATGCAGGTGATGTTGTGCACGGCGATTGGCGGGTTCTTCGGGCCAGCGCCGACGGCATTGGCCGAGCAGTTCCCTATCGAGGTGCGCTCGACCGGTGTGTCGGTGGCCTATAACGTGGCGGTGATGGTGTTCGGTGGTTTCGCGCCGTTGATCGTGACCTGGCTGAGCAAGGTACTGGGCACGCCGGTGGCGCCCTCGTTCTATGTATTGTTTGCGTGCGTGCTGACGCTGCTGGGCACTTACTGCATGCGCGAGGCACCCCGTGCGAGCAAGCCGCTGCCGTTTTCCAGAGAGGTGAAGCCTTGAGTATTGTTGATTGGGATGCCACTGAACTGTCGCGGGCCATTCATGGGCGGCAGGTGTCGTGCGAAGAGGTGATGCAGGCGTACCTGGCACAGATTCAGCGCTTTAACCCTGGCGTGAATGCGCTGGTGTCGTTGCGCGACAGCGAGGCCGTGCTGGCCGAGGCGAGGGCCTGCGATCGTGAGTTGGACCAGGGCCACTCCCGTGGCTGGATGCATGGCATGCCCCAGGCCATCAAGGACCTGGCGGCCACCCGGGGCTTGCGCACCACCCTGGGCTCACCGCTGTTCGCCGAGCATGTGCCGGGCGAGGACGCCATCAGCGTGGCGCGGGTGCGGGCCAGTGGCGCGATCATCATCGGCAAGACCAACGTGCCGGAGTTCGGCCTGGGTTCCCACACCTACAACACGCTGTTCGGTACCACCGGCAACGCCTATGACCCGCGCCTGGCGGCCGGCGGCAGCAGTGGCGGAGCGGCGGTGGCCCTGGCGCTACGCATGCTGCCGGTGGCCGACGGCAGCGACATGATGGGCTCGCTGCGCAACCCGGCGGCGTTCAACAACGTGTTCGGCTTGCGCCCCTCCCAAGGGCGGGTGCCCCACGGGCCGATGCCGGAGTTGTTCGTGCAGCAACTGGGCACCGAAGGCCCGATGGGGCGCAGCGTGACGGATGTGGCGCGGTTGCTGAGCATCCAGGCCGGTTACGACCCCCGCACGCCGCTGTCATCCCAGGCCGATCCGGCGGTGCTGGGCCAGCCGTTGCAACGCGACTTCAACGGCGCACGCCTCGGTTGGCTGGGGGACTACAACGGTTATCTGCCGATGGATGATGGCGTGATGAGCCTGTGCGAAGCGGCGCTGGATGATTTCGCCAGGTTGGGCTGTGAAGTGCACAGCTGCCAACCGGAATTTTCCATGGCGCGCCTGTGGCGCTGCTGGTTGGTACACCGCCATTGGCTGGTGCACGGCAACCTCGGCGCGGCCTATGCCAACCCGCAAAAACGCGCACTGCTCAAACCCGAAGCGCAATGGGAAGTGGAGGGCGGCCAGGGCTTGAGTGCTCAGCAGGTTTACCAGGCGTCGGTGGACCGCAGTGAGTGGTACCGCGCCTTGGGCAAGCTGTTCGAACGTTACGATTTCCTGCTGTTGCCCACCGCCCAGGTGTTCCCTTTCGATGCACAACAGCCTTGGCCACGCCTCGTCGGCGGGCGTGAAATGGACACTTATCACCGTTGGATGGAGGTGGTGATCGGCCCGACCCTCGCCGGTTTGCCGAGCATGAGCATTCCGGTGGGCTTCAACCCCCAGGGCTTGCCCATGGGCCTGCAAATCATTGGCCCGGCCCAGGCCGACAGGGCCGTGCTGCAATTGGCCTACGCCCATGAACAACTGACCCAATGGGTACAATGCCGGCCACCGGCGTGCCTTGCAACGACCCGTTGAGCGCTGACCGGGCCTGTATCTTGCTGTGAAAAAAGATCATCCACCGGCAACAGGGAGATCGAACATGGAGACAGGCACCGTACGCTCGGTTGAACGCGCACTGGCAATTGTCGAGTTGCTGGGCGAGCACCAGGCCCTGGGGCTGGAAGAGTTGCACTACCTCACGCGCCTGCCCAAGGCCACGGTGTCGCGCATGTTGCTAACCTTGCAGGAACAGGGTTGGGTCTATCGGGGCCTGAGTGATCGACGTTACCGCCTGCGTGCCCGGCGCTTGTTCGGCGATACCCAGCAACGCTTCAAGCGTCAGGTGGTGGAGAGCGCCGCCCCCTGGTTATTGGAGCTCAGCGAGCGCACCGGGCTGGTGGTGGACTTGTCGTGCTTCGATGGTGAGCGCCTGGAGGTCATGGAGAGTGCAATTCCCAGCGTGTTACGCAAGCTGTACCCGAACAACTGCCAGATCGTCGGCCAGTATGCCAGCCTGTTCCATTCCGCGATGGGCAAAGCCTGCTTGACGCAATTGCCGGCCGAAGAAGTACATCGCCTGGCAGGCCGTAATCATGTGGCGGCAGACGAGCACTATCGCGCATGCGAGCAAACCCAGCACCAGGGCTTTGGCCAGCGTACCGAGGGCTATTGGGAATATCCTGTGCGTTTGCCGTTCCTGATCCGGGCGGTGGCGCTGCCGGTGCGCGCCAATGGCCGCCTGGTGGGGAGCATGGCGCTGCATTGGCCAATGCATCAGGCGCCGGTGGAGCGGGTGTTGAATTTGCATATGGGCAGCCTTGAACAGGCGGTGTGCGAAGTGCAGCGAACGCTGGATTAAAAACACCGCAAAACCCTGTGGGAGCTGGCTTGCCTGCGATGGCGGTGTGCCAGGCGAGAAATGGTTGACTGATACACCGCCATCGCAGGCAAGCCAGCTCCCACATTTGAATTTGCGCCGGTTGTGAGATTGCGCTTAAGGTTCGCCCAGGTTTTTTGCCCCATGAGTCTTTATGTTCAATGTCAAACCTCTGGTCTTCGCGCTGCTGACCTGTGCTGCCGTGCCCGCCCACGCCGACTGGTACCTGGATAACGAATCCTCACGCCTGTCCTTCGTCACCACTAAAAACACCGAAGTGGCTGAAGTCCAGCGCTTCCTGGTATTGCATGGCAAGGTCGACGCCAAAGGTGCGGCTCGGCTGGAAGTGGAGCTGGACTCAATCAACAGCGGCATCCCGCTGCGCGACGAGCGCATGCGTAAAGAGCTGTTCGAGATCAAGACCTTCCCCGAAGCGCAGATCAGCGCGCAAATCAATCTGCAGCCCATCAATGACCTGGCATCCGGCGCGCAGTTGGAATTGCGCCTGCCCTTGAGCGTCACGCTGCACGGCAAGACCCAGACCTACAGCGCCGAACTGCTGGCCACGCGCCTGGATGAGCGGCGTTTCCAGGTGGTAACCCTGGAGCCCGTGGTGCTGCATGCCGAAGATTTCGACCTGGCGCCCGGTGTGGCTACCTTGCGCAAGGCGGCGGGGCTCAAGTCGATCAGTTTGTCGGTGCCGGTGGGTGCGGTGCTGATCTTCACGGCGCGCTGACATGAGCGGCGCGGTGTTCCCGTGGCGCAGCGCCAATCAGTTCGAATTGCTGATCGACGGGCCGAATTTCTTCCCGCAGATGCTGGTGGGCATCGCCCGGGCTGAGCAGCAGGTTGACCTTGAGTTGTACCTGGTCGAAGCCGGGGCCTGCGCCGAGGCCATGGTGCAGGCACTGGTGCTGGCCGCTGAACGCGGCGTGCAGGTGCGTTGCCTGTTCGACGATTACGGCAGCCTCGCGTTTACCCTTGGGCTGCGCAAGCGCTTGACCGACGCAGGCGTGACGCTGCGCTTTTACAACCGCCTGAATTGGCGGCGCTGGATGCGCAACCTGTATCGCGACCATCGCAAGCTGCTGCTGATCGACCAGCGCATTGCGGTGGTCGGCGGCACCGGTGTCACCGACGAGTTCTGGACGCCGGGGCAAGACAGCGCCGACTGGCATGAAGTGATGGTGCAGATCAGCGGCCCGCTGGTGCTGGACTGGCAGGCCCTGTTCGACCGGCAATGGCACGCTAACGCCGCGCGCCGTGAATGGAAACCGGCGACCCATTTTGGTTTGCCCCGCTTACCCAAGGTGCCCGCCACCGGGCCGGGGCTGGGTCGCGTGGCGTATGCCGATGCGCGTCAGCACCGTGACATTCTGCAATCGTTGATTCGCGCCTTGAACAGCAGCAAATCGCGTATCTGGCTGGCGACCCCATACTTCCTGCCCACCTGGAGCGTGCGCCGTGCCTTGCGCCGGGCGGCTGGGCGTGGTGTGGATGTGCGTCTGTTGCTCACCGGCCCGCGCACCGATCACCCGTCGGTGCGTTACGCCGGGCACCGTTATTACCCGCGTCTGCTGCGTTCAGGGGTGCAGATCTTCGAATACCAGCCGTGCTTCCTGCACCTGAAGATGGTGCTGGTGGACGATTGGGTGAGCATTGGCTCGTGCAATTTCGACCACTGGAATTTGCGCTTTAACCTGGAAGCCAATCTTGAAGCGCTGGACCCGGGATTGACGGCGGCGGTGGTGGGCAGTTTCGAAGCGGACTTTGCCCAGAGCCAGGCGGTGAGTCTGGAGGCATGGAAGGCGCGGCCATTGTGGCGGCGGGTAAAGCAGCGGGTGTGGGGCTGGATTGATCGGTTGGTGGTCAACCTGCTGGATCGGCGCGGCTAGTCGGGCCAACTCAATCAACTGTGGGAGCTGGCTTGCCTGCGATAGCATCACCTCGGTACACCTGACAAACCGAGGTGCCTGTATCGCAGGCAAGCCAGCTCCCACAAAAGCCAGCTCCCACAGCGACCGTGTTGACAGCTTCAGATCAGAGCAGTTCGAAGGTTTGCTGCTGCACATCCTGGGAATCCAACCCGATCTGTACATTGAACTCACCCGGTTCGGCTGCGTACTTGAGCTGGGTGTTATAGAACTTCAGGTCGTCCTCGGTGATGGTGAAGTGCAGCGTGCGTGCTTCGCCGGCCTTGAGCATGACCTTCTGGAAGTTCTTCAGCTCCTTGATCGGGCGGATCATCGAGCCGGCCACGTCCTGGATATACAACTGCACAACGGTTTCGCCGTCTACCTTGCCTGTGTTCTTCACGGTGACGCTGGCGTCGAGCTTGCCGGTCTTGTTCAGGGTGGTGGACGACAGTGCCATGTCCGACAGGCTGAACGTGGTGTAGCTCAGGCCATAGCCAAACGGAAACAGGGGGCCGGTGGTGTCATCGAAGTACTGCGAGGTGTAGTTGCCCGGCTTGCCTGGGGTGAATGGCCGGCCGATGGTCAGGTGGTTGTAGTAGGTCGGAATCTGCCCAACGGAGCGAGGGAAGGTGATCGGCAGCTTGCCCGATGGGTTGTAGTCGCCGAACAGTACATCGGCAATGGCGTTACCGCCTTCGGTGCCGGAGAACCAGGTTTCCAGGATCGCATCGGCCTGTTGGTTCTCTTCAAGAATCGACAGCGGACGGCCGTTCATCAACACCAGCACCAGCGGTTTGCCGGTGGCTTTGAGGGCCTTGATCAAGTCGCGCTGGCTTTGCGGGATGTTCAGGTCGGTACGGCTCGACGATTCGTGGGACATGCCACGGGACTCGCCCACCGCCGCAACGATGACGTCGGCGTCGTTCGCCGCCTTCACCGCTTCATCAATCAGCACCTGGGCAGGGCGCGGGTCATCCACCACTTCCGGGGCATCGAAGTTGAGGAAGTTGAGGTAGTCGAGCACCGCTTTGTCGCTGGTGATGTTGGCGCCACGGGCATAGATCACTTTGCCTTTTTCGCCGATCACGGCGTTCATGCCGTCGAGCAGGGTGACCGACTGCGCAGGCCGGCCGGCAGCAGCCCAACTGCCCATCATGTCGATGGGTGCCTTGGCCAGCGGGCCGACCAGGGCAATGGTCGCGGATTTTTTCAGCGGCAGGGTGTCGTTGTGGTTCTTGAGCAACACCAGGCTGCGGCGCGCAATGTCGCGGGCCTCGGCGCGGTGCAGGCGGCTGTCGGCGTAGGTGTCGACCGGGTCATCCTCGGCCTTGCCGATGCGCAGGTATGGGTCCTTGAACAGGCCCATGTCGTACTTGGCACCGAGCACTTCGCGCACGGCGTTGTCGATGTCGCTCTGCTGGATCTCGCCGGACTTGAGCAGCCCCGGCAATTCCTTGCCGTACAGCGAGTCGTTCATGCTCATGTCGATGCCGGCCTTGATCGCCAGCTTGGCGGCTTCACGCCCGTCCTTGGCCACGCCGTGCTTGATCAGCTCGAAGATCGCGCCGTGGTCGCTGACGGTCAGGCCCTTGAAGCCCCAGTCCTTGCGCAGCAGGTCGTTCATCAGCCAGGTGTTGGCCGTGGCGGGCACGCCGTTGATCGAGTTGAGCGCCACCATCACGCCGCCGGAGCCAGCCTTGATCGCTGCGTGGTAGGGCGGCAGGTAGTCCTGGTACATCTTGACCGGGCTCATGTCGACCACGTTGTAGTCGCGCCCGCCTTCCACCGCGCCATAGAGGGCAAAGTGCTTGACGCTGGCCATGAGGCTGTCGGCATTTGCGGGGCTGGTGCCCTGGAACGCCTTGACCATGACTTCGGCAATGCGTGACACCAGGTAGGTGTCTTCACCGAAACCTTCGGAAGTGCGGCCCCAGCGCGGGTCGCGGGAGATATCGACCATCGGCGCAAACGTGATGTCGAGGCTGTCGGCGGCGGCTTCCTGGGCGGCGATGCGCCCGGAGCGGCCAATGGCGTCCATGTCCCAACTGGAGGCCAGGGCCAGGCTGATCGGGAAAATGGTGCGGTGGCCGTGGATCACGTCATAGGCGAAGAACATCGGGATCTTCAAGCGGCTGCGCATGGCCGCGTCCTGCATCGGACGGTTTTCCGGGCGGGTGATGGAGTTGAACGTGCCACCGATGCGGCCGGCGGCGATTTCCTTGCGGATCAGCTCGCGGGGCATTTCCGGGCCGATACTGATCAGGCGCAATTGGCCGATCTTCTCATCCAGGGTCATTTGCTTGAGCAGGTCGCTGACGAAGGCGTCCTTGTCATTAAGCGCAGCAGGCTTTGTTTCTGCCCAGACGGGGTGAGTGGCCAGAGTGGCAACAAGGCCGAGCAAACACAGCTTTTTCATGAATATCCTTTTTCGGCTATTGCGCAGCATTCGAGGAATGCCGTCGGCCAAAATGTGGGGAACGTCTATTGTTGTTCGGGTGTTGTTCAGATAAATGCAGCACACTCTGAACTCTTTTTCGCGCTGGGCATCTTTGTAGCTGATTGGCTCGAAGCATTCCAGTGGTGGCGGATTATGCCCCAAGCGCGTGGTTTATAGGGTTAGTCGTCACATTCCATCAGATCGGGCAGGAGAAACACCATGCAAGCAGCACACACTTATCGCTGGGGCTTCAAGGCTGCGGCGCTGTTACTGATCAGCAGCGTGCTGAGCGGTTGCGGCATCAACAACATCCCGACCCTGGACGAACAGGCCAAGGCCGCCTGGGGCCAGGTGCAGAACCAGTATCAACGCCGTGCCGACCTGATCCCCAACCTGGTGGAAACGGTGAAGGCGTATGCCGCCCACGAACAGGAAACCCTCACCGCGGTGATTGAAGCGCGGGCCAAGGCCACCTCGATCCAGGTGGATGCCAGCACCCTGGACAACCCCGAGAAGCTCAAGCAGTTCCAGCAAGCCCAGGATGGCCTGAGCGGCGCACTCAGCCGTTTGATGGTGGTGTCCGAGCGTTACCCGGACCTGAAGGCCAACCAGAACTTCCTGGCCTTGCAATCGCAACTTGAAGGCACCGAGAACCGTATCGCTGTGTCTCGCCGTGACTTTATCCAGGCCGTACAGGCTTACAACACCGAGATCCGTACTTTCCCGGGCCGCCTGTGGCACAGCGTGATGTACAGCGATTTGCCGATCCGCGCCACGTTTGAAGCCACCAGCGCCGATGCCGATAAAGCGCCGCAAGTGAAGTTCAAATAAGGCTGCACTGAGGTGTCGATGCGTTTATTACGGATAGGCCTGGCGCTGTGGCTGTTGGCCTGCGTGGGCGTGGCCCAGGCGGCACTGAGCTTCCCGGCGCTGACCGGGCGGGTGGTGGACAGCGCGCAGATGATCGACCCGGCGGTGCGCGAGCAACTGACCCAGCAATTGCAGGCGCTGGAGCAGACCTCGGGCGACCAGCTGGTGGTGGTCACCGTGCCCGACCTGCAAGGCGTGCCTATTGAGGATTACGGTTATCAACTGGGCCGCCAGTGGGGCATTGGCCAGAAGGGCAAGGACAACGGCGCGCTGTTGATCGTCTCCCGTGATGACCGCCAATTGCGCATCGAAGTCGGCTATGGCCTGGAAGGCGTGCTGACGGATGCGCAATCCTGGGTGATCATCAACCAGGTGATCCTGCCCAAGTTCAAGGCCGGCAATTTCAGCCAGGGCATCAGCGACGGCGTGGCCGCGATGATCCAGGTGGTGGGCGGTGAGCCCTTGGCGGTGCCGGCTCATGTGGCGGATGCGAACTTCGCCATGGATAATCCCGGGTTTTCCATCGGCCTGTTTATTCTGCTGATCGGCGTGCTGTGGCTGTGCAATCGCATGGACTTGCCGGTGGGCGCTATCCTGCTGGCGATTCTCAACAGCAGCGGGCGCGGCGGTGGTGGGGGCGGCGG
>NZ_MPOR01000101.1:0-470 GCF_001896155.1 Pseudomonas sp. FSL W5-0203
CAGATGTGAGGTGAGTACTTCACCGTTGAGTTCGACCGTGGCGAGGTGGCCGCCTTTGTCGTGGTTGAAGGTGACGCGGTTGTTGTCTGGTAGGCACAGGTTTTTCAGCTGGCCGCAAGCGTCGTAGCCGTAGCGCAGGGTGCCCCATCCCTGGTGTTCGGCGGTGAGGCGGTTTTGGCGGTCGTATTCGTAGGCCAACGCCCAGTGGCCGTCTTCGACGCTGAGGAGGTTGCCTTGGCGGTCGTAGGCATAGTCGACAACGGCGCTGTCGGGCAGGGTTTTTCTTACGAGGCGCCCGGCGTGGTCGCGCTCGTAACGGGTGATTAGCTGACTGTCATCGTCGCCGTATTCGGTCTTTTCCAGCAGGTTGCCGTTGAGGTCGTAGGCATAGGCGGTGCGCTGGCCGTCGAAGCCGGTTTCCTGGCGGATCAGGCCGCTGGGGTGGTAGTCGAGTTGGTAGGTTTCGCCGG
>NZ_MPOR01000102.1:0-466 GCF_001896155.1 Pseudomonas sp. FSL W5-0203
GTAGTCGAGTTGGTAGGTTTCGCCGGCTTCGTTTTCGATCTCGGTGAGCAGCAGCCGGGCGTTGTCGTAGCGGTACTTGACTTGGGTACCGTTGGCGTTGAAGCAGCGGCTGATCAGGTGCAGGCCGTCGGCGTATTCGTAGCGGGTGACGTGGCCCAGTTCGTCGCGTTCGGCGATGATTTTGCCGTAGGGGTTGTAGCTGAATTCGCGTGTGGCGCCGCCTGGCAAGACGAGGCGAATCAACCTACCGACGCTGTCCCATTCATAAACGGTCTGCGCGCCATGCTCATCTTCACGGGCAATCTGTCGCCCTAAATCGTCATAGCGATAGCGCTTGAGCCCACCATTGGGCAATTGCTCTTCAAGCAACTGCCCACGCTCGTTCCACACCAGCCGATGGCAACTGCTGTCGGGATACCAAACCCCAACTAATTGCCCATGTTTGTCATAGCTGTAGTCAGTCGAA
>NZ_MPOR01000027.1:0-74344 GCF_001896155.1 Pseudomonas sp. FSL W5-0203
GGTGATGGGAGAGGTCATGCAAAATTCCATGGCAATGCGGCATGATGCTCCGGCTTCAATTCAATAACCGTGTTGCACTCAGCTCCTGCAACCGCCAGTTGAATTGCTCACGCATAAAGCGGGCGACACGAAGGCCGCCCGATTTTAACTCAGGACGGATCGGCATTAAGCCTGCGACTGATGACATCCAGCAAATCACACCCGTCGCGCAGCGGAATGGCCAGCAAGTGGGCGAAGTCTGAAAGTACTACGGCATCGCTGCTGAGTTGTTCGCGAAAGGCCAGGTTTTCCAGCAGTTGGGTGACGGCCCGAATGCGGTGCACGGCGGCGTCGTGAAGGACGTCGAGAGGTGCCTGGGTGTCGATGATCAGGGCTGGGACGGTGCAGTCGTGGCCGGTTAGGGGCATGTATCGATTCATCATTAAGCTCTCTGGATTATTGAGGGCTCGTTCTTCGGGTCGCCAAACCCGGTCTCCTTTTGAGTGACGGCTGGACTATAAGCGCCTCAGCTAAAATCGCGCAAGGCGTCACACTGATGGCACACATTGCTCATGTCACGCCATCCATTGCCGACACAACGGCGATGACCAACGCATCAAAAAAATGAGATCCCGCCATCATCGGCACTCTCAAAACCGCTCCACCGTTACCCACAAGGAAGAAATACATGATCAAGTTGTTCTGCAAAGCCGCTGTCGTTCTGTCCCTTGCCACGCTGTTTGGCTGTTCCTCGACGCCGTCGGTGGAGAAGATGCAGGCTGACGTGGCGAACTATTCGCTGCCCAAGGCTGCCGTGGCCGATAAAGGTTTGGTGTACGTCGTGCGCCCTAGCAATGTCGGGATGATGGTGCGGTTCAATGTGTTCCTGGATGACAAGGAAGCCGACTCGGAGATGGGTTACAACCGTGGTAACCAGTACATCTATTTTTTCGTGACGCCGGGCAAACACGTGATCAGCTCCAAGGCTGAAAACTGGGCGGACATGCCGATTGATGTCAAAGCGGGTGAGGTGGTTTACCTCAAGCAGGAAGTCGAAATGGGCTTCGCCGTGGCGCGTAACAGCCTCAAAGCGCTGAGCGAAGTTGAAGGCCGTTATCTGGTCAAGGATGCGTCCTTGGGCACCATTGCCAAAGAAAGCAAATGAGTTGAGCCAGTGTGTCGGCAGGGTCCAGGCCTTGCCGACTTCTCGTATTCACTGCAAGCATTAAAGGATTGATGTGAAAAACCTCCTCCTCATTCTCCTCACCACCCTCATCCTCGGCGGCTGCGTCAGCCACCCCCTCACCTCCGAAAACCGCGCGCAGATCAAGACCGTCAAAGTCCTGCCCGTGAAGTGGGAAAAGAACATGGTGTACTTCGGCCGCGAACAGGCCTGGGGCGCGGCCCTGGGTGCCGGGGTTGGCGCGGGTGTTGGCATGGCCAGCGGGGCGTCCAAGGTGGGTACTGCGGCGTTGAGTGGTGCCGGGTTTGCCGGCGGCATGAAGCTTGGGCAGTTGGCCGAGATGCCGACGCCGGTGGCTATTCTGACGGTGATGGAGGCGGAAAAACTCGATGTTGGCGTGTTGCTCAAGCAGGGCTTTGTCGATGAGTTGGGTAAGACTTCGACGCTCAAGGTGGTCGGCGACGATGAGCCGGCTGATGCGCAGATTCAGCTTACCGTGTCCGAGTGGGGCTTTCGCCTGACCCAGGGTTTCAGCAGTGTGATTTATCCGACCCTTAACGTGTTAGCGCAGATGGATCGGGGCGATGAGATGATCTGGCGCACCTTTGAAGCGGTCACGCCGTTTAATGGTCAGAACGTTTATGGCTATACGCCGTTAACCTACCGCACGGACCCTGAAGCCTTGCGCCGGGCGTTGACCGGGATTACGCAGATTTCTGCGCAGTACCTGGTGAAGGAGCTCAAGTAGGGCTGTGCGAAGGCTGGCGGCTGTTGGTGTGCGGGCTTGGGCTAATGCCAGTCAGGGTTAAGCGCAGTTCCCCTGTGGGAGCGGGCTTGCCCGCGAAGGCGGTGTGTCAGTCGCTGCATCTGTTGCTGCACTACCGCTTTCGCAGGCAAGCCAGCTCCCACATTGGATCTTCGTTGCTTTGGGCATTGCGTTCGTTTAATTGATCGGCATTGGGCTTGCCCGCGAAGGCGGTGTGTCAGTCGCTGCATCTGTTGCTGCACTATCGCTTTCGCAGGCAAGCCAGCTCCCACATTTGATCGTTGTTGCTTTGAGTATTGCGGTCGGCAGTAGGGTAAGCCACCCACCTATGGCCGAAACAACTTGAGAACCGCTCTCAACCCCGTAAAATGCCGCAGCCGTTGCATCACCGTCTTTCAGGGAAGAATTCAGGCCAGTGCGTTTTCAGGCTGCCTTTCTCCTTGGAAAACCCAGCAACGCTGATTTCCTCACCCAAGGAGCACCCTGTGAAGACACTGTCCAAAATCCTGCTGTCGGGCCTTACCGCCGCGGCGCTGTTGACCGTGGCCGGTTGTGCCACCGAGAGCAACCGCGCGATGCCGGTGGAGCAAGTCGCCAGCGCCCACGTGGCCTATTCCGGCGTGCGTGTGCCGATTGCCGTGGGCAAGTTCGATAACCGCTCCAGCTACATGCGCGGCATCTTCTCCGATGGCGTTGACCGTCTCGGCGGCCAGGCCAAGACCATCCTCATCACCCACTTGCAGCAGACCAACCGCTTCAGCGTGCTGGACCGCGACAACATGGGTGAAATCTCCCAGGAAGCCAAAATCAAAGGCACCGTGCAGAAGCTCAAGGGCGCTGACTATGTGGTGACTGGCGATGTGACCGAGTTCGGCCGCAAAGAAACCGGCGACCGCCAGCTGTTCGGCATTCTCGGCCGTGGCAAGACCCAAGTGGCCTACGCCAAAGTCGCGTTGAATATCGTCAACATCAACACCTCCGAGGTGGTGTATTCCACCCAGGGCGCCGGTGAGTACGCGCTGTCCAACCGTGAAGTGATCGGCTTCGGCGGCACCGCCAGCTATGACTCCACCCTCAATGGCAAGGTGCTGGACCTGGCCATGCGCGAAGCGATCAACCGTTTGGTCGACGGCATCAACGCCGGCGCCTGGAACCCGCGTAACTGATCAGCCACACCACAAGGAGCAGTACACGGATGAGCAAGGCAGTGAAGTTAGCGCTGACGCTGGCAGCAATCGCGACGGTAGCCGGGTGCCAAACAGCGCCCCAGCCCCTGTATCAATGGGAGAGCTACCAGCCGCAGGTTTACGAGTACTTCAAAGGCGAGCCCAAGGAAGCACAGGTGGAAGCACTGGAGCGCGATCTGCAGAAGATCAACGCCAGTGGCCGCAAGGCGCCGCCGGGTTACCACGCGCACCTGGGCATGCTGTACATGAACATGGGCAAGGATGACCAGATGGTGCAGGAGTTTCGCACCGAGAAGGCGCTGTTCCCCGAGTCTGCTGCGTACATGGACTTTCTGTTGAAAAACGCCAAAGCCGGAGTCGCCACCAAATGAGCCTGTTAAAACTCACCGGCGCCTTGCTGGCCCTGGCGTTGCTCGGCGGTTGCGCCGCACCCAAGACGGTTGATTATTCGGCGTACAAACAGGCGCGGCCCAAGTCGATCCTGGTACTGCCGCCGATCAATGAATCGCCGGAAGTGCAGGCGTCCTACAGCCTGGTGTCGCAAGTCACCTACCCGCTGGCCGAAGCTGGCTACTACGTGTTGCCGATTGCCCTGGTGGACGAAACCTTCCGCCAGAACGGCCTCACCACCGCCAACGATATCCAGGCCGTACAACCGGCCAAGCTGCATGACATCTTTGGTGCGGACGCGGCGCTGTACATCACCATCAGCGAGTACGGCACTCAGTACATGCTGATCTCCAGCGACACCTCGGTGACGGCCTCGGCCAAACTGGTGGACCTGCGCACCGGCACCACCCTGTGGACCGGTTCGGCGCGGGCGTCGAGCGAGGAGGGCAACAACAACGGCGGCGGCCTGGTGGGCATGCTGATCACGGCGGCGGTCAAGCAGGTGATCAACAGCTCTACTGATGCGGCGCACCCGATTGCCGGTATCACCAGTGCGCGGTTGCTGTCGGCAGGGCAACGCACCGGCATCTTGTACGGCCCGCGTAACCCCAAGTACGGCACGGACTAAGAGAACACCGCCATTCAACTGTGGGAGCTGGCTTGCCTGCGATAGCGGTGGGCCAGTGCTGGAAAGGCTGCCTGACACACCGCTATCGCAGGCAAGCCAGCTCCCACATTGATCGGGGTGAATTTCATGGGTTTAACCCGAACCCAACCTATGTCGCGTCTGACCTTGTGAACGGCTCATTCATTCACGAGGTTCAGCCCCATGTCCCGCCCTCTGCTTTACCTGCGTCCCGCTGCCCAAGGCTTCACCGTTACCCTGCTGGTGGCGCTGGCTGGGTGTGGGCTGTCATCGTCCCCCGAAGTCTCCAAACCGGTTGAACCGGCGCCTCTCGCCGAGCTGCACAGCGCGCCGATCCAGAATGCAGTGGTCAAGCGGATGGCCATGCCGGCACCAATGAGGGTGCGGGAAATGGCGACGATGGACTACCGCAGCGAACCCCGCGAGCAATACGCCAACCTGCCGGATAACCCGGTGCATAGCGTCGCCGAAACCCCGGTCTCCACCTTCAGCGTGGATGTCGACACGGGCAGCTACGCCAACGTACGGCGCTTCCTCAACCAAGGCCGCCTGCCCCCCGAAGGCGCGGTGCGATTGGAGGAATTGGTCAACTACTTTCCCTACAATTACGCCCTGCCCACCGACGGCTCACCCTTTGGCGTCACCACCGAAGTCGCCACCACGCCGTGGAACCCGAGCACAAAACTGCTGCGCATTGGCATCAAGGCCTCCGATAAAACCGTGGCCGAACTGGCGCCCGCCAACCTCGTGTTCCTGGTGGATGTGTCCGGCTCCATGGACCGTCGCGAAGGCTTGCCGCTGGTCAAAAGCACGCTGAAATTACTGGTGGATCAACTGCGTGATCAGGACCGCGTGTCACTGGTGGTCTACGCCGGTGAATCCCGCGTGGTGCTCAAGCCCACCTCGGGCAGTGAAAAAGCCAAGATCCGCAACGCCATCGACCAACTCACCGCCGGCGGTTCCACGGCGGGCGCGTCCGGCATCGAACTGGCCTACCAGATGGCCCGCGAAGGCTTTATTGCCAACGGCATCAACCGCATCCTGCTGGCTACCGACGGCGACTTCAATGTGGGCATCAGCGATTTCGACAGCCTCAAGCAAATGGCCGTGGCTCAGCGTAAAAGCGGCGTATCCCTGACCACCCTCGGCTTTGGTGTGGATAACTACAACGAACACCTGATGGAACAACTGGCCGACGCGGGCGACGGCAACTACGCCTACATCGACAACCTGCGCGAAGCGCGCAAAGTGCTGGTGGAGCAACTCAGTTCTACCCTGGCCGTGGTGGCGCGGGATGTGAAACTGCAGGTGGAATTCAACCCGGCCCAGGTCAGCGAATACCGCCTGCTGGGTTATGAAAACCGCGCCCTGAAACGTGAGGATTTCAACAACGACAAGGTCGATGCCGGCGAGATTGGCGCAGGGCACACGGTGACCGCGCTGTATGAAATCGTGCCCAAGGGCGAGAAGGGCTGGTTGGAGCCTCTGCGTTACGCCGCCGCACCTGCGACCGAAGGCCAATCCGATGAGCTGGCGATGCTGCGGGTGCGCTACAAGCCCGCTGCGGGCGGTAGCAGCCAGTTGATCGAACGCCCCATCGCCAACCAGGCTGCCCCGGCCAGCGACGACCTGCGCTTCGCGTCTGCCGTGGCTGCCTTCGCCCAACAGCTCAAGGGCGATGGCCGCTACACTGGCACCATGAGCTTGCAAGACACCGCCAAACTGGCGCGCTCGGCCCGCGGCGATGACCCGTTCGGTCTGCGCAACGAATTCGTGCAACTGGTGGAGCTGGCCCAAAGCCTCAAACCAGAATCCCGAACACAACAATGAACCAATGTGGGAGCTGGCTTGCCTGCGATGCAGACAACTCGGTTCACCAGGCACACCGAGTGGATGCCATCGCAGCGTTGCGACGATTCGACAAGCCAGCTCCCACACTAATCCTGCTTCGGCTGACCAAAAGGAGTTCGCCCACCCCATGGCCGTTCCAGACGACTCACCCAGCGACGAATCGCTGCTGGCCCGCTACCGAACCGGTGACGCTGTCGCCTTCGAAGCTTTGTACAGCCGCCACCGCCACCGCCTGTACCGCTTCCTCGTGTCCCTGTGCAACAAAGCCGAACTGGCCGAAGAAATCTACCAGGACACCTGGCTCAGCCTCATCCGCAGCACCACCCAGCCACAAGGCCGGGCGAGTTTTCGCACCTGGTTGTTCCAGATCGCCCGCAACCGCCTGATCGACCACTGGCGCAAGCACGGCATCCACAACCCCCTGCATGACAGCTACGATGAACAGCTGCACGCCCAGGCCGACGACAGCGACGGCCCCGAGCAGCAACTGACCCTCAGCCGCGACCAGGCGCGCCTCGACGCGGCCCTGCAAGCGTTGCCCGAAGACCAGCGCGAAGTGTTTCTGCTGCGCCTGCACGGCGACCTCGAAGTACCGCAAATCGCTACCCTCACCGGCGCCCCGCTGGAAACCGTAAAAAGCCGCCTGCGCTACGCCCTGCAAAAATTGCGGCGCCTGCTGGCCGAGGAGGTATCCGTATGACTGACTCCCGACACACCCCAGACGACGCGCTGCTCCAGCACTATCGTCAACACAACACGGGCGAGCCGCCCGCGTCCCTCGACGCCTTCATCCTCAACGCCGCCCGCCGCGAAGCCCCGCAGCCGCAACCCAGCCTGTGGCAACGCTGGATGCAAGCCTGCCAACGCCCGCGCTGGCAAATGGCATTCGCCACCGTCGCCGGGTTGGCACTGATGATCGGCGTGGTCATGCGCTCCCCCGTGCCGCAACCTGAAATCTCCACCGCGACATTCTCCGCGCTGCACCACGAAGAAGCTGCTCACCCGGCGCCGCAAGCGTTTTCCGCACCCGCGCCAATGGCCCGCATGGCCGTAGCGCCCAGGGTTGAAAGCGCGCCGGTTCAAGCCGAAAGCGCAGTGGCAGATCAGCCAACGGCAAAACTCAGCAAACGGGCGCTGCCTACGTTGGAAGAAGGCCTGCAGGAAATTGTGAACCTGCGTCGAGCGGGGGAAACCAAGGCGGCGGACGAGAAACTGCTGGCGCTGTACCAACGCTTCCCCCAGGAGGACTTGCCGGCACGCTTAGAAGCACTGCAAACGCGTTAAACCTTCCGCCACAAAAAAGCCCCAGGTCCGTCAACCTGGGGCTTTTTATTACAACCCGCCGTAGGCTCGGTACCACGCCACCGTGTCCGTGAGGGTCTGCTCCAGCACACGAAAACTCAGCCCCAGTTCCTCTTCACTTTTACGGTGGTCAAAGCGGGTACGGTGCTCCTCGCGTATCAACAGCCGTAACGTTGCCATGCTCAGCAAGATAGGCTTGCCGGTCAGGTACGCGTAGGCCTCTTGCACCGCTGCCAACAGGTACAGCGCGGGCAGCGGCAGCTGGCGGGAGGGCACCTTGACCTCGGCAATACGCCCCAGCACAGGCATCAGCTGGCGCATGGTCAAGTTGCGACCGGCCGCGAGATAACGCTCGCCCCGACGCCCGCTCTGGGCGGCAGCAATGTGCGCCCAGGCCACATCGCGGGCATCGACCAGCGAAAAGGTGCCCGGAATCAGCCCCGGCAACTTGCCGTTGATAACGTCCCTCACCAACTGCCCCGAAGACGTCGGCCCACGGTCACCCGGCCCCCACATCCAACCGGGCAAGACCATGCAGGCGTGCATCTGCGGGTGGCTTTCAAGAAACCTCAACACCTCCCGCTCAGCCAGGATCTTGCTGCGGTAGTAGTCGTCCGCATCGGCTTCGGCCCGCAGGCACGTCTCGTCGATCGGCGTACCGGGGGCACCGTCGAGCACGGCAATCGACGAGGTGTGCACAAACCGTCGCACACCGGCGTCATACGCCTGTTGCAGCAGCGCTCGCGTACCGACGACATTGATCTTATCCAGTTCCTCCCAATGGCTGCCGCCCTTGTAGTTATCGCGAAAAAACGCCGCGCAGTGAAACACCGTATCGCAGCCTTGCAACGCCGCCGCGAAGGCATCCACATCTGCCATGTCTCCCACCACCTGCTCCACGCCCGGCACATCGCCGAACTGCTGCGCACCCTTGACCGCCGAGCGCACCAGCGCCTTCACCGCATAACCCCGTGCGACCAGCTCCCGTACCAGGTTATTGCCCAGCAAGCCGGTGGCACCGGTCACAAAGGTGCTGCGCAAGCAATTGGGGTTCGTGTTCATACAGGCCATTCCATTTGTTGAGAAGGCCAGTAGATATACCCGCGAGCCCGCGCCGTAAAAACAGCGCCTACGGCATAATGGCTTTGCACATCTGCACACCAGGGAAGCGCGGAGATATGGCATTGCAGGCAAATTGGGACGATCTTCGACTGCTGCTGGCAGTCTCACGGCGCGGCAGCTTTTTACAGGCAGGCCAATTACTGGGTATCGCGGCCTCTACCGTCTCCCGCCGCCTCACCCAACTGGAAACCGCCCTGGGCGAACCACTGGTAGAACGCGGCGTGGAAGGCTGCCGGCTCACCTCCCGAGGCCAAGCCCTGGTAGACGTCGCCCTGGCAGCCGAATCCGGCCTGCGACGCCAGGCCCCCGTCGACGGCGCGCCAGCAATTCTCAGCGGCACCGTACTGGTCAGCGCCGGCGAAGGCTTTTCTGCCAGCGTGCTCGAAGCCGCCAGCCGCTTCACAGCGCAGCACCCAGGCTGCTCCGTAGAACTCCAGGTCACCACCGACTTCCACAAAATCGTACGAGGCGTGGCCGACATCGCCATACGCACCGCACACCTGGGTGAGCCCTCCCTGATCTACCGAGGGCTCGGCAAACTGGACTACGGGGTATTCGCCACCGCCGAATATCTGCAACGATTCCCTGCGCTAACCCCAGCCACTGCCGCCAGTATTGCCTTGCTGCCACCGCTGGACCTGCTCCCGCAAATGCGTGCGGCGAAAGCTGCCGGACTGGACCATGCGCCGATCAGGGTGAGTTCGTTTGCGGTGCAGCTTGAATCGGTGAGGCGCGGGATGGGGGTGGCGGTGTTGCCGCGTATTTTGGCGACGGGGTTGAGTGAGGTTTTTCAGGAGATAGAACTGCCGGCGATGGAGGTTTATTTGGCTACGCGGCCGCAGGCGTTGAAGCAGGGGCATATTCAGGGGTTTTTTGGGGTGTTGGAGGGGGTGTTGCGGGACGAAATCTTTAGCCTGGATAAGCAGCATTTCAGGAATTCATCGAGTCCTGCGTAAGGCTCAACCCATCGGGATGTAGGCGCTCAGCCACTCGTAGCAACATCGAGTTGCGTGTGCAAGTGGCTCACAAAAAAGCCCCGGGTCTTAAGACCCCGGGTGTTTCATTCATATCTGGCTCCATACTTCTGCGGCGATGGTGCTGGCGTCCTTTGACATTTCCAACACACCAATGCGTTCTTGCCATTCCCCGAATTTGATAGGTAGAAAAGACGCATTTGTAATGCGCAGCGCAGCTTCGGTGATATACCTCTACGGCATCAGCTGCATCTGCGACAAACCGTATTCCCCCAACGAATACAGCAACGTCCCATACCCCAGCTGGACGTAGCCAGCCCTGTCAGCACCGTAATCCCCGCCACCACCTTCCACTTGGCCGTTATTTGCCATGGCCTGCACATTCGGTGCGCTGAGGCCCTTTCGCACGGCGTAGTGGTTGTAGAGCAGTTCCCATATCGGACGGGGTTCGCCGCGATGATCGGCCGAGATGACGGTCTGTTTGAAGCTGCTGTTGGGGATGGGGGTAAACGGCACCTCCTGGCCAAGGTTGTACTTGGCCACATACTCGGCGCCCTGCAGCACGCGGTTGTTCTGGTAGCCGAACAGGTCGTTGCCCTGGCTCCAGGCCATTTGGCAGAAACTGCCGAGCAGGGCTATGTCGAGCATGGCGTGTGACTGATCACGTCCGCTTTCCTGGACTTGGCCAAGGCCATCGCCGTAGAGCTTCCACACCGCGTGTGCGATGGCGCCGTTACCGGTGCCGTGCTTGAAATAGTCGACGGCCTCGTTGTAGAGATCGCGGCGGTCGGTCAGTACGCCGATGGCCAGCATCGAGTTCATGTTGGCTAGGTCCCAGCTAGCCCCATGATGATCAGGCCGGGCGCCGTCGTGGCTCACCAGGAAGTCATGGTTGATGGGGTAGAACACAGTGAGCATCATGCCTTGAAAACGCTGGAAATCTTCCGCCCGCCACTTTGGGTAGCTGCGCAGCAGTTCGGCCGCGTTGGCCAGTTGGTAGCCGTACAAGCCTGCCACCAAAGCTCTGCCGGGCTTGTCTTTGATCGCGGTGAGGGTCAAGGCCCACTGGTTCAAAATACTCACGGCCTTGTCGGCATACGCCGGGTTGTTGGAGATCTGCCAGCGCAGGGCCAGTGCATACGCGGCGGCTGCGTCGTTGAACAGAACACTGTCGTTATTCGGGCCGCCTGAAGTGCGGTACACCACCGGCACCGGGTTGGGCTGCCAGTCTAATGAGGCATGGGGGTTGGCGATCAGCTTCTGCCAGCCTGCCAGCCACGGCTGGTTATAGTTGGCCAGCTTCTCGCGTATCCGCGTGAAGTCCTCCCGGGTCTGGAGCAGGCCAGGATGCACGAACGCTTCGGTATGCAGGGTGGGGGAGGCTTGACTGCCGATACTCATCAATAGCGCATAGAGCAGCACGGCTCTTTTGGACAGGTACTTCAAACGGATCATCGTGTGTACGCCCTGATGGGGAGAACCTTGCGCGGTCTGAAAAGCCATTCGCACAGGACTGGAATCTGCCCCAGGGATAGTTCAGATGAAGCCTGCATACCCGGGGCTTGTTGTCAGAACGTGTAGTTGATTGCAAACAGGCCCAAGCCTGCGGTTTCGCGCCTTACCAGCGGGCTGTCGCTGGCCTGGTCAGCGTATTGAGTCAGCGTCAGGCTGGCCAGCGTTGACCAGTGCGCGTCGAAGGTGTGCTGCCAGTTCAAGGCAGCGGAGTAGGCATAGATCCCGGCGTCGGCGGTGTACTTGCTGTAGATCGAGCGTTGGCTCTGAGCCTGGGTGACGCCGAAGAACGTCTGGTTGTAGCGGCTATCGCCGGCATGGGCGTCGATGGCCAGGCTCAGGGTGTCGCGGTCTGTGTGCAACAAGATGCCTTCCAGGCCAAAGCGGTAACGGTTGCCTCGGTGCTCGCCGGCCATGCGCAGTTCGGCTTCGCCGTTGACCGACAGCCAGTCAAGCAGTTGTTGGCTGAGGGTAAAGTCGGCGACGGTTGCGCCGTTGATATCGCCCATACCTCTGAGCTCGTCGCCGCCCGGGCTGGTGATGCTGTCCTTCTCTTTGCGGCCCAGGTCGTAATTGATCGCTGCGCTGGCGCTAAAACCACTGTCGGATTGAAATTGCAGGCCCACGCCGCGAGTGGTGTCGGCGAACAACGCTCCGTGCTGGATGCTGAGCATCGGCAGTACGAGCGGACGGTAGCGGTCAGTACCCATGTAGCGAGGCGTGACACCCATGCCAAGGCCCAGGGTAACGGTGGTTTCTTCGGCTGTCGGGCTGGCGTCGGTCGCCTGAGCCTGGGGCGCGAGCGCGCAGCACAGCAGCGTGACGGCGCCCAACAGAACGTTGTGGGTAGGGGAGGTGGTGAAGTTCATGGTCAAGCCCTATGTGCAAAAGAAGACAGCAGTGCGCCCGCCGACGCGCGACACAACGCCTCCCTCTGATCGAGCTGTTCAGGCCCGTTGATAGGCTTGGACAGCGATGCAGTGGTCGGCATAGGATCGGCTCGCGAAAGCGGGCGTAGGGCAATACTGGCAGCGCACTTTCAATAAACCGTTCGTAAATTATCAAGGTTTCATCAAGAGGCTTCTTTGTGTCAGGAAAACGTATCCTCATCGTCGAAGACGACGCCGACAGCGCCAACATTCTCGAAGCCTACTTGCTCCGGGATGGCTATGAGGTGGCCCTGGCCGAAGACGGCCAGCGCGGTCTGGACCTGTACAAAAGCTGGCAGCCCGACCTGATCCTGCTCGACGTGATGCTTCCGCGCTTGAGCGGCACCGAGGTGTTATCCGCCGTGCGCCGTAGCAGTGACACGCCGGTCATCATGGTCACGGCCATGGGCGACGAACCGGAAAAGCTCGGTGCCTTGCGTTATGGCGCGGACGACTATGTGGTCAAGCCTTACAGCCCGCGCGAAGTGGTGGCGCGGGTGCACGCGGTGTTGCGGCGCACCACCGGCAACCAACCGGTCGAACACCTGCTGCGCCATGAAAACCTGCGGGTGGATCTTGTTGCGTTTACCGCGGCCATTGAGCAGGGCGAAGCACCACCGCAATGGCTGGACCTGACCCCAACGGAATTTAAGCTGCTGGTGACGTTGCTCAAGACGCCGTCCAAGGCCTTCACTCGTGATGAGTTGCTGGAAATCTGCCTGCCGGAAAGCGAAGCCCTGGCCCGCGTCGTCGACACCCACGTGCACAACCTGCGCCGCAAGCTGGAAAACCACGGCATCACCGGCGTTCTGGTCACGGTGCGCTCCATTGGCTATAGATTCAGGTAACGCACATGCTTGAGCAACCGCGGGTCAACGACAAACCCATGTGGCGCTGGATCGGCCTGCGCATGAGCCTGCTGGCGATCGGCGCGGTGGTGGTGATCTCGGTGTGCATGTGGATCAACGTCACACTGTCGGACTGGTATTTTGTGCAGCATCTGCCGCCTGGGCCGCGTGAGGAGCTGCTGGCGTTGCGCGCCGAGCCAGAGCTCAATGAGGCACGCTTGCGTCAAGTGGTTGCCCAGTACTATCCGCTGGACTATTTCCAGCCGGCTATCGCCAATCGCGACTGGCTGATACTGATCGGCCTGGTGCTGGCCGCGATCCCTATCATCATTGGCTTCGGCCTGTGGTTTTCGCGGCCCTTGTCCAGCCAGTTCTCGGCAATTGCCCAGGGCGCCCGGCGAGTCGCCGGCGGTGATTTCCTGACGCGCCTGCCGGTGCACCGCGACGCGCCCGACGAGCTGCAACGGCTGGTCAGCGACTTCAACAGCATGACCACGCAACTGGAGCGCTATGAGCGCGATGTGCGTGAATCCAGCGCGGTCATTGCCCACGAACTGCGCACACCCTTGAACGCCGCCATGGGGCGCGTGCAGGGTATGCTCGATGAGGTATTCCCCAGCGATGCCATGCAGTTGGGCATGGTCAAGCGTCAGCTCGATCAACTCAGAAAGCTGGTGGATGATTTGCACCTGTTGTCGATGGCTCGTGCTGGCCGGCTGGTGCTGGAGCGCAGCGAGTTTTCTCTGGTAGCTCTGGTGGCGGAGCGGTTGGCGTGGTTCCAGCCGCAGTTGGATGAGGCTTGCGTGCTGACGCAGGTCAGTATTGCTGATGGGCTTCGTATGCATGCCGATCGTGATCGCCTGGGCCAGGTGATCAACATTCTGGTCGATAACTTGCTGCGTTATGCGGCCGGGGGAGGCGAGTTGAATGTAACGGCGCGCCGGGTTCACGGTTCGGTGGTGATTGAAGTCGGTGACCGAGGGCCAGGTATCGAAGCCCAGCATCTGGACAGCGTGTTCGACCGCTTCTGGCGTGCAGAGCGCTCCAGGGCACGTTACTCGGGGGGGAGCGGGCTAGGCTTGTCCATCGCCCGTGCGATCTGCCAGGCCCATGGCGGTACCATTACTGCCCGCAATCTGGTCGAAGGCGGTACGCTGATCAGGGCGGAGGTTCCTGTGTAGGCGTTTCTTCTTTGCTTGAGACCGGCGCTCAAGGCGGTGAAATCGTAATGATCGTAGAGCTGGAAAACTGCTTGGGAAAAAGGGGATTTATTTTCACCTCTCCTATCCCGACGCGACTCAACACTCTCTCACCACCCACCAAACGCACAAAAAAGCCCCAGATCTCCCGACCTGAGGCTTTTTCATTTCATATCTGGTGCACCCGGCGGGATTCGAACCCACGACCCCTGCCTTCGGAGGGCAGTACTCTATCCAGCTGAGCTACAGGTGCAACGCGGGCGCCATAATACCCATCTGGGTCGGATGCGTCCAGTTGCAGGATCGCAGGGGGCTGATTCGGGGCAGTGTCACACCTTGGTGGGGTTAGTGAATGTCTCACCACATTACTCAGGCGAGTGAGACGGTGCAAGCCACGCGGGGCAAAGAGGCTAGGACGACTTTTTCAAAAGTAGTTCGGGGTCGACGTTAAGCGCTTGGGCTATCCGTTCGATGTTGTAGATCGTGCAATTTTTTTCGCTCCTTTCCAGCATTCCCACGTAGGTTCTATGGACTCCGGCACGTTCAGCAAGAGCCTCCTGAGAGAGGCCAAGCTCAAGTCGTCGGAGCCGGACATTTGCGGCGAAGATTGCAACGAGTGCGCATTGATTTGGTGATATCGGCATTCACCAAATTTCGCTTTTTGCATACCATGATTCGACATACTATGATTAGCATTTCCGTGTGCGCAGTATCCAATGCTGCTCGCAGAATTCCAATCATCGAAATGCAAGGAGCTGCATGTGCTAACCGTTCAGTCACTATTGGTCCGGTTTATCCCCGCACCTGATCCGTCACGGGAATCAACCGAAAGAGCGCGAGGCGCTCAGGTATGAACGGCTGGCGAAGGCTTTGGGTCGTAGGTTGCATCGCGCTAGTCCTTGCTCCGGTGTATGTGTATCGCACCTACATACCAAGTGATGAAAAGCTGAATCGAGATCATCAGGAGCGTGTTGAGGCGCAGCTAGCTGATATCAGGATCATTGAGGAACCCGTGCAGGTTTCGAACCGCCTGGTTCGTGATGCTTTGATGCAGACCCCGGTTTCTGAACGCCTAGCCAAAATTGATGAGAGCAATGCTCAACATGCTGAGTTCATGGCGAAGGTGAGCAAGCAGCGTCCGGTTACTGTCGCTCAGCTCGCTGGAGCTTGGATCGTTTTATGTGGACTGCTCTATCTCTTTGGATGGTGCATCGCTTGGGTAGCTAGGGGTTTAGGTAAAGGGGCCGCCGCATGATTGCTGATTCAAATGGGCATAAAACACCTGACGGTTGCGAAGTGCGTGGCTCGATGGGCCCATGCAGAGCAAGAGGATTCTCATTTGACGCATCTCTGAGATGTATTGCGTTGCTGATCACTACTGCCGCTATGGTCACTGGATGCAGCTACGGCCTCACTCAGAAGGGCATCGACAACTCGTCCGAAAGAAGCACGGTCACAGTGAAGGGCTCAGTCCGTCAGGTTTACCAGTCGCTCGCTCAGGAGATGCAGGGACCAGGTTGCCCTCCGATTCATTCAAGTAAGCTTTACGGCAATGGAGACGGTTTCGTCGTTTATTTTGGCGAGAACTTCATTGGGCACAGCTACATTTGGGACGGCGCTTACGGAAAGCAGGATGGTGATACAGTCAAGGTGACAATACGGGATCAGAGCTACACGCCCCAGACTGACTTTATAAACGAGATCGCTCTTTTCTTGAAAACCGGATCGTGCCAATAGCCTTTCGGTCTTGTAGGCGCTTACCTAAGTCTAAGTATGCCAGCGCCAGCGCTCGACACGCCTCTCGCAATAGGGCTGCGACCTTCGGACGTGCTGGCGGTATCTTCACTATCCTGCACACGCTGATGGTCATGTGCTAAAAATCCCATCGAGCGTTTCGAGACGTCGGAGGTAAAGAATCCTTAGCTCCAGACTTGTCACCACTGCCTCCACGGCATCCGTCACTTCCCCCTGATGGTTCGTTACGGATATTGCCGAGAGAGGAAGGTATGGGTTGCTTGGCCTTTAGCAGTACCGTTGGGTTCTAACGATATGGCATCGAGCTCACGTATACGTCCACTGCCACCCCTAGGTTAGCGGCTAGCCCCATTACCTCAATTGCATGCTTCGGGTCTGCTTTAGGCCCGTAGTACAAAATAGAACCATTACAAATCAATCCGGGATTGCCCTCAACGAACGCCCGTCGCGGATCCCGTTCGTCAAATATAACTCCCTCTGCGGTTGAGTAGCTCGCTGCATGGACGATCGAGCGAACCTCCTTCTCGGAGGCGTACTCTGACGATTTGAACAGGAACAGAAGCGGGTGAGTAGCCTGGATTACCTCTTCTAAGTCTTCCATCGCGAGTTTAAACGTCGCTCGTAGTGAATTGAGACGTTTTATCAGCGCTTCCCGAAGCTTGCGTATGGGGCGCTCTGCTGAGACCGTACCGCCTCCTCTCGATTCTGTTCCGTAAACGACTTGAAAAAGTTGCTGAGGGAAGATTTCAATGAGGTTATTAAGTGGCACGACGATACATGCGCCAGTGCCATTCTCGCCGTAGAATCGCCAATGATTGAGCGAGTCACTTGAGTCCTCGGCACCGGCCTTTATGTGAGTAATTGTCCAGCACGAGAGAAACGTCGCTTTACGGTAGGCAGAATAGAGCAACCTAGATTCACGCAGCTTGGTTAGACGCTCAACGAAATCAGCCTTATGCTGATGGTTGCACCCTTGCGCAGCGGCGATCATCACATCAACGAGATAACGGCCCTCCTCCGGGTCATTCATGTAGTCCCCGTCGAACTGACGCATTTTGTTATCGGAAGCACAGGCTAAAAGAAATTTCGGGGTCTGCGCAGATGTATAGTGAGCAGCAAACTTTCCGTCTGTATCTGTCACACGAAGCTGATCAAGCAAGCCTTTGACTTGATCGCTGTATTGCTGAATGTTCATACCTATATCTTCCATGAAAACGTTCGGTTACCACAATTTACCTGAGATGCGGTGGTTCCGCTCCACGTTTCGCCGTTTTTTGCTTACTGGAATAGCCCAAATGAAGGAGCAGCGATTTAATGAGCAAATCCGGAGCCTAACCTGAACCCGTTCATAGATATCCCTGGTCCGTTGATCGATCTCACGCAAGAAGTGCTCGCCGTCATTGTTGTTCAAGAGAGTGCGGTCCTGGGTCATGCTAGTAGATGCTGCTTGGAGCGCCTGCCCTGAGCTCAGGGACCGTTAAGCCATCGAGCTTGCCTGCATGCCACCTTTTCGCTTCTCGTCTCAACGCGGACGATATGAACGTCGGCTTTCCCTCGGGTAGTTCGTATTCAGCAGCGAGCAGAGGATTGAGCTCCACAGTAAGCCCATTTTTTACCGCATACACGCACCACTGCCTCGCCGACGACTGAGGGTCTGCTCCTATTTTTTCGCCCGGTGTTTTGAACATCAGGTCTGAGTCCGCCTCTCCTTTGATTGCGCGAAGTTTCATTCGAAGTTCCGTTTTTCCCGGCTTAGAGAAGCCTACCGGACCAATCATCAAGCCATGCAGGTGCCAACGTCTCCGACTGGAGTTCTCCGCCAGCGCTTTCGGTGCCTTTTCGATGCCGTACAAAAACTCAGCTTGCGGATCAACTGTTCTACGAATCAGCCGGGTCATCTGGTCGCGAATGTATTCGAGCGCGGTGCTGTCACTATTGTCGAGCCGGGCACTCAGATTTTTGTTGAGTATCAAAGTGAAGGTCTTCAGCTCCCATGATCTGGCCTTTGCCATCTCATAGAGTGGTGCAGAGGCAACGGCTAGCTTCGTGAACTCATCGGTATGCTTCCAAGCCTTGAGCTCCATCTCATTCTGTATAGGCTGATCAAGGAGAGTCTTTGGTCTGTAGATTGATCCCGACAATATACTCCTCATCGAGATCGCGAATTGCTTCGCGTAAACCATGGATACTAGGTTCTGGGTCTTTTTCGAGAGGCGGAAATTTACGGCTTTTTTCTCTTTATCATCTGATGCACAGGTATCAAGGTGTAGGCGTTGAGTGGCCAGAGCCAGTTCTAAGGAAGGTTCGCAAAGCATGCTGCTGAGCTGCTCTGCAAGCGATTCAAGGGCGTCTGATGAAGCGGGCGTTCTGCGTTGGCTGATTGTCATATGAGAGCTCTGAGGCCCACGCAGAAGCGCGAGCAGATTTTCAAAATCGCCACCCCGGCAGAATCGCGAGGGTGTTCAGTCCTTACACCTATTTCTAAGCCTTTGACACTTGGCCTGTTCACGTCCCGGTCATGTGTAGGTCAAAGCCTTCACATACCACATCATCTTCTTCATCCGTTTGATCTGACTGCGCGAGCCTACGACGCTCCATCCATTCAAGGTTCGCGATTTCATCCTCGATTCCTTGAGCGTCTCCATTCATCTCCGCTTCCTCAAGGCGCTGTTTTGCGCGCATCTCAGCTACATCGTTTTCTGTCAGGATGTGAATCTGTAGTGTGGGCAGCTCCTCAATGTCCTGCGCCTGATTGAGCTTATCGATAGGCAGGGAACGTCGGGTCACATCTTGGGTTAGCTTGAGCGCCGTCGATGCGGCTGCGAGCCCCCTGAACGCAACCGGGTCCGTCGGGTCAAGCGCCTCCAAGGCGTTAGCGATCTTGGTCCTGATCAGATGACTCAGTGCCAGCTCCTCAGCTACCAGTGTTGCTACTGTCTGTTGTACAGCGTCGAGTGAAAAAGCAGAGCTGAGCAGCTCCTCCCTCGCTTTGTCGATGAGAGCCTGTGTTCCAGCGCCAGCGACAGCTTTAGTTGTTTTGATGATGCGTTGCACAGTGCTAATGCTTAAGTCCAGGCGATCCGCAATCACCGGCAGTGTGTATCCGGCTTCCCGGAGAATGACGACCTGAGTGCTTTGATCTGGTGTGGTTTTTTTGCCAGGCATCTCACACCTCGTCTTCAAGAACGGGGATGACAGTCGGCTTGGGGGGCAGCTTTGCGAGGGCTAGCAGCTCGCATTCAAGTCTGCCCCAGTTGCCTGTAACTGTGGCAAGCGGAAAGCCGGACAAGCGGGCGATATCTTTTCTCTGAAAGGGAGCTAGCGAGGCGAGCGGGGTGCCGGACGCTCTGAGTGCTTCTGTAAGAGCCTCAGCGATGGCTTGGCGTATGTGGTTGCGCTGCGTGATGCTTGCGGCCGGTTGATTCCTGCATGGTCTAGGCGAACGGATGCCGTTCTTACGGCAGAGATGGTAGGCGGAATCTTTCGTCCAGCGAACCCCGTCGGTTCTGGGATTGCTGTTGTTCAGATGTTGCGCTAGTCGGCGGTATGAGCTGAGTGAGTTGCTGAGGAAATCACGAGCGTTTTCTTCTACGGTACTCATCGGGGCGTATCCTTCGTTCAGGGGATTGGTAGCGGTTCATGAGTGAGTCTCTCGTCTGTTTAATGGTTAATCTGCTTCTATTGAGCAGTGGGTTGATAATAAGGCTTTGAGTGATTAGCGTCTAGCGTTTGAATCCAGATAGAATGTTGATTTGCAAGCGTTTTTTCGACATTTATCACTGGAAGATTGGGCTGGCTAGAAGTCGTGGTTTCTTGATCCATGCGCCTGAAATTCACACTGCCGACTCCGCGCAAAATTCGTCCGTGGGCGCTGACACATTGCCAAGAAGCAAAAAGCCCGGACGAGGGTAACCGTCCGGCCATGTCATCTACCCAGCCCCGCAAAGCCAAGACATCGTGTGCACTCAAATTTAAGTGAGCACCAGATCTAGCCTTTTAAACGGGTATTTCATGCAGCCAACACTCGGTTCCTATTCCAAGGCCTTCAAAGCCCAGGTCATTCAATATGGGTGCCCAGCACGGCACTACAATTGCCAGCATCGCATTCAGCCGTAAGCGTGCCCGTGGAAGTCGCAAGGCTGGCATGACGCTTTTTTTTGTAAAATTTTTGACGATAGGATGAAGCGTACTCTTCAGAAACTGCTCGTGCCGCCGATGGCCCAGAGGAGCCAAATTCAACCTTCGGGGTTTCAATGCTAGTAAGCAGCTATAACAGCGTGTATGTGCTGTTTTCCTTCGCCGTAGCGATCCTGGCGTCTTATACCGCGCTGGACATGACTGGTCGAGTCACCCGTACCGAAGGCAAAGCATCGGCACTTTGGCTTGCCGGTGGATCTTCCGCCATGGGCACGGGCCTCTGGTCGATGCATTTTATTGGCATGTTGGCCTTCCAACTGCCCATCGAGCTGGGTTACGACCCGACGCTGACTGGCTTATCGTTGTTGATCGCCATCGCCTCCTCCGCCTTTGCTTTGTGGCTAGCATGCCAGACGGAAATGCCACTGCCGCGTTTGCTGCTTGGTGCGGTGCTCATGGGTATCGGAATTGCATCCATGCACTACGTTGGAATGGCGGCGCTGCTGATGAATCCTGTAGTGGAATACGTTCCGTCTTTGTTCGCGCTATCGGTGCTGATTGCTATCCTTGCTTCGGGCGTGGCTTTGTGGATCGCTTTCCGCCTGCGTGGCGAAGGTCAGTACATCAATCGTACACGCATCGGCGCCTCGTTAATTATGGGGTGTGCCATTGTTGGAATGCACTATACCGGAATGGCGGCTGCCCAATTTCCTATCGGGAGCGTGTGCGGAGCGGTCAATGCAGGCATTGATAGCAACTGGCTAATGGTTTTGGTGATTCTGATCACGCTGGCTGTCTGCGCTATTGCCTTGATCGTATCAATGCTTGACGTCCGCACCAGCATACTTGCCAGCTCCCTTGACCTCGCAAACAGTGAACTGGTGCAGCTAGCTCTTCACGACAATCTTACTCGCCTCCCTAACCGTATCCTCCTAAACGACCGTCTTCAGCAAGCGATTCATAAAGCCATCAGGCAGAAGAGCCACTTTGCCGTACTCTTCATGGATCTGGATGGTTTCAAAGCTGTTAACGATACTTACGGTCATCACACTGGCGACCAGTTGCTTCTGCAAGTAGCAAAGCGAATCAACGACGCCAAACGCGGCGAAGATACGGTGGCTCGCCTCGGAGGCGACGAGTTCGTTCTGCTTATCGATCCCGGCGAACCTGAAGACGCTGCGATGTTGGCGCAACGCTTGGTGGAAAATATTCGATTACCTTACGTACTTGGGCGGCAGACAGTGCATGTGTCCGCTAGCATCGGTATCGCTATATTCCCAGAAAATGGCCTAACCGAGCATGAGCTGATGGTCAATGCCGATGCGGCTATGTACCACGCCAAGGAGCAGGGCCGCGATGGCTACTGCTTCTTTGAAAAAGCTATGAACGTTAACGCTCACCTGCAGTTGGAAATGCAACAGGATCTGCGGTGCGCACTGGATCGGAATGAATTTATCCTGCACTTCCAGCCGAAGATGCTCGCCCCAAATGGCCCTATGATCGGCGTTGAAGCTTTACTGCGTTGGAACAAGCCAGGTTTTGGCTTGGTGCCGCCCGTCCGTTTCCTGCCCTTGGCAGAGCGTACTGGATTGATCGTGCCAATCGGTAGCTGGGTAATCCATGAGGCGTGCCGGCAGATGGCCGAATGGCAAGCGTTAGGCGAAGGTAAAGACGAATGGAGTATTGCGGTCAACATTTCGACGGTACAACTGGCCCATGCAAAGCTCGTTGATGTCGTGCGCAATGCCCTGCAAAGCAGTGGCCTGCCCCCCCGTTTCCTGACACTGGAAGTTACCGAATCTACGGCGATGCGGGACGCTGAAGCTGCTTTGATTGCTCTTGATCAATTGGCAGCATTGGGCGTGAATATCTCCATCGACGACTTTGGTACCGGTTATTCCAGCCTGCTTTATCTTAAGCGCCTACCAGCCAACGAACTGAAGATCGACCGAGGTTTTATCACCGAGCTGGCTAAGTGTAACGATGACGCGGCTATCGTTTCGGCCATAGTAGCGCTCGGTAAAACGCTGGGGCTGAGGATCGTTGCAGAGGGTGTGGAAACCGCTGAACAACAACAGATGCTTACCGAGTTGGGTTGCGACATTTTGCAAGGTTACCTGCTGGGCAAGCCGATGAGCGCAGAGAGGATGCTGGAAAGCTTAAGCGCGACCAAGACTCTAGCGTGATACTGCACAAGCCATAGATTCAAGTTGGTGCTTGCTGGTGCAATTTGCAGACCCGCTACATCACCTGATTTAAGCATCAGTTAAACATTCGAATTGGGATTTACGGCTTCTCCTCATTCGTCCGATAGTAAAATTCACTCTAAGGCTAATCAATGTTCAACAAGGCAATCAAGCAGACCTTGGCTGAGGCTCTGCAAAAGCTTCAGGCCGCAGAAGCAAGGGCCGTGGCCGTTGACCGTTCGACGGCAACAATTGAATTTAAACCCGATGGCACCATCATAGGTGCCAATGAGAACCTTCTTACCACCATGGGCTACCGACTGGAGGAGATCGTCGGACAGCACCATCGTATTTTCTGTTTTCCTGATTACCAGGCGAGTGCCGACTATCGTAAGTTCTGGCAGCGCCTGGCTGGTGGCGAGTACATACGTGAACGTTTCCTGAGGCGTAATAAGCAAGGCCTGGAGGTCTGGCTCGAAGCCAGCTACAACCCTATCCGAGGCGCCGATGGTCGCGTCGAAGGCGTGCTGAAGCTGGCCACCGACATTACTACTCAGGTGATCCGTGAGCAGGAGCAGAGCAGCATGGTTCAGGCCATCAGTCGCTCGATGGCTGCGATTTCCTTTAACTTGAAAGGTGAGGTTCTCGACGCCAACGAAAACTTCGAGCAGGCCATGGGCTATCGCCTGGATGAGATTCGGGGAAAGCACCACCGCATGTTCTGCACACGAGGTGAAGCGGACTCTCCTGAATACCGCGATTTCTGGGAGCGACTGAACCGTGGTGAGTTCTTCTCTGGACGCTTCCAGCGACTCAACCGGCATGGCGATACCGTCTGGCTGAGCGCAACCTACAACCCGGTATTCGATGCCAGTGGCCGGCTTTACAAAGTAGTTAAGTTTGCCCGTGATATTACGTCCCAAGTGCGCCAGCAGCAGGCAGAATCCGATGCAGCCACGCTCGCCTACAATATATCCCAGCAGACGGACAGAAGCGCTCGCCATGGTGCCAAGGTCATTAGTGAAACGGTCGAGGTGGTACAAGGCATAGCAGCCGAGCTCTCACGAGCGGCTGAAGGCATCACTGCAGTCAATCAGCAGTCAGAGATGATCCGCAGCATCGTGCAGACCATCCGAGGTATCGCCGAGCAGACCAACCTACTTGCTCTAAATGCTGCTATCGAAGCTGCAAGGGCGGGTGAACAAGGCCGAGGTTTTGCGGTGGTCGCCGATGAAGTACGAAACCTTGCAGCCCGCACGGCGCAGGCCACCGTGGAAATCGTCGATGTTGTGAAGCGCAACCATGAACTAGCGCAGGATGCTGTGGAGAGCATGCAGGCTAGTCGCCAAAAGGTCGATCAAGGCGTCGATTTGGTCAGCCAAGCCGGCTTTGTGATAGAGGAAATTCAGAGCGGAGCACGGCAAGTAGTCGACGCCGTGCGCCAGTTCGCCGAGGCAAAGGAAGAGCTCTGATGTAACTGTATCGGGCACAACCTCGTAAGGCTGTTCCAATTTCTCACGATAAGCGTGCTTGTCCAATATGACATCATCGCTGCTTACTGGGCGCAACTGAACGTTTGCATCCGAGCATCACGTCTTACGCAATTAGACCGGTTGCCAAATATGCGGCAGCAAATGATCGATTTCACTCGCCCGCTGCGTCGGCAGGCGTGTGAGCACGTCCTTCAAATAGGCATACGGATCATGACCGTTGAGCCGCGCAGACTGGATCAAACTCATGATCGCCGCCGCCCGTTTTCCGCTGCGTAGCGACCCTGCGAAGAGCCAGTTCTTGCGTCCAAGAGCCCATGGTCGGATCTGGTTCTCTGCCCAATTGTTGTCTATGGGTACAGCCCCGTCATCGAGGTAGCGCGACAGCGCTGCCCAGCGTTTCAGGCTGTAATCGAGTGCTTTGCTGATGGCTGAGCCTTCGGGCACAAAGTCGCGCTGGGCGCTCATCCAGACATGTAGCATGTCCATTACCGGGACGGCTTTTTCTTTCCGTATTCGCCGCCGTAAATCCGGCTCCAGATCGCGGACTTCGCTCTCGATTTCGTACAACAACTGGATATAGCGCAGGGCTTGCTCAGCAAGCGTGCTTTTATTCGTAGCGTGCAGCTCGAAGAATTTGCGCCGTGCATGGGCCATGCAGCCGATTTCGGTCACGCCGAGTTCGAAGCTGGCTTTGTAACCGCCAAAATCGTCACAGACCAGCTTGCCCCTCCAGCCTTGCAGGAAGTTGCGAGCATGCTCTCCGGCACGGCTGGGGCTGAAGTCATAAACCACCGCTGCCACATCCGAGAACTGGCTGGTGGCGTAGGCCCAAACATAGGAACGGTGGGTTTTCTTTGTTCCCGGCATGAGCATTTGCACGGGTGTTTCATCGGCATGAATAATCTGCTGCCCGAGTACCACTTCGCGCAGCGCATCGACCAGCGGCTGCAACTGAACCCCAGTCACGCCAACCCATTCGGCCAAGGTTGAGCGTGGAATCGCCAGGCCCGCTCGACCGAAGATCGATTCCTGACGGTAAAGCGGTAAATGGTCAGCAAACTTGGCAATCATGACGTGGGCCAGCAGCCCAGCGGTTGGGATGCCCTTGTCGATGATCTGAGCCGGAACCGGTGCCTGGATAAGCGTTTCGCAGTCATCGCAGACCCATTTGCCACGTACATGACGCTCGACGGTGAACACGCCCGGTGTGTAATCCAACTTCTCACTGACATCTTCACCGATGCGTTTCAGCGCGCAGCCGCATGGGCAGTGAGTGTTGTCAGGTTCGTGATGGATCAGTGTGCGTGGAAACTCAGCCGGCAATGCAGTGCGCTTGGGCTTCTGCTTTTTCTCGGTCGCCGCTGGCACTGTTTGCAAGGCCTGAAGCTCTGCTTCAATCGCTGCGATATCTGTATCGATCAGGTCATCGAGCAAACTGGCCTGCTCAGGATTCATCTGCTCGCTGCGCTTGGCAAATTTTTCAAGCGCTTGAGCTGCGCAATTTCGAAGGTCAGCTTCTCGATCACCGTCTGATCGCGGTTGATCTTCTTGCCCATGGTTTCGACCGTCTTACCCATTGTTTCGACTTGCGAGAGCAATTGCGCAGCTAAGGCACGCAGTTGGTCGGGAGTCATTTGGTCGAGATTGGGAGAAGAAGTCATGCGCCGAATTTTGCCAGAGCAGGCGCTTCGCGGCGATAGACCGATAGGCTAATGGCAGCCGTTAAAGCAGTGTGATCGAGCCGCCGGAACCTGCTCGTTGCCATGGCAGGCCCAATACCAAGGCTTGGAGTTGCTCGGTGTCCAACTGCATTTCAGAGCCATGACGAATGCTTGGCCAGTGGAACTTGCCCTGGCTCAACCGGCGCGCCGCCAGCCATATGCCGAAGCCGTCATGCACCAGCACTTTCATGCGATTGGCGCGGCGGTTGGCGAAAAGATAAGCACAGTGCGGCTGCGCCGCACCGAACACCGCAATCACCTTGGCTAATGCCGTTTCGGTACCAGCGCGCATGTCCATCGGCTCGGTGGCGAGCCAGATGGAGTCGATGCGAATCATCGCAGAAGGTCTCGAAGAAAGGTCGCGCAGGCAGCAGCATTTTCAGTGGGCCAGTTCACTGTGACGGTGCCACGCGGGTGCTGTATTTCAACGCAAATATTCGATGATGATGTGTGGGATTTCGCCCCTGCCAGCGGCACGGGTAACGGAATAAATGCAGGTTGCAGCGCTGTGCTTTTCTGGTAACCGTCCGGCCAGCACCCTCTCCTGACAGCCCTCCAAATTAGCCAAGATAGTGGACACCATTTTTTAGTGGACACTATCTTGGATACCGTTGCCCTAGCCCGTCGAACCGGCCGCCGCCCCAACTTCCCGCTGGCGTTCAAACGCCAAGTCGTCGAGGCGACCCTCCAGCCTGGCGCCTCCGTGTCGTTGATCGCTCGTGAGCATGACGTCAATGCCAACCTAGTGTTTCGCTGGCGGCATCAATATCAGGAAGGGGTATTCGGCGCCGTCAGCCAGAGCGCAACGCTTTTGCCCGTCCAGGTGATGGAGGCGCCAATCGATCTGCCGCACGTCGTCCAGCCACAGGCGGAGTGTCATTCCGAGATCGCAGTTGAGGTCGGAAAAGCCAAGTTGCGTATCATGGGCGCACCCGATCCGCAGACGCTGCAATTCGTCTTGCAGCAGTTGCTGCGATGATTGCCCCGCCCGCTGGAACCCGTATCTGGATCGCCGCCGGCGTCACGGATATGCGCCGTGGCTTCGATGGTTTAGCGGCACTGGTGCAGACACAGTTGGAAGCCGACCCGTTTTCCGGTCAGATATTTGCCTTTCGCGGACGGCGCGGTGACCGGATCAAGCTGTTGTGGTGGGATGGCGACGGCTTGTGTCTGTTTTGCAAACGGTTGGAACAAGGGCGCTTCGTCTGGCCGCAAGCAACCAGCGGCAGCGTGTCGCTGACGCCTGCGCAGTTATCGATGCTGTTGGAAGGCATTGATTGGCGCAGGCCAATTCGTACAGCGCCTGTCCTCGCAGTCTGACTTGCCGCGCTGAAAAAATCCCCAGTAACATGCGGTCATGACTCTCGTGACCGACTCCCTGCCGAACGATCTTCAAGCCTTGAAGACTCTGGTCTCTGCCCAGCGGGCAGAGATTGAGCGCTTGAAAATGATGATCGCCAAGCTGCGTCGTACGCAGTTCGGTCGCAGCTCCGAGCAACTGGACGCGATGATCGATCAACTCCAGTTGAGCCTCGAAGAGCTGCAAGTCAGCCAAGCCGAAATGACAACGCCAGTCGAACCGGCACCTCGCGCAGTTTCGCGCCGCAAACCATTGCCCGAACACCTGCCTCGCGAAACTCACGTGCATCAGCCCGAGTCGCAATGCACGGGCTGCGGTGGGGAGCTTCGCTATTTGGGTGAGGATGTGTCCGAAGTGCTGGAGTACGTTCCGGCACGTTTCAAAGTGATCCGCCATGTTCGCCCCAAGTGGGTCTGCCGCTGCTGCGAGCACATCGCCCAGGTGCCGGCGCCGAGTCGTCCGATAGCCCGAGGCCTTGCAGGCCCGGGGTTGTTGGCCCATGTGCTGGTCTCCAAGTTTGTTGATCATTTGCCGTTGTATCGGCAGTCCGAGATCTACGCCCGTGAGGGCGTGGAGCTGGAGCGCTCAACCCTGGCCGACTGGGTGGGCCAGAGCAGTCAGTTGCTCAGGCCGCTGATCAACGCCCTTGAGCACCACGTCATGAGCGGTCACAAAGTCCATGCAGACGACACGCCGATTGGCGTGCTCGCGCCGGGCAACGGCAAGACCAAAACGGCTCGCCTGTGGACATACGTGCGGGACGACCGACCTGCGGGTGACTCGACACCGGCGGCGGTCTGGTTTGCCTACTCGTCGGATCGCAAGGGGCAACATCCGCGCGCTCATCTCAAGGGCTTTAGCGGGATCTTGCAGGCTGACGGCTACGCCGGTTTTGCTCAGCTGTATGCGACGGGCACTATTGAGGAAGCTGCATGCTGGGCTCACGCCCGGCGCAAGTTTTACGATGTCTACAAAGACTTGGCTTCACCCCTTGCCGCCGAGGCGCTGCAACGGATTGCGGCCCTGTATGCCATCGAAAGCGAGATCCGAGGGCAGCCGCCCAACCTGCGAAAAACGGTTCGGCAAAGTCGGGCCAGTCCGCTGCTGGAACACCTGCACGCATGGCTTAATCAGACGCTGACTCAACTGTCGAAAAAGTCGGCATTGGGCGGTGCAATCCTCTATGCCCTCAACCGGTGGCAGGCCCTAACGCGCTACTGCAATGACGGCCGAATCGAAATCGACAACAACGCCGCCGAACGGGCGCTACGCGCCGTCGCGCTGGGCCGCAAAAACTACCTGTTTGCCGGTTCCGATGCCGGCGGAGAACGAGCCGCTGCGATTTACAGCCTGGTGGGTACTGCCAAGCTAAACGGGTTAAACCCACAGGCCTATCTGGCCTACGTACTTGAGCACATTGCCGAACACCCGATCAATCGGGTGAGCGAGTTGCTGCCTTGGAACATTTCTTTGAATCACACTGAACACTGCGAGGCCGCCTGATCCATGGTTAAAACTGTCCGTTTACCCAAACCCGCCCCCGACCTGTTACTGCTGCACATCGAGCTGAAGTGGATCACTCCGAAGATTTGGCGTCGGTTCGCGGTGCCTGAAAACATCACCTTGGGCAAGCTGCACCATGTCATCCAGGTCGTGATGGGCTGGAGTGATAGCCATCTGCATGAGTTTGAAATTGCTGGTGAGAATTACGGCATGCCCGACCCTGATGGTTGGGGGCCGACGGTGAACCCGGAAGCCCGTAAAACGCTGATCGAGGCGCTGAACGGAAAGCGGACATTCAATTATCTCTACGACTTTGGTGACAGCTGGCATCACAGTATCAAGGTCGAAAAAACGCTACCCGCTGTTGCCTGTCCTCAGGTGCCGTATTGCATCGACGGCGCCAATGCTTGCCCACCGGAAAACGTGGGTGGCGGGCCTGGTTACGAGGAGTTTCTGGAGGCGATGGGCAACCCCGATCATCCAGAGCATGACGCCATGGTTGAATGGCATGGCGATGTTTTTGATCCGGTGACATTTGAGTGCGAGCGCGTGAACCAGTGGTTTAAACGGATTAAGGTTTGAGTTGCAAGGCGGTGTAGCTCGGACGCTTACCTTTTCTGCGCTTGCAGGCGAATCCATTTGTGGACGAGGTTTGCGTTGAGGTTATGGCTGAGTGCGATGCTGGCAATCGAAGCACCGGGCTGGGCACACTCTTGAATGACCTGAGCTTTGAAGGATTTGGAATAGGAACGGCGTGTTGGCTGCATGAAATACCCGCTTAAAAGGCTAGAACTGGTGCCCACTTAAATGTAAGTGCACACCATGTCTTGGCTTTGCAGGGCTGGGTAGATGACTTGGCCGTACGCATACGGACGAGGCGGGCTAGGGGACCTTACAGCTAGCTCAGGCGGTCAGTGCCCGCTTGATGCGGTACACAGTCGCAACGCCGCACTCGGCCATCTTGGCGACCTCTTCAGCAGACGCCTGCGGATGTTTTGCAAGGATGCTTTCAACCTTCTTCCACTTGGCCGCGTCCTTGCTCTTGCCGGTGGGCTTCCAGTCAGGGTTAGCGGCTTGCTTGTTCTGGATACCTTGGCGGATACGCTCCACGCGTTTTTCTTGATCGAGACGAGCCATGGTTGCCATTAGGTCGATCAGCATGCCGTTGACCACTTCCATGATCTGGCCGGTGATACCGCTGTCCTGTACAAGTAAGTGGCTGGTTGGTAGGTCAGCGATGACCAGTCGCAAGCCCTTAGCTTCAATCGTAGCTTTCAGCGATCTCCAATCAGACTGAGAGAGGCGAGTAAGCCTGTCTACGGATTCACAGAGACAGATGTCACCGGGTGCTGCTGCTTCGAGCATGGCGAGCAACTGAGGGCGATCAAGCTTAGTCCCGCTGATGTTCTCCGCGTAGATGCCCGCGATGGTGAGCCCTTTCTCTGTGGCAAAGGCTTCGAGTGCAGCTTTCGCTCTGTTGGCGTCTTGATCTTTGGTCGATGCGCGGAGGTAGAGATGGGCGAGCATTAGCGTTTATCCGTTAGACTAAGATTAGATAGGTCTATGATAATCTGATCATATAGCTATTCACGAGAGTTATTTGATAGATGGCGACAAATGGTCGGCTGACTATCAAACCTGTCTACTGTTTTGATAGTGGTCTGAGGACTATTTACCGGCCCAAATCAGATCTCGCGCCTAGTCTCCGGAACGGTTTGCGACAAGGCACTTGTCAATGTCCTCAAGTGCTCCTTCCATGATCTCGTTTGTCCGCTCGTGAAGTTCCTCACCGTAGTGGCCGGCTTTCATGCGGTGAGAGCGCCGAGTTTGGTCATAAATATCGCGCAAATACATACGGCTTTCTTCAAGATGAACGGAAACTAGCAGCCGCAAGCGCCTGAGTTTGGCTGTACTCAATCGACCCAGCTCAGCCTCCCAAGTGCTGCGGTAGAAGGGCCGCATAGAGATGCTGCGGTAACTGCCGGCAGAATTAGCCAGGACGTCGTGCAAGTGCGGCGCCATGCTCTTGATCTCAGTCGACCGATCCCAGTTCGAGCCGACTTCGGGCTGCTTGAGATTGACGCTTCTGCTATGCGGCGTGGGTTTTATTTCAAAGCCTCGGCCATCAGTTGCGCGCTTAAACGCCCCGCCAGGGTTGGCCTGGGCCCAAGCCCGAGCCTGAGCAAAGGTCTCGAAACGCAGGGAAGCTCCGCTGGATGAAGACAACCTATTGCCAGATTGTTGAGTGCTCTCGCCGCCCCTTTCGTCGGCCGTCCAGGACAAAGACTTGCTACGGCCTGAGGAGGTCGCGTTGGGATTGCCCGTGCGCATGATGTGCTGCACGCCTGCATCCAGCTCGTCCTCGGTGAAGGCCGCATCGGGCATGCCATCATCGTCATCATCCCAGCCGAACTGACCTGAACCCATGCACTGACACCTTTTCAAACATGTTGACGATACTGCCGTCCTTGGGGGGAATAAACCCAAATCCGGGCCGTCTACTCACGTTAAACAATCTAATTAATTATCATCATCTTCATAGCCGCCCCCATATTGACCATTCGATTGGTCATAATAGGTATTGATACTATTAGAGTTTTGTTGATCCCGTTTTTGAGCGTCAATATCAATACTGTATCGATTACTATCGGCCGGATTACTTAAATCATAGCTATAGCTTTGGCCTGATGATCCTTGATAGGAGTCATTGCTCGAACCATAGCCTTTAATTTCTGTCCCAGATGCGCAATTGCCCATGACAGTAGGGCCCACACAACCTGCATTTGCAGTATTCATCACGCCAATAAAAAGCATGAATGTGGCTGCCATATAAACATTTTTCATTTCCTGCACTCCATGTCGTTTTTTTTCAAAATGCGATTATAGCCTTACCATTTTTCCTATCGCTAAATGATCAGCCTACTCGCTTTGGTTGAGGCCATAAGAGTCTCGATGCCGTTCAACACAGCTTTTAAGCTTGCTTCCAAGCCGGGACTCAAATTCCGAGTATGTGAGCTTCGAAAGATCAACAGGGATGGTCAAGCTCTCCAGAACTGCCTGTTTCCTCGATTGGCTGAATCCATTGCCGTACATGGCGACTTGACCCTCCCGGCCTCTTGAGTGTCCTGTCAGGTCCGGCAGCACAAGATATGCCTCTCCTCCGGCCTCACGGGCAAGGTCCGTGAATGTGTGGCGGAAGCTATGGAAATTCTTCCTATCAGTTTTGCCCGCCGCGTCTCTTTCACGAATGCCGCACTTAAAGAAATACCCTGATGCCGGTGTACTCTTGCTTGGGAAGCGACAGAAGAAATGGGTGGCATTGCTCCCCCATCCCTTTTTGGGGTTGTAGGTCAAACCATCTGAGAACAATTTATCCCGCCCTTCTTTGGCTGCTTGCTCTACAAATTCCAAAAAGCCCATACGAATCAGCTCGCTGTGTATCGGCAGTATCCTCCGGCTGGACTGGTTCTTCAGTGACTTCGGCAATGGGCGGTCCCGCTCGTCGTCCATCAAGCTGATGGTCCAGATACCTTCACGCTCGTTTTTGCTAACGTCCTCGGTATCAAGCTGACAGAGCTCGTTGAGGCGTCCGCCGGTGAGAAGTCCCAAGATTGGAAGCCAGAATTGGTATGGGAACACAGCGCTGCTCTTGACGAGTTCTGTGCCTGTGTACAAATAGCCGGAATAAATGGCTTGTAGGTCAGCTTTTGTGAACGCTTTTTCCACTGGTTTTTTTCCAGCTGGATTGCGATCTGGAGTCGGTCGGTCTGGGGCATCCGGTGAGATCTTTGTCAGCCCTTTCTTAAAGGCAAATTCATGGAGTACGCCGAGGCGAACGATGAGCTTTTCAATCGTGGCTGCTTCGATGCGTCGCTCCCCGTCTTTCGCCAGGATCGTCTCTATTGATGAGTCCGGGGGCGGTAGCTTGCTGCCTCGGCTCGGTCGTATGTCAAAAACGTCAGAGTAGATGCGCTCAAAGTCTTCAACTGTGAACTGATTGATCGGTTTGCTGGCGCTCAAGATATTCAAACGACAAGCGTGACCTTGCTCATCTTCTTTTGTCCGTGCGCTTTTCTGTTGGCCTCTCGACAGTTTCGCGAGCGTTTCCCAGTGTTGCTGCCACAGCTCGTATAAATTCGGCCCGTTAGGCGGAACGATCACGTTTGTTGCTGTCGATGCTTCATTGCTTTCGAAGGGTTGCAGCGCTAGCCGCTCAATAAGCGTGGGGAGAAGTTTTTTAAACTGAGGTAATGGCAAACTACGCCCCCGAGCGTAAAGCTGCTCAGCGAGCTTCTCCATTCTTGTAGGGATGGTCCTTGTGCCATGGCCAGTCAGCGCTCTGGCAATTATTTGTCGTCGCTGTTCCTCTTCGATTCCACACCACTCGTCGTCGGAGAGAAGCGACTGGAAGCCTGGCTTCTCTTGATCGCGTGTCGAGTGAGAAGCCCATGTTCCTGGGGCCTCAGCTTTCGCCATTTCGCTTAGATAGATTTCGTAATCTTCGTCTGTAGGCATGTATTCGTCGTTTTCGGCCATAGCTAGCACCTTGTCAAAAGCGGCTTCGAAGCGTGCAGCGTATTGCCGGGCACGTCGAAGCGCCAGCTTGGCACTGTCTGTTTTTAGCGTTCGTCGAATTTCTCGCTGTAGGCCAAATGCTGAGCGCAGAGGTTTTGGAATTACTATTCGGAAATAGTAGGTTCCATGGCGATTCTGAGTTAGGAATGCGGGTCGGGCTGGCATGGCTGCACCTTTGCGATGCCCCACCTGGTGGCACTACTCAGTGCCCCACTAACCTAAAAGACCCTTCACTGATCGAAAAAACGAACTCCGACAAGCGTTTAGCGAAACTGGATTTGATGGCGGGATTCGAACCCACGACCCCTGCCTTCGGAGGGCAGTACTCTATCCAGCTGAGCTACGGATGCTTGTGCGGGCGACATCATACCCATGTCGACCTGATGCGTCCATTCCAGCGTTTTCCCCGCCCCCTGTCGTCCATTTCCGACAAAAAATGGCTAATCGCCACCCTCATTCACAACTCCCCGCGCCGCACGTCCCTTTGTTTGCTTTGCTCTTGTGGCTTTAAACCGCTTCCACGCCGCAATTCCTCAGGTGAACGCATGCATTCCAAAGGAACCGTGATGCTCGATCTCCCGCTCAGACAAACCCTGCTGGCTCGCTCCGATTTGTTTCGAGGTATGCCGGAGCATCTCTTGCGCTACGTCGCCACCCATATGGTGGAGCGCACGCTGGATGATCGTGAGCTGTTGTATTTCAAGGACGACACCCTCGAATTCATTGCGTTGGTGGTGGAGGGTCGGATTTATTCGGTGGTGCATGGGCCGGATGGGCGCGAGCAGATTATCGGCAGTACCGGGGTCGGGCAGGTGGTGGGGGAGACGGCGTTGATCAAGGATCATGGGCGCGAGTCTTCTACCTTTGCCAGCGGGCCCACGCGGTTGTTGCAGTTGGGTAGCCGGCATTTTGCTGTGTTGTTTGAGGAGCCGGTGTTTCTGCGGCGCCTGTTGATGCTGATGATGCTGCGGTTGCTGCACGCCATCGAGTTGTTGGAGTTGGTGTGCCTGCATCGGTTGGAGTCGCGGTTGGCGCGGTTTTTGTTGGCGAACCTGGGTGAGATCGACCTGGCGTTGGCTTTGCCCAGTGTGTCGTTGCCCGCAAGCCAGGGGGTGTTGGCGTCGATGCTGAACACCAGCCGGCCCAAGCTGAATGTGCAGCTGCAAGTGTGGCGGCGCAGTGGGGTGATCAGCGGCGATCTGGAGCGCATGGTGATCAACGATGTCGAGCAGTTGCGGCGCAAGGCTTTTGCGCTGAATTAGTTGTGGTGGTGTTCCCCAGGTAACAGCGTACCTCCGTCGAGCCCTCGCAGACTGGCCCTTCATCAAGGATGCACAGGAGTGCTGGCGATGGGGATGACTGTTCAGTTCAAGGATCAATGGGCCGCCGATGACCGTTTGTTCGAAGCGAGTTGGCGCGCTGTGCACGGCGAGCTCAGGCGCCGGGCGTTGCGGCGGGCCAAGGGCAATCTGGATCAGGGCCAGGAGTGGTTGGCGGCGACGGCGATCAAGGCCCTGTTGTTCTTTCGGCGCTCGCCCGAGCGCATTCGCGACCCTGAGGGGTTTCTGTTTCTGGTGCTCGATCATGTGTTTCTTGACAGCGTGCGGCGCAGCAAGCGCGAGGGGCGGCTGTTCGATGATTCGGTGGACCTTGAACACGATCACCTGGCCGCGCTCGCCGCGCCCTGCGCCTCGGTGCTGGAGCGGGTGGAATGTTATGAGCGCCTGGAGCAGATCGAGGCGCACGTCGCACGGTTACCGCTGTTGCAGCAGCGCTTGTTCGAGATGCGTTTTGTCGATGACCTGCCTTACCCGCAAATTGCCGCCGAGCTGCACGTGAAGCTGCCGCTGGTGCGCAAGCGCGTGCAACTGCTGCGCAGTGCCTTGCGCTGAAGGCGATTCACAGACGTTGGCGTGGGGCGTTCTAGTGGTATGAGCGCAGCACGCCGCCGCTATCCACACCCAAACCTGGGTGAATGCCATCAAGGAGAGATGTATGACAGAGGTCAACAGCCAGATCACCGACGCGGTCACTCAAACCAACGTCAAGGTGGTGGCCGAGGCGCCGGCCCAGGCCATCGCGTCGCTGTACCAGGTGGCCAGCAGCGCGGCGGGCCTGTCGTTGCAGAACGCGGTCAACAGCCAGCAGGCGATGAATCAGATTTCCAACGCGGTGATCTCCAAGGCCGTGGCGCTGATCATGCAGATTGGCGAGAAGGGCTGAGGCCTCGGGAGATCGATTATGTCGTGGTTCAGCAGAAAGAAACCCGCCGCCTCTCCAGCAACGCCCGCCGCCGATTCACCTGCGACGGCGCCCGCCGCACCGGCCTCGCGCTCGATCATGGCGCGCATGAACGAGCATTTGCTCAATCAGGTGAGCGCGCCGTCATCCGACAGCACGGCGGCGCTCAATAGCCAGATTGTGCAGGCGGTGCAGTTCACCAATTCGCAGAACTTTGCCTATGCGCCGGCGCAGATCGCGGTGCCGGCCGACATGATGATCAGCCAGGCGGCCGGGTTGGTGGCGCAAGCGGCGGCGGGGTACTTCGATGGGGTCAGCAAGATCGCGTTGGCGGCCCAAGCCGTGCTGCTCCAGCAAATGACCGAGAACATCGTCAAGGACAACTTGCCGGCCGCTGCCGAAGACGCCTTGGGCGCCCTGGCCACCGACCTGCTGGTGGGCGCCGCTGCCGCCGTGGCTGCTGCTGCCGGTGCGATGGAAGCCGAAGCCGCCAGCGTGGCCATCGACAAGATCGACCAGAGCATCGCCAAGTACGCCGACACCCTGGCCAACCGGGCCGCGCCAGCGGCCTGAACCGAGCACAGCGCTTCGGCGTTCTGCTGGAGCGGTGCAACAGCAACTTGAAAGCAACTTTTCTTGAGTGAGGAGCGACATCATGCAGCCTGGAGATATTATTTTTTCTGTCAAACAAGATGACGACAGCGCAACGCGGGCGTTTATCAAAGCCGGTCAATTGGTCAAGGCCAAGGTGTTCTCGCAGGACACGACCTACCTGAATGTGGTTCACCCGGCGATTGCGGTGAGCGACACCCTGGTGATCGAAAGTGTCGGCAGTGGCCTAGCCCTGACCGACCTGAGCCTGGAAAAACCGCCACGCTCGGCGATGGTGTTTTCCTGCGTGGATACCGAGCTGGGCGAGGCGGCGACGGTGGCTGCCAAGCAGTTCTATTTCGACAAGATCGGTGGTGATATCCGGGGCCGTTACAGCGTGTGGAACGCGATGATCTCAGCCTTTCGGCGCTGGACTTCCGATACCAGCCTGGTGACACGGATCAACGAGTCCATCGACATCGGCAGCGGGTCCTTTTGTTCGCAATTCGCGGCCAACTGCTATGAGGTCGGCAACCTCTACAATGAGGCCAACCTGCTACCGCCTCCGCCTGCCATTTTCCCCAACCAGCCCAGCGCCATCACGCCTGCGGAGTTGGCGACCTTCTGTGATTCGTCGCCGCACTTTTACTTTGCCGGTTTCTGGCAGGACAACGTTGAGGTGCGGCTTTAGCGGGCGTGTCGCCACCAAGGCAGCCCCTAAGGAGGTCGCTATGCAACCCTCGGTCCTGTCCACCGACGACCGCCAACGGCTTGAAGCGATGCTGCGCAACCCGCAGATTTTCGCCGGAACGCCCCAGGCCATCGTCGACGAAACCCTCAAGCGCGCCACCCAGGTGCTTGAGCAATCGAAGGCCAACGAACAAGCGCTCAAGACGGCTGCCCAGCAGCGTGAAGCGGCGCTACGCCAAATGCTGAACGGCGCGGCCTCGGACCAGGACGCGCAACGCAAGGAAGTGCAGGCACTGATCCAAGGATTGATCGCCCAGATTGAAGCGGCGCTGGGCCCCGCAGCGAAACCCTAAACCAGGTTTCACAGCGCCTGTTTCGCAACGTTCATTGATGAACACGGAATGCACCGTGTACTAAATAAGGAAATTGATCATGCCATTAGTCAACGAGCAAATTACCGACGCGGTCACCCAGACCAACGTCAAAGTGGTGGCCGAATCGCCAGCGATGGCGATGAGCACTATTTATCAATCCATGGCGCAGGCCACGGCGATTCTGTTCCAGAACGCGGTGTCGGCCCAGCAGCAGCAAAACACCCTGGCCCAGGCGGCCACCAACCAGGGCGTGATGCAGATCTACAGCGTCGATACCACCGCAGGTGCGGCGGCCACCGAGAAAGTCGCCCAGGGTGGCGTGTCGGATAACCTCACCAGCCTGTTGACCGTGCTCAAGTCGTTCCAGCCGTAAGCACTGAGCAATAACGGATGTTGTTCTTTCTCAACCCAGGAGTTTCAACCATGAGTACAGTCAGCCCGCAAATCACCGATGCCGTCACTCAGACCAACGTCAAGGTGGTTGCCGAATCACCCGCGATGGCCATGAGCACCATTTACCAATCCATGGGCCAGGCCACGGCAATCCTGTTCCAGAACTCGGTCTCGGCCCAACAGCAACAAAACACCCTGGCTCAGGCGGCCACCAACCAGGGCGTGATGCAGATCTACAGCGTCGACACCACCGCTGGCGCCGCCGCCACCGAGAAAGTCGCCCAGGGCGGCGTGGCCGACAACTTGACCAGCCTGCTGGCCGTGCTCAAGTCGTTCCAACCTTAAGCTGCAAGGCCCCCAACAGCCCCGGCGCCCACAAGGCTCCGGGGCTGTTGTCGTGTGTGCGTTTGATCCGAAAGATGAATCGGATGCGCCATATTCGTTCTTTTTTTCGAACATCCTATTGCCCTGTACCCCCATTGATCCTAGGATTCGTTTGAGATTTCAAACGCTCTGTCTCCCGTGCGCTCTTTCATTTTTTCTGCGCGCTGGGGCTGATTTCCCTGACGGCAGCCCACAAGGCGCCTTTCAACAACTCTAATTCGCTCCGCGTGCGCGCGGTGCTGTTAAGGAAAGCCGACATGCAGCTTAAAGACACCCAGTTGTTCCGCCAGCAAGCCTTTATCGATGGCGCTTGGGTCGATGCGGACAATGGTCAAACCATCAAGGTCAACAACCCGGCCACGGGCGAGATTCTCGGCACCGTGCCGAAGATGGGCGCCGCGGAAACCCGCCGCGCCATCGAAGCCGCCGACAAGGCCCTTCCAGCCTGGCGTGCACTCACCGCCAAGGAGCGCGCCAACAAGCTGCGCCGCTGGTTCGAACTGCTGATCGAAAACCAGGACGACCTCGGCCGCCTGATGACTCTCGAACAAGGCAAGCCGCTGGCCGAAGCCAAGGGCGAAATCGTCTACGCCGCCTCGTTTATCGAGTGGTTCGCTGAAGAAGCCAAGCGCATCTATGGCGACGTGATCCCCGGCCACCAGCCCGACAAGCGCCTGATCGTGATCAAGCAGCCCATCGGCGTGACCGCAGCCATCACCCCGTGGAACTTCCCTGCGGCGATGATCACCCGCAAAGCCGGCCCGGCCCTGGCCGCCGGTTGCACCATGGTGATCAAGCCAGCCTCGCAAACCCCGTTTTCGGCCCTGGCCCTGGTTGAGCTGGCGCACCGCGCCGGTATCCCCAAAGGCGTGCTCAGTGTGGTCACCGGCAGTGCTGGCGACATCGGCGGCGAGCTGACCAGCAACCCGATCGTGCGTAAATTGTCCTTCACCGGCTCGACCGAAATCGGTCGCCAGCTGATGGCCGAATGCGCCAAGGACATCAAGAAAGTCTCCCTGGAGCTGGGCGGTAACGCACCGTTCATCGTGTTCGACGACGCCGACCTGGATAAGGCCGTCGAAGGCGCGATCATCTCCAAGTACCGCAACAACGGCCAGACCTGCGTCTGCGCCAACCGCCTGTACATCCAGGATTCGGTGTACGACGCCTTCGCTGAGAAGCTCAAGGTGGCGGTGACCAAACTGAAGATCGGTAACGGCCTGGAAGACGGCACCACCACCGGCCCGCTGATCGACGAAAAAGCCGTGGCCAAGGTGCAGGAACATATCGCTGATGCCCTGAGCAAAGGCGCCAAGCTGTTGGCCGGTGGCAAGGTGATGGAAGGCAACTTCTTCGAACCGACCATCCTGGTCGACGTGCCGAAAAACGCCGCCGTGGCCAAGGAAGAAACCTTCGGCCCGCTGGCGCCACTGTTCCGCTTCAAAGACGAAGCCGAAGTGATCGCCATGTCCAACGACACCGAGTTCGGCCTGGCCTCCTACTTCTACGCCCGCGACCTGGGCCGGGTGTTCCGTGTGGCCGAGGCCCTGGAATACGGTATGGTCGGCGTCAACACCGGGTTGATCTCCAACGAAGTGGCGCCGTTCGGCGGCATCAAGGCTTCGGGCCTGGGCCGTGAAGGCTCCAAGTACGGGATCGAGGACTACCTGGAAATCAAATACCTCTGCCTGGGCATCTAAGGCACGGGATTGCAGCAAACGCAGAGGGCACGAGAGCGCTGCCCCTTTGCGTGTTTCACATGGTTATTCGCAGTGGCCGGGAAAGCTGTGGCAGTCGATCATCGCATGCTGCCGTAGTTGCCTCCCCGCCACCTATCCTTGAGCCACGCCGCCCGATGAGCGGCGAATGAGGACTTTATGAGCAAGACCAACGCTTCCCTGATGAAACGCCGCGAAGCCGCTGTACCGCGCGGTGTTGGCCAGATTCACCCGATCTTCGCTGACTCCGCGAAGAACGCCACCGTGACCGACGTTGAAGGTCGCGAGTTCATCGACTTCGCCGGCGGTATCGCCGTGCTGAACACCGGCCACGTGCACCCGAAAATCATCGCGGCCGTGACCGAGCAGCTCAACAAGCTGACCCACACCTGCTTCCAGGTATTGGCCTACGAGCCCTACGTAGAAGTGTGCGAAAAAGTCGCCGCCAAGGTGCCAGGTGATTTCGCCAAGAAAACCCTGCTGGTTACCACTGGTTCCGAAGCGGTAGAAAACGCCGTGAAAATCGCCCGCGCCGCCACGGGCCGTGCCGGCGTGATCGCCTTCACCGGTGCTTACCACGGCCGCACTATGATGACCCTGGGCCTCACCGGTAAGGTGGTGCCTTACTCGGCCGGCATGGGCCTGATGCCGGGCGGCGTGTTCCGTGCGCTGTACCCCAACGAACTGCACGGTGTGAGCATCGACGACTCCATCGCCAGCATCGAGCGTATCTTCAAAAACGATGCCGAGCCGCGTGATATCGCTGCAATCATCATCGAGCCGGTACAGGGCGAAGGCGGTTTCTACGTCGCGCCAAAAGCCTTCATGAAGCGCCTGCGCGAACTGTGCGACAAGCACGGCATCCTGCTGATCGCCGACGAAGTGCAAACCGGTGCCGGGCGTACCGGTACCTTCTTCGCCATGGAACAGATGGGCGTTGCCGCCGACCTGACCACCTTCGCCAAATCCATCGCGGGCGGCTTCCCGCTGGCCGGTGTGTGCGGCAAGGCCGAGTACATGGACGCCATCGCTCCAGGCGGCCTGGGCGGCACCTATGCCGGTAGCCCGATTGCCTGCGCCGCGGCCCTGGCCGTGATGGAAGTGTTCGAAGAAGAGCACCTGCTGGACCGCTGCAAGGCCGTGGGCGAGCGCCTGGTGACTGGCCTCAAGGCCATTCAGGCCAAGTACCCGGTGATCGGCGAAGTGCGTGCCTTGGGCGCGATGATCGCGGTCGAGCTGTTCGAAGACGGCGACACCCACAAGCCAAACGCTGCCGCCGTTGCCTCCGTGGTGGCCAAGGCACGTGACAAGGGCCTGATCCTGCTGTCCTGCGGTACCTACGGCAACGTATTGCGCGTACTGGTGCCCCTGACCTCGCCGGACGAGCAGTTGGACAAGGGCTTGGCGATCATCGAAGAGTGCTTCTCCGAACTCTGACACGCCCGTTCCTACGAAAAACAAAAAAACCGCTTCGGCGGTTTTTTTGTGCCTGCTTCATTGTACGCACGCGCCTGCATTGTCTAAGGTGCAAGCATTGCCGATGGAGCGTGCTGGATGACTGCTGTTGATTTACCCGCTGTACCCCGAGTGTTAATCGCCGAAGCAGACCCTTGGTCGCGGGACCTGCTCAAGCAAGTGCTGTTGAATGTGCGCTGTGACGCACGGCTGGATGTGTGCGCCGATGGGCAACACGCCGCCACGCTGTTGGGCGAAAAAACCTATGACCTGATCTTGGCCGATTGGGAGCTGCCGGGCGTGGATGGCCTGAGCCTGCTGCGCAGCGTGCGCCAGAAACGCCGTTCGCTGCCGTTTATCTTGCTGAGCAGTCGCAACGACAGTGCCAGCGTGCGCGAAGCCTTGCCCCTGGCGCCCACCGCCTACCTCACCCGCCCGCTGAACATGGAAAGCCTGACCCAGCGCCTGCAAGACCTGCTGCTCAACGAAGGCGAAAGCGTGTACTGCGAAATCCCACCGCTGGCGCCGGGCATGACCTTGCCCGCCTTCCTTGAGCGGCGCCGCGAGGTCTGCGATGGCGCGCCGCTGCGCGTGGATGTGAAAGCTGCCGTGCAACGCAGCCTCGGCCCCGAAGGCCTGGACCTCAAGCAGTTGGAAGGCCAGGTGCACAGCGACCCGCAAATCACCGCCGTACTCATCGCCGCCGCCAACAGCGCCGGCTACCACGGCACGCCGGTGCAGACCCTGTCAGAGGCCCTGCATAAGTTGGTGCCCGGCCAGAGCATGAATCTCATCCTGGGCCTGGCGCTCAAGCACAACGTGGTGTTGGGTGACCCCGGGCTGGTGGCCTACGCCGAGCGGCACTGGCAACTGTCCCAGGACAGCGCCGACTACGCCCGGCGCCTGGCGCGCATGCTAGAGCTCGATCACGAGCGTTGCTACAGCGCCTGCATCCTGCATCGCTTGGGCGACTTGGCTTTGTTGCGCTGCCTGGAAGACTGGCGCCAGGGCGGTGGCGCCCTGGATGACCAAACCATCGGCGAATCCCTTGAGGCCTTTGGCGCCGCCTACGGTTCGGCATTGCGCACACGTTGGCGCTTGCCGCTGGAGTTGCGGCAGTTGATCGCGGGGATCTATTCACTTGAAGGCGGGGTGTATTCGCGCGAAGCCCTGGTGGTGAACCTGGCGGTGCAAATGGCGCGGCTGACCGAGCACGAAGGGCTCGAAGAACTGGCAGGCAGCAAGACCGCGCGGCTGCTCAAGGTAGGCTTGTCGGAACTGACCCGAGTGCGCAAAACCTGAAACACACACCGACCCACTGTGGGAGCTGGCTTGCCTGCGATAGCGGTGGGTCAGTCAAGACGCCATCGCAGGCAAGCCAGCTCCCACAGTGGGTCGGTGTTAACCGGCGATAACGCGGTTCTTGCCCTGGCGCTTGGCCTCGTACATCGCCGCATCCGCTCGCGCAAACAGGCTGTCGAGGGTGGAGTCATCTTCGCGCAGGCCGGCCAGGCCTTGGCTGACGGTCACATTGAATTCATGCCCTTCGTAGCTGAACACCAATGCCTGGATTTCCTTGCCCAACCGCTCGGCAACCTGCAGGGCCATCTCCGGTGGGCAACCCGGCAGCACAGCAGCAAATTCTTCGCCGCCAACGCGTCCGAACAGGTCGCCACGGCGCAATACCCCGCGACCGCTCTCGGCGATGCGCCGCAGCACCTGGTCGCCCTCCAGGTGGCCATAGGTGTCGTTGATGTCTTTGAAATCATCGATGTCCAGCAACAGGAACGCCAGCGGCGTGCCCTGCGCGCAGGCATTGTCGAACGCCTGGTTGGCGAGTTCGAAGAAGTGTCGCCGGTTGCTGCTTTGGGTCAGTACGTCGGTGGTGGCGAGGCGATGCAGTTCCAGCTCAAGTTGCTTCTTTTCGGTGATGTCTTCGGCGATGCCCACCACGATCAGCGCTTCACCGGGCACCACCTGCTGGTTGATGTAGCACTTGTCGCTCAACCAGCGGATCTGCCCGTCAGCGGTGATGATGCGGTACTCGCGGTCCTCCACGGCGCCCTGTTCCAGCACACGGGCCAGGCTGTGTTCGGCGTAGTCGAGGTCTTCGGGGTGAACGCTGTTGCGCCATTCGCGGTGGTCGGCCAGCAGCAGGCCGGCAGAGCGGCCAAACAGGCGCTCGTACGCCGGGCTCACATACAGCACGCGGCGTGTTTCCCAGTCGATGGCCCAGAGCACGGCGTTCACGCTGACCAGCAGGGAACTGAGCAGTTGCTCACGCTCACTCAGCCGCTCGACTTCACCTTGAGCATGCATGAGCGCCAACAGGGTCGCCGCCGCGGCCGGGCGCGGCGGCTCTGCGGTGGGCACATCGGGCAGGCTGGGCTTTTCGTGAACCATCGGTACAACTCTCTCTGGGCGCGCCGCAGGTGCAAAAGCGGTCACTACAAGGGGTCACCATGATGGCGAAGTGTTCTTTGAGAGAGGGGAATTGCGGTGAAGTTCCGTGAACGGCGTGGATTGACGGTGCCCGGAAAATGACGCCAAAAAGCCAGTGCGTGGGAGGGCGAACCCTCCCACGGCGCCCTCACGCTGCTGTAGGACGCAACGAGTAAGTCTTCAACTGGTGGGCAAAATCGCGCAGGGATTGGATGCCACTGGCCTCGGCTTCATGCACCCATTCCTTGATCGCCGCCAGCATGTCGTGGCCGTTGGAACTGGTCTTGAGCCAGATCTGCTGCAGCGCCAGGCGCTTTTCGTAGATCACGGTCAGGGCATGGCTGTGTTCCAGCATGCTCTGGATGCGCAGGTGATGGCGGTCTTCCAGCAAGCTGGTTTCCCGCGACAGCAGGCGCTTGGCGCGGTGGAACTGGTGGCGTACCGAATGATCGACCTTCTCCAGCTCCTGCTTGACCAGCGGGCCAATCACCAACTTGCGGTATTGGGCCATGATCTGGAAGCGGTTGTTGAGGATCGCCATGGCGGTGTCCATGTCCAGGCTGCCCTTGCCTTCGACGCGGTGGGCGATGGGCGCTACACGCTGCACCTTGGCCAGGCGCAGGAAGCTGAACACCTTGATCCAGGCCCAGCCCAGGTCGAACTCCCACTTCTTCACCGACAGCTTGGCCGAGTTAGGGTAGGTGTGGTGGTTGTTGTGCAGCTCTTCGCCGCCGACGATGATGCCCCACGGCACCAGGTTGGTGGCGGCGTCACGGCATTCGAAGTTGCGATAGCCCACGGCATGCCCCAGGCCGTTGATCACGCCGGCGGCCCAGAACGGGATCCACATCATCTGGATCGCCCAGATAGTGATACCGATGGTGCCGAACAGCAGCAGGTCGATCACGCCCATGAGCGCCACGCCCAACAGCGGGTAGCGCGTGTAGAGATTGCGTTCGATCCAGTCGTCCGGGCAGTTTTTGCCGTAGATACGCAGGGTCTCGGGGTTTTCCGCCTCGGCGCGGTACAGCTCGGCACCTTTGCGCAGCACGGTGGACAAGCCCTTGATCACCGGGCTGTGCGGGTCATCGACGGTTTCGCATTTGGCGTGGTGCTTGCGGTGGATGGCGGTCCACTCGCGAGTGTTCTGCGCCGTGGTCAGCCACAGCCAGAAGCGGAAGAAGTGTTTAAGGCCGGCATTGAGCTCGAGCGAGCGATGGGCCGAATAACGGTGCAGATAGACAGTGACCCCAATAATGGTCACGTGGGTCATCAACAGCGTGACTGCCACCAGTTGCCAGGCGGACAGATCAAGAAAACCGTTGTACCACATAGGCTGTATGGCCCTCAGATAAAGAAAAAAACAGCACCCGCATTATCACTTCCTTTGCAGATAAAACCAGTCACCGTTTCAGATAAGACTTACAAAGTGTTTCCTCCTCTATAATCCTGATCCTTTGTAGGGCGATTCTGGTTATTTAGTAAGGATTACTAAGCATATGCTGTTTTCATACCGAGGTGCCCTACGTGCGGGGTTGGTGTACCTGCTGGTTTCCATCCTTTGGCTCCAGCTCAGCCATTACCTATTAATCAACTTTATCGATGAACCCTTGGAGCAGGGACGCTGGCTGCAAGCGCGCGGTTATGTGTGGGTCAGCCTCAGCGCCTTGCTCATTTACTGGATTGGCTGGCGTTTTGCCCGTGCCCATGCGTTGCAACAACCCCTGAAAGAGAACCGCGAGCGCCTGCGTCAGGCCGCTGCGGTGTTCGATTGCACCCGCGAAGGGGTGCTGGTCACCGATACCCAGGGGCTGATCGTGCACGTCAACCGCGCGTTTATGGAGATCACCGGCTACCAGCGCGACGACGTGATGGGCCAACGGCCAAGCCTGTTCAAGTCCGGGCGCCACTCGGCGCATTTCTACCAGCAAATGTTCCATGCCCTGCAAAGCACCGGCGAGTGGAGCGGCGAAATCTGGAATCGACGTAAAAGCGGCGAGGTGTACCCCCAGTGGCAAACCATCCGCGTGATTCACGATGACCAGGGCCAGGTCAGCCACTACGTGGCGGTGTTTTCGGACATCAGCGCCATGAAGAACTCCGAGCACGAATTGGCGCACCTGGCACACCATGACCCGCTCACCGACCTGCCCAATCGCCTGCTGTTCACCGATCGCGCCGAGCAGGCCCTGGCCTCCGCGCAGGTGCATAAACGTGGCTGCGCCCTGCTGTTGATGGACCTGGACCACTTCAAGATCATCAACGACAGCCTGGGCCATAACGTTGGCGATCAATTGCTCAAGTTGGTGGCCGAACGCCTCAGCGGCCTGTTTGGGCCGGGGGTTACCCTGGCGCGCCTGGGGGGCGACGAGTTTGCCGTGCTGGCCGAAAGCTGCCCGCAGGTGGTGCAAGCGGCGGCCTTGGCGCAGCGCATGCTCAACGCCATGAAGGATCCGTTCATTTTTGACGGCAACCAGCTGTTTATCAGCGCCAGTATCGGTATCAGCCTGTTCCCCAGTGACTCCCTGAGCGCCGAGCAATTGCTGCGCAACGCCGATTCCGCGTTGTTCAAGGCCAAGAGTGCTGGGCGCGAAGGCTACGCGTTGTATACCGAAGAGCTGACCGCCCACGCCCAACACCGGGTAGAAATCGCCGGCGAGCTGCGTCGCGCCCTCGACCAACATGAGCTGCGCGTGTATTACCAGCCGGTGCACGACCTGCACGACAGCCGTTTGGTCGGCGTTGAAGCACTGGTGCGCTGGCAGCACCCGGAACGCGGCCTGGTACCGCCGGGCGAGTTCATCCCCATCGCCGAGCGCACCGGGTTGATTGCCGACATCGATGCGTGGGTGATGGACCAGGCCTGCCGCCAGATGTGCCAATGGCTGGCCGACGGCGCGCCGCTGAGCTTTATCGCAATCAATGTCTCCAGCCGCCTGTTTGCCCGGCGCGAGCTGTATGAGCAAGTGGCCCAAGTGCTGCACACCACTGGGCTGGACCCGGCCTTCCTGGAGCTGGAAGTCACCGAGAGCGCCGTGATGGACGACCCGGAAGTCGCGTTGGAGCAACTGCACCGCCTGCGCGAACTGGGCCTGCGCCTGGCGGTCGACGACTTTGGCACCGGCTATTCCTCGTTGCTGCGCCTCAAGCGTCTGCCGGTGCAGAAGCTCAAGATCGACCAGGGCTTTGTGGCGGGCTTGCCGTGGGACGAAGACGACGCGGCGATTGTGCGCGTGGTGATCGCCCTGGCCAAAAGCATGGGCATGCAGGTGCACGCCGAAGGAATTGAGCAGGTGGAACAGGCGCGGTTCCTACTGGATCAGGAATGCGACATGGGCCAGGGGTACTGGTTTGGACGGCCGATGCCGGCTGATGAAATCGACTGGACCCGAGCACCTCTGATCCGCCAGGACTGACGCGGTCAATGTGGGAGCCGGGCTTGCCCGCGAAGGCGGTGTGTCAGTCGCTGCATGTGTTACTGCACCACCGCTTTCGCAGGCAAGCCAGCTCCCACAGGGTTCTGCGGCGACTGTGCATGAGCGTTTTTTCTGTGGAAACCCTTGCAACCCCATGCCCTATCAGAAAATTCTTTCTGGTTATATAAACATTCTTAAATAGTATTTTTAAGAATATCCGCGCTTATCTACTATCGCCCTCACGCCGCAAGCAGTGCCGCCACTGCCAGGCACTACTCATTTTCAGGAGCGAGACCATGAGCGCATCTCTACGTAGCGTTGACGGCCAGGACGAAGCAGCCATTTTGCGTGAAATCCAGAGCGCCCTGCGCGACCTGCGGTTTGGCGCGGTGGAAATCACCGTACACAACGCCCAAGTGGTACAGATCGAACGCAAGGAAAAATTCCGTCTGCAGAACCCCGGTAACAAACCGAGCTGAGCAAGAACGGCGATAGACCCGCAATTACAAGAAAAGCCAACACTCAAGAATTTCAGGAGCTTCTATGTCGTCGATTCGCCGTTATGCCTTGGCCGCATTGGCCAGTGCCGTGTTTGCCGGTTCCGCCGTTGCCAAGGACTACGAGTTGCTCAACGTCTCGTACGACCCCACCCGTGAGCTGTACCAGGATTACAACGCTGAGTTCACCAGCTTCTGGAAACAGTCCCACCCCGGCGACAACGTCAAGATCCAGCAGTCCCACGGTGGCTCGGGCAAGCAAGCACGCGCAGTGATTGACGGCCTGCGCGCCGACGTAGTGACCCTGGCCCTGGCCGGTGACATTGATGAAGTCGCCAAGCTGGGCAAGACCCTGCCGGAGAACTGGCAGACCCGCCTGCCGGACGCCAGCACCCCATACACCTCCACCATCGTGTTCCTGGTGCGCAAGGGCAACCCCAAAGGCATCAAGGACTGGGGCGACCTGATCAAGAAAGACGTGTCGGTGATCACGCCCAACCCGAAAACCTCCGGCGGTGCACGCTGGAACTTCCTCGCCGCCTGGGCCTACGGCCTCAAGGCCGGCGGCAGCGAAGCCAAGGCCCAGGAATACGTCAAAGAGCTGTTCAAGCACGTGCCGATACTGGACACCGGCGCGCGCGGTTCTACCATTACCTTCGTCAACAACGGCCAGGGTGACGTGCTGCTGGCGTGGGAAAACGAGGCGTTCCTGGCCTTGAAGGAAGACGGCGGCGCCGACAAGTTCGACATCGTCGTGCCTTCCCTGTCGATCCTGGCGGAACCGCCTGTGGCCGTTGTGGACAAGAACGCCGAGAAAAAGGGCAACACCGAGATCGCCACCGCGTACCTCAACCACCTGTACAGCCCGGCGGGCCAGGAGATTGCGGCGAAGAACTTCTACCGTCCACGGGATGAAAAAGTCGCCGCCAAATACGCCCAGCAGTTCCCGAAACTGGACCTGGTGACTATCGACAAAGACTTCGGCGGCTGGAAAACTGCCCAACCGAAATTCTTCAATGACGGTGGCGTGTTCGACCAGATCTACACGGCGCAATAAGCCAAAGTACCTGTAGGGGCCTGACTTTCTGTAGGGACTGGGCTGGTGTGGGAGCTGGCTTGCCTGCGATAGCATCACCATGGTGTGGCTGATACACCGAGGTGCCTGCATCGCGGGCAAGCCCGGCTCCCACAGAAAAGCCAGCTGCCACAGAACGCACGCTCCTACAGTGGTTTCTACCCTTTAACCAAGGACTCTTATGTCGCGTCGTATCTCCCCCGTCATACCCGGCTTCGGGCTGACGCTGGGCTACACCGTGGTGTACCTCAGCCTGATCGTACTCATCCCCCTGGCGGCGATGTTTGTACACGCCGCTCAACTCACCTGGGATCAGTTCTGGAACATCATCTCCGCGCCTCGCGTGCTGGCGGCCTTGAAGCTGAGCTTCAGTACCGCGCTGTACGCCGCACTCATCAACGGTGTGATTGGCACTTTGTTGGCCTGGGTGCTGGTGCGCTACACCTTCCCCGGGCGCAAGGTCATCGACGCGATGATCGACCTGCCGTTCGCCCTGCCCACCGCCGTCGCCGGTATCGCGCTGACGGCGCTGTACGCGCCCAACGGCCTGGTCGGCCAGTTTGCCGCCGACCTGGGTTTCAAGATCGCCTACACCCCCCTGGGTATCACCCTGGCGCTGACCTTCGTCACGTTGCCCTTCGTGGTGCGCACGGTGCAGCCGGTACTGGCCGACATCCCCCGGGAAATCGAAGAGGCCGCCGCCTGCCTCGGCGCCAAGCCGTTGCAGGTGTTCCGCTACATCCTCGTGCCGGCATTGTTGCCCGCCTGGCTGACCGGCTTCGCCCTGGCGTTTGCCCGAGGCGTGGGTGAGTACGGGTCGGTGATCTTCATCGCTGGCAACATGCCGATGAAAACCGAAATCCTGCCATTGCTGATCATGGTCAAGCTCGACCAATACGACTACCGCGGCGCCACCTCCATTGGTGTGCTGATGCTGGTGGTGTCCTTTGTCTTGCTGCTGCTGATCAACCTGTTGCAGCGGCGCATCGAACGTCCATAAGGAGGCGCGGAACATGTCCCAATCGTCTATTTCCGCCGCGTCCTCGGCCAACGCCGCTCGGCGTGGCAGTGCGACCTCGCGACGTATCCTGATCGGCCTTGGCTGGCTGGTATTCGTCCTGTTTCTGCTGCTGCCATTGCTGGTGGTGGTGTCCCAGGGCTTGAAGAACGGCCTCGGCACGTTCTTCACGGCAATCCTTGAGCCAGACGCGCTGTCGGCGTTGAAACTCACGGTGATCGCCGTGCTGATTTCGGTGCCGCTCAACCTGGTGTTCGGCGTCAGCGCCGCCTGGTGCGTGAGCAAGTACTCGTTCCGTGGCAAGAGCATCCTGGTCACGCTGATCGACCTGCCGTTCTCGGTCTCGCCGGTGATCGCCGGCCTGGTGTACGTGTTGATGTTCGGCGCCCAGGGCTTCTTCGGGCCGTGGCTGCAAGAGCATGACATCCAGATCGTGTTCGCCCTGCCGGGCATCGTGCTGGCGACCATCTTCGTCACCGTGCCGTTCGTGGCCCGTGAGTTGATCCCGCTGATGCAGGAGCAGGGCACCCAGGAAGAAGAAGCCGCGCGCCTGCTGGGCGCCAATGGCTGGCAGATGTTCTGGCATGTCACCGTGCCGAACATCAAGTGGGGCCTGATCTACGGCGTGGTGCTGTGTACGGCGCGGGCCATGGGTGAGTTCGGCGCGGTGTCGGTGGTGTCCGGCCACATTCGCGGCGTCACCAACACGCTGCCGCTGCATGTCGAGATTCTCTACAACGAATACAACCACGTTGCCGCGTTTGCGGTGGCCAGCCTGTTGCTGATCCTGGCGCTCTTCATCCTGCTGCTCAAGCAGTGGAGCGAGAACCGAATCAACCGCCTGCGCAACAGCGCGGGTGAGGAATAAGTCATGTCGATCGAAGTCCGTAATGTCAGCAAGAACTTCAACGCCTTCAAGGCCCTGGACAGCATCAACCTGGATATCCAGAGTGGCGAGCTGGTGGCGTTGCTGGGCCCGTCCGGCTGCGGCAAGACCACGTTGCTGCGCATCATCGCCGGCCTGGAAACCCCGGACGCCGGCAGCATCGTGTTCCATGGTGAAGACGTCTCCGGCCACGATGTGCGTGATCGCAACGTGGGCTTTGTGTTCCAGCACTACGCGCTGTTCCGCCACATGACCGTGTTCGACAACGTCGCTTTCGGCCTGCGCATGAAGCCGAAAAACCAACGCCCCACCGAAAGCCAGATCGCGAGCAAGGTTCACGAGCTGCTGAACATGGTGCAGCTCGATTGGTTGTCCGACCGCTACCCGGAACAACTTTCCGGTGGCCAGCGCCAGCGTATCGCCCTGGCCCGCGCCTTGGCGGTGGAGCCCAAGGTTCTGCTGCTCGACGAGCCGTTCGGCGCCCTTGATGCCAAGGTGCGTAAAGAACTGCGCCGCTGGCTGGCGCGCCTGCACGAGGACATCAACCTGACCTCGGTCTTCGTGACCCACGACCAGGAAGAGGCCATGGAAGTCGCCGACCGTATCGTGGTGATGAACAAGGGCGCGATCGAGCAGATCGGTTCACCGGGCGACGTCTACGAAAACCCGGCCAGCGACTTTGTCTATCACTTCCTGGGGGACTCCAACCGCCTGCATTTGGGCGAAGACAAGCACCTGCTGTTCCGTCCCCACGAAGTGTCGTTGTCACGCCATGAACTGGAAGATCACCATGCGGCGCAAGTGCGGGATATTCGGCCGTTGGGCGCGACTACTCGCGTGACCTTGAAGGTCGAAGGCCAAAGCGAGTTGATCGAGGCCGAAGTGGTGAAAGACCATGACAGCCTCACCGGGTTGGCGCGGGGCGAGACCCTGTTCTTCAAACCCAAGGTCTGGCAAAAAGCCTAATAACACTGCAAAACCCTTGTGGGAGCCGGGCTTGCCCGCGATGGCGGTGTGTCAGTCGACAGTTATGCCAACTGATCCACCGCCATCGCGGGCAAGCCCGGCTCCCACATTGGATGTTCAGTACTTGTTAGACCGTGGCGTTTTTCCCGCGTACTCCCACCGGCCCAGAGCGCTCTTCAATCTGGCGCTTGAGGTCCTGCCGCAACCCCAGCAAAAACGCCAACTCCGCCACCACAAACAACGGCCCTACGATCAGCCCCGACACATCATCCACAAACGCAGGCTTCCTGCCTTCGTAGTAATGCCCGACGAACTGAATCACCCAGCCCACCACAAACATCCCCACGCCGCTGCTCAGCCACACCGCCGTGCTTTGCGCCGCCAGCACATGCCCGGCCCACACCGACAAGCCCATCAGCACCGTCATCAACACGCCCAAGGCCAGTTCTAGGCGCAGATAAAACCACGCCGAAAACAACGCCAGCAGTACCGCAGGTGATAGCCACAGCCCGCCCATCGACCATTCGGGGCGCGACAACAGCACGGCCACCGCCACCACAATCAACGGAATACCGATGAAGTGGCTGGCGATGTTGCGTGGGTCGCGGTGGTATGCGGCGTATTGACTGAGGTGGTCGACGAGGCTTTTCATTGTTGTTCCTCCTGTAGGATGTTTGATCATGCCCTGTCAGTCGGTGCCTAACTGTCAATTGGGCGACAATCTTCGGAGTTCGCATGGACACAGGGACATGGCACGCGCAATTGGCTCGCGGTCATTGGTTCAGCCATTTGCCGCCTGACTTGCAGCGTAGCCTGCTGGGGGCGGCGCGGTTGCGTGTGCTGGCGACGGGGCAGTACCTGTTCAAGCGCGGTGACCCGCCGTGCGGCGTGTATGCGGTGCTGGAAGGCACGGTGCGCATCAGTGCGGTCAGTGCCCAAGGCAAGGAAGCGGTGTTGAGCCTGGTGGAAACGCCCTACTGGTTCGGCGAGATCTGCCTGTTCGACAACCTGCCGCGCACCCACGATGCCTTGGCCACGGGTGCTTGCAGACTGCTGCAGGTGCCGCAGGCGGCGATGCTCGGCATTCTCGAACAGCATCCGCTGTTCTGGCGGGAGATGGCACTGTTGATGAGCCATAAACTGCGGCTGTCGTTGATCAATATCGAACAGATGAGCCTGATGCCCGCTTCAAAGCGCCTGGCCCATCGGCTGCTGATGATCGCCCAAGGCTATGGCGAAGTTGAGCAGGCGCGCCGCGTGCTGCAACTGCCCCAGGAGGATCTGGCGGCGATGCTGGGCCTGTCGCGCCAGACCATCAACAGTCTGCTCAAGGCGCTGGAGCAACAGGGCATTATCGGCTTGAGTTACGGCGCCATCGAGATACGCGACCTCAATGGGCTGCGGCTGGCCGCGGGCCTATGAACCGCGATAGGTGGAGAAGCCGTAAGGGCTGAGCAGCAGCGGGATGTGGTAGTGCTGGTCGGCCTGCTTGACCTGGAAAATCACCGGCACCTCGGGGAAGAACGTCTCGCGGTTCGCCTTCTTGTAGTAATCGCCGGTCTTGAACACCACGCGGTACTCGCCCGGCTGCATGCTGCGGTTGGCCGGGAACAGCTCGGCGATGCGGCCTTGCTGGTTGGTCACACCTTCAGACAGCGACTGCCATTTATCGCCCACGTGCTGTTCCAGGGTCACGTTGACACCGGCGCTTGGCAGGCCGTTTTCCAGGTTGAGTACGTGCACGCTCAGGGGGTTGCCGTCGGCCAGGGCCAGGTTGCACAGGCCACTCAAGGTCAGTGCGGCAAGGGTCATGCTCAACGTTTTCATCGCGAAGTCCTTTTGAGGGAAGTGGAATCAAGGGGTGATTTTCAAGCCCAGTTGCTCGGCGGCTTGTACGGCGCAGGCTTCATCCTGCGCGGCGCCACCGGCACCGGCGATGCCCAGCGCACCGACCAGTTCGGCATCGGCAAACAGCGGCACGCCGCCGCCGAGCAACAGCAGCTCGGGCAAGCTGTTGAGGTTGGCGGCCTCGGGGTTATTACGCGCCCGTTCGGCAAACAGCCGGGTCGGGGTTTTTGTCGACAGCGCCGTGTACGCCTTGCGTTGGCTGGCGACGCTGTTGTGCGGGCCGACACCGTCAGCGCGCAGGCCCAGCAACAGGTTGCCACCGCGGTCGAGTACGGTCAGCGCCGCGGTGCAGTGGGCCAGGCTGGCGTCGGCCAGTTGGCGAGCGGTGTGCAGATCCAGCTCGGCATGGCGTGGTAATTGTGGTGCCGCCTGGGCGACGGTGGCCACGGCGAGGCTCAGGAACAAGGCAGTGCGGTACATAGTGAGGGCTCCAGAAAGCAGGCCAACACGGTAACCAGCGGACGCGGACAAAAGCCGCACAATTGGATGACAGGTTTGTAATCAAACTCAGGAGTTTGTGGTGGTTGTACCGGCCTCATCGCAGCGATGCAGCGACCCGACAAGCCAGCTCCCACAGGAGAATGGGTCACATCATGTGGGAGCTGGCTTGCCTGCGATGAGGCCCTTACAGCAAACACCGTACAACTACTGCAACCCCTCGCGAAACTGCCCCGGCGTCATCCCCGTCCAGCGCTTGAACGCACGATTGAAACTGCTGGTATCGGCAAACCCCAGCAAATGGCTGATCTCGGCCAGTGAGCACTGCGGGTCACGCAGGTGTAATAACGCCAGGTTTTGCCGGCACTCATTGAGCAAGGCGTCGAATCGACAGCCTTCATCGGCCAGATGCCGCTGCAAGCTGCGCAGGCTCAAGTGCAGCGCTTGGGCAATACGTTCGGCGCTTGGCTCGCCGTCTGGCAATTGCGTCTCGATGGCGGCGCGCACCTTGCGTTCCCAGGTCAACGGTTGCAGTTGGGCGAGGGTGCGCTTGAGCACGGTTTCGTTGTGTTCGGCCAGCTCCGGGTTGGCGTCGTCCAGATGGCTGTCGAAATCGCTGGCGGCGAATTCCAGGCGGTCTTCGTCGGCGGCAAACCATACCGGCGCGCGAAATACCCTGTGCCACGGCTCGGGGTCGGCGGGTTCCGGGCGCCGCAGGTAAACGGCCAACGGCGCATAGTCGCGACCCAGGCGGTTGCGACAGGTGCGTACGTAGATCGCCGCAAAGGCATCAATCGCTTCCGGCGCGGGCGCGGGGCTGCCTGGAGGTTGGAGCAGGCGAAAACGGTAGATGTCGCCGTGGCGGCTCAGCTCCAGGTCCAGGGCATCACTGACCACCTGGTGATAGCGCACGATGCGCTCGAACACCTCGCGCAAGCTGCCGCTGGCCACCAATGCGTAACCCAGCGCATGAAAGGTGGTGGGGCTGACAAACCGCGACACCCGCAGCCCAATCGCCGGGTCGCCACTGGCCTGTACCGCCAGCGTCCATAGGCGCGTGGTGGCCGACAACCGGTAGCGGGCGTTGGGGTCGTCCATCTGCTGCGGGTCCAGCCCGGCTTCGGCGCACAGCGCGGCGCTGTCGAGGCCCAGGGCGTCGAGCTGCTTGCGCAGGGCACGGGTCCAGCTGGCGAGGGAAGTGGGTTCGGTCATGGCAATTGGCGCTTGTGGTCAACAGATTGGCGTGCGCGGCTAGCGTCCTGCGCTAGGGTTAGGTGCAGGATTCAGGCATCACTTCACAAGAGAATGGAAGCATGGACGGTACTTCTGCAAGCCCCCAGCCGTTGAACGCGCAACAGCGTTCGGCGCATATCCGCGAGGTGGTGATGGCCGAAGGCGTGCGCTTGCGCCAGCGGCACCCCTGGTTGTTGCATCAGGACGCGCTGGGCGCGGGCATCCTGGCCTTTGCCCTGCTGGGCATGCTCGGCTCGGCAGCGCTCTATATCAGCGGTCATATGGCCTGGTGGGTGTGTCTGCTGCTCAATGCTTTCTTCGCCTCGCTCACTCATGAGTTGGAACACGACCTGATCCACAGCATGTACTTTCGCAAGCAACGCGTGCCCCACAACCTGATGATGGGCCTGGTATGGCTGGCGCGGCCAAGCACCATCAACCCATGGATACGCCGGCACCTGCACCTCAACCATCACAAGGTCTCGGGCACAGAAGCCGACATGGAAGAGCGCGCGATCACCAATGGCGAACCCTGGGGCATCGCACGGTTGCTGATGGTGGGGGACAACATGATGTCGGCCTTGATCCGTCTGTTGCGCGCCAAGACCTGGCCGCACAGGTTCAGTATCCTCAAGCGCGTGCTGCTGGTGTACGCACCGCTGGCCTTGCTGCATTGGGGCGCGTGGTACGTCTTCCTGGGCTTTCATGCCGCCAATGGCATTGCCAGTTTGATGGGCGCGCCCATTCAGTGGTCAGCCGGTACCTTGCAGGTGATGCAGGTGATCGATATCGCTGCGGTGGTGATCATCGGCCCGAACGTGTTGCGCACCTTCTGCCTGCACTTTGTCAGCTCCAACATGCATTACTACGGCGATGTGGAACTGGGCAATGTGATTCAGCAAACCCAAGTGCTGAACCCTTGGTGGCTGTGGCCGTTGCAGGCGTTCTGCTTCAACTTCGGCAGCACCCACGGCATCCATCACTTTGTGGTGAAAGAACCGTTCTACATCCGCCAGATGACCGCCAAGGTGGCGCACAAGGTCATGGCCGAGATGGGGGTGCGCTTCAATGATTTGGGCACGTTTGCGCGAGCCAATCGCCTGGAGCCCCAGGAACACCCGCGCACTGAGCTTTCTTTCAGCAAGCAATGAACGCCAATGGCAGGTCACGGATCTGTTCGCGCACTGGCGGTTGGTAATGGTCGTCGCTGGTTAATTCGTGCAACAGCTCTTCGCGTAGCTGGTGGAATTCAAAACTGCTGCGCTGGCGCGGATGAGGCAGGGCGATCTCGACGACCTGCTTGATTCGCCCCGGACGCGGCTCCATCACCACCACGCGATCGGCGAGGAAAATCGCCTCTTCCACATCGTGGGTCACCAGCACCGTGGTGATCCTGGCGCGGGCACGAATCGCCAGCAGTTCGTCCTGCATCTGCTGGCGCGTCAGTGCATCCAGGGCGCCGAAGGGTTCGTCCAGCAACAGGATGCGCGGGCTGGCCACCAGGCCGCGGGCAATCGCCACCCGTTGCGCCATGCCGCCGGAGAGTTGGTGGGGGTAGGCGCGGGTGAAGTCAGTCAGGCCCACCAGCTCGATAAAATCACCGATGCGCCGCGTGCGTTCGGCTTCGCTCAGCGGCTCGTTGACCAGGCCCAGGCCGATGTTTTGCGCCACGGTCAGCCACGGAAACAAACGGTGCTCCTGGAACACAATACCGCGTTCGCCGCCGATCCCGCTGACGGCGTTACCATCCACCTGGATCTCGCCGCGATACTGCGTATCGAGCCCCACCAGCAGGCGCAGCAGGGTGGACTTGCCGCAACCGCTGGCGCCGACAATCGCGACGAATTCCCCTTCGGCCACCTCCAGGTTGAATTCGCGGATGGCTTCCAGTTCGAAGCCATCGACGTCGAAGGACTTGCCCACGTGGTTGAAGCTGACAATTGGTGCGTTCATGCGTGTCTCCAGCGAGTGGCGCGGGTTTCGAGGCGTTGGCCGATCAGGTTGAGAACGGCGCCGGTGAGGCCGACCAGCAGCATGCCGCTCATGATCAGGTCCATGCGCAGCAGCTGTTGGGCGCCGATCATCAGGCTGCCGATGCCGCCATTGGAGGGCATGAAGTATTCGGCGCCGAGGGTGCCCATCCACGCGTAGATCAGGCTCAGGCGCAGGCCGGCGAAAATCCCCGACGCGGCACCCGGCAGCACCAGGCGGCGCAGGCGTTGCCAGAGGTTCAGGCGCAGCACCTGCGCGGCTTCGCGCAACTGGGGCGACAGGTTGAGCACGCTGCGCTGGGTGGCAATAAACAACGGGAAGAAGGCGGCGAGGGCGATAAACACCCACTTGGCCAACTCACCCAGGCCGAACCAGGCGGTCAACAGTGGCACCCAGGCGAAAATGGCAATCTGGCGCAACGCGGACAAGGTTGGGCCGAGCAGTCGTTCACTGCGCCGCGACAACCCCAGCCACAAGCCCACGGCAAAGCCCAGGCTGCCGCCGAGCAACAAGCCGCCCAGGGCCCGTCCCAGGCTTTTGCCCAGGGCGGTGGTCAAGCTGCCATCCAGCACGCCGGCCAGGATGGTTTGCAGCACGGCCCAGGGGCTGACCAGAATGTTCGGGTCTACCCAGCCCTGTTGCGTCGCGGCCTGCCACAGCGCCAACAACAGCAAAGGTAACAACCAGGGCTGCAGGCGTTGCCAGCCTTCATAGCGTGGCCCGCGGCGGATCTGCGCGGTGGCGGGGTGGGGCCAGTGCACCCACTGGCGATCCAGCCAGCCGATGCCGCGGTCCATCACCACACCCAGCACGCCAATGACCACGATGCACACGAAGACGATATCGAGCATGAACAACTGGCGCGCCCACACCATCAGGTAGCCGATGCCTTCGCTGGAGGCCAGCAGCTCCACGGCCAGCAGGGAGGTCCAGCCGGCGGCCAGGGCCAGGCGTACGCCGGCCATAAACGCAGGCAGTGCGGCGGGCAGGACCAGGCGGCGGATCAGCAAGTGGCCAGGCAGGCGCAGCACCCGGGCAGCTTCGCGCAGGTTGGGCTGGGCATCGCGCACGCCCACCAGGGTATGCAGGGTCACGGGCACCACGATGGCCTTGACCAGCACCACCAGCTTGAGGGTTTCGCCAATGCCGAAAAACACCATGAACAGGGGGATCCAGGCGAGGGTCGGCACTTGCGCCAGCGCGCTGAACGTCGGGAACACCAAGCGCTCGGCGCGCGCACTGAAACCCAGGGACGCGCCGAGTATCGCGCCGGCACTGACACCGGCCAGCAGGCCCCAGAACAAGCGCTGCAAGCTGATCGCCAGATGGCTCCATAACTCGCCAGCGGCCAACTCCACCGCGCTGTTCCACACCAGGGCGGGGGTGGGCAGAATCTGCTCGCTCATCCAATGATTGCGGCTGGCCAGCCACCATAAGGCAAACAGCGTGAGCGGCAGCAGCCACGGCAATAAACGCTGGCCCAGCTGCGCCCAGCGCGGCGCGATGCCTTTAGACGGGGCCGCCAGCGGCAGGCTCAGAAGTGAAATCCGGGCCATGGAAGACCTCCGAATGCGTTATGTGATTTCGATCTTACAAAAGCGTGATCAAGATGATTGTGAGATAAGAAAAGTCATTTAAAGCCTCACACCGCCACGCATCCAATGCATTCGAAGAATATTTTCGATGCTGTTTATGCATATGCCTCTGGAGGCTGCGGGTTAGCTTGCATATTTCTAAATGCTATTAAATTGTGAATTTATAGTATTTAAAGTTTTGTTCAGTCTATGCCTACTTTTTGCTCCCCAGGCGACCGTCGCCCACCAGGAGCTGCGCTTATGAAACTGCCCTTTAAACGTCTGATCAGCCTGTTCGCCGGCACCGCCCTGGCCGGGTTGGTGCATGCCGCCGACCTCAAGGAAATCCGCATCGCAGTGCCCGACCTCAGTGCCGGCAGCCAGCACAGCGGCGGTGGCATCACCGACGTGTTGCGTGAACAGCAGATCTTTGAAAAAGCCTTTGCCGACCAAGGCATCAAGATCCAGTGGAATTACTTCAAGGGCGCCGGTCCGGTGATCAATGAAGCGTTCGCCAACGGCCAGGTGGACCTGGCCTATCTGGGCGACCTGGCAGCGATCATCGGCCGCTCCAATGGCCTGGATACGCGGCTGCTCAGCGCCTCTGCACGGGGAGTGAAACACTACCTCGGCGTGGTGCCGGGCTCCGGCATCAAGACCTTGCAAGACCTCAAGGGCAAGCGCGTGGCGGTGTTCCGAGGCACGGCCAGCCAGTTGTCGTTCGACAGCGCATTGGCCAGCCAGGGCTTGAGCGAGAAGGACCTTAAGGTGATCAACCTGGACTTCAACGCGGCCGCTGCCGCCCTGGCCGCCAAGCAGATTGACGCCACCTGGGGCGGGTCCACCCTGACGGCGTTGCAGGCCAAAGGTTTGGCAGAAATACCGCTGACCACCAAGGACCTGGGCGATGCCGGCAGCATCCAGGCCGTGCTGGTGGGCAGCTCCAAATTCGTCGATGAACACCCAGACGCCGTGGCCACGTTGCTCAAGGCCCAGCAGCAAGCGGTGCAGTGGTTGACCGATGACAACAACAAACAGGCGTACATCGCACTGGTGTCAGGGCTGGCCAGTTACCCGCCGGTGATCCTCACCAATGATTTGAAAGACCAGAAACTCAGCGAAGTTTTCCCCTCCACGCTGGACCCGGTGTTCCTTGGCAAATTGCAGGATGCGGTGGACTTGGCGTCCGGGGAGAAGTTGATTCGCAAGTCGTTTCAGGTGATTGATTGGGTGGCGCCTGGGCTGGTGGCGGCAGGGCTCTGAGCTTGTCGGTGCCTGGGCTATCGCTATCGCAGGCAAGCCAGCTCCCACACTTGAATGTGTTCAACGCTCAAATGTGGGAGCGGGCTTGCCTGCGATGAGGCCCTTCAAACCGCCACACTGACCTGCTGGCTATCCACCTCCACCAAGGTCTCGATCATCGCCTTCGCCGCCGGCGACAACCGCGACCCCGTGCGGCTGACGATCCCGCAGCGTGCGCTCAGGGTATCCATGTGCTGCGGCAAGTTGCGCCAGTGCAGCAGCACCAGCGCCCCCCTGGCAATGTCCTCGGCAAAGGCTTCTTCAGTGCCGACGCCGATGGCATTGGTTTGCAGCACGATGCTCACCAGCGCCGGGAAGTGCTCGGTCTGAATACTGGGTGAAAAATCCATACGCCCACTCAGGTTGGCCAACAGCTTGCGAATGCCTTGGGAAATCAGCGGCGCCGCCAGCGGGTAGTCGAACATATCGTTGGTGGACAGGCTGTCCTTGGCCAGCAAAGGGTGGCCGGGTCGGCAGAAAAACACCCCGCGTTTGGGGGTGAGTGCGCGGGTCTGGAAATTCGGGTCGGCTTCGAACTGGCGGATGTCGGCGATAAAGAATTCAATCTCTTCACGGCTCAGGCGGCGGCTGAGGGTTTCCCAGTTATCCACCTGAAACGTGGTGCGGATTTTCGGGTGGGCGTTGATAAACCGCGCCACCGCATCCGGCACCAGTTTCACGGCTGGCGCCGGGCCGCAGCCGAAGCGCAGGTCGCCGGCGTCGAGCTTGGTCATGCGCGTTACTTCACTGCTCAGCAGCGCTGCGCCATGCACCAGGCTCAGGGCGTGCTGCAACACCACCTGGCCTTCCGGCGTGGGGCGCAAGTCCTTGTGGCCACGGTCTACCAACACGCAACCAAACTCCTGTTCCAGCCCCTGGATGCTGCGGCTGAACGCTGGTTGGGTGATGCCCATGGCGTCCGCGGCACGCACGAAACTGCGGTGTTCGTTGAGGGCGATGAAGTAGCGCAGTTGGCGAAGATCCATATGCTTTCCCGGCATTTTAAAAATAGGTCGAAGGCATTTGCGACCGAGCAAGCTGAGGTTTTAAATGCAAGCTCTTATTCCGTCAACGAAGCATTCATTCATTTGCTAGACCTAAATTGCATATGGATAGAGCGTTGCTGGAAGCGTCCCCCCACCGTTTCGCAGGCACATGAGGGTCATCACAATGAGCAACGCCGCATTAGCCGTTCAATCCGTCGCCCAACCACTCGATATTCACCCGGTAGCCGGGCGGATCGGCGCCGAAATCCGTGGCATCAAATTGTCCGGTGAGCTGGATGCCGCCACCGTCGAGGCCATCCAGCAGGCGCTGGTGCAGTACAAGGTGATTTTCTTTCGCGAGCAGACCCACCTCGATGACCAGAGCCAGGAAGCCTTTGCTCACCTGCTCGGCGAGCCGATTGCCCACCCGACGGTGCCGGTGCGGGACGGCACGCGGTTCTTGATGGAGTTGGATGGCACCCGTGGCCAGCGCGCCAATTCCTGGCACACCGACGTGACCTTTGTGGATGCCTACCCTAAGGCCTCGATCCTGCGTTCGGTGCTGGCGCCTGCTTCCGGCGGCGATACCGTATGGGCCAACACAGCCGCTGCCTACAACGACCTCAGCGTGGAACTGCGCGCACTGGCTGATCACCTGTGGGCGGTGCACAGCAACGAATACGACTACGCCGCACGCAAGCCGGATGTGGCGGTGGAGAAGCTGGAGGAATACCGCAAAGTATTCACTTCCACGGTGTATGAAACCGAACACCCGGTGGTGCGCGTGCACCCGGTCAGCGGTGAGAAAACCCTGCTGTTGGGGCACTTCGTCAAACGCCTGAAAGGCTACTCCCAGGCAGAGTCGGCGCAGCTGTTCAACCTGCTGCAAGGCCACGTCACCCGCCTGGAAAACACCGTGCGCTGGCGCTGGAACACCGGCGACGTGGCGATCTGGGATAACCGTGCCACCCAGCATTACGCGGTGGACGACTACGGCACCCAGGAGCGCATCGTGCGCCGGGTTACGCTCAAGGGGGATGTGCCGGTGGGGGTGCAGGGGCAATCAAGCAAAACCACTAAAGGTCTTTAATCTGAGTGAAGATTAAAAAATGTGGGAGCGGGCTTGCCCGCGAATGCGCAGTGTCAGTCGACGTATTCATCAACTGACCCACTGCATTCGCGAGCAAGCCCGCTCCCACATTTGGATTCGTGGTGTTTACCAGACTCCGATCTTCACCACTTTCTCTGCCTCTGGCTCACCATAACGAAACCATTGCCCGCGCACCTCAACCTCCGTGTGGCTGATGGTGGTGCGCCGCTTCAACCCGCGCAGCCAGTCGAACAGATAACCCAGGTGCGTCTCGCGTACCTCGGCATAGGCGGGATCGCTGCCCAGGTCGTGCAGTTCTTGCGGGTCGTTTTCCAGGTCGAACAGTTGCGGGCGAAAGCCGTCGTACGCCAGGTACTTCCAGCGCTCGCTGCACACCATGGTCATGCGGCAACGGTCGATGGGTTGCTCCAGGCGCTCGCGAGCCGGGGCCTGGAAGGCGTAGTCGTATTCGGCAATGGCGTAGCGGCGCCAGCTGGGTTGCTCGCCCTGCAGCAATGGAATCAATGAGCGGCCTTCCAGGCGATGGTCGGCGGCGGGCAAGCCCAAGGCGTCGAGGAAGGTGGGCAGGGCGTCGATGGTTTCCACCAGGCGCTCGTCTACGGTGCCGCGGCTGATATCGGCGCTGGCACGCGGGTCGCGCACGATCAGCGGTACACCCACCGCAGGCTCCAGCAAAAACTCTTTTTCGCCAAGGAAGTGATCGCCGAGGAAGTCGCCGTGGTCGCTGGTGAACACGATCAGCGTGTCATCCCAACGGCCAGTGCTTTGCAGAAAATCAAACAGCCGCCCGAGTTGATCGTCAATCTGTTTGATCAGGCCCATGTAGGTCGGAATCACCGTGAGGCGCACCTCGTCACGGGAGAAATTCTGGCTCTCCTGGTGTTGGCGAAATGCCTGGTACACCGGGTGATCGCTGGTGTGTTCAGGTTGAATCGGCGCCTGCACATGCTCGGTACCGTACAGCGCGTGATACGGCGCCGGCGCGATGTAGGGCCAGTGCGGCTTGATATACGACAGGTGCAGGCACCAGGGCTGTTCACCTTGTTCGTCGATAAAGTCGATGGCGCGGTCGGTGGTGTAGACGGTCTCCGAATGTTCTTCGGCCACCCGTGCGGGTTTGCCGGCGTTGCGCATATGCCAGCCGCTGAGCACTTCGCCGTTCTCACCTTCGGCGGCGTTGGCCCATTCGTGCCAAGGGTTGCTGCCGTGGTAGCCGTGATCACGCAAGTAGCGGGTGTAGGGCGCGGACTCGCGCTTATCCTCGAACAGCGGGCTGTCGGGGTAGATGCTGTCGTGACGCAGATACGCATCGAAACCGACCTCATTGAGTGGCTCGGCCTGGGCACTGTCGGGGTCGATCTGCAGGCGCTGCAAGGCCTCAAGGTTCGGCGTGGCGTGGGTCTTGCCCACCAGTGCGGTGCGGATGCCATGGGGGCGCAGGTAGTCGCCGATCGTTAGCTCTTCGAGCGGCAGCGGCACTGCATTCCACGCCACCTGATGGCTGCTGACATAGCGCCCGGTGTAGGCCGACATGCGCGACGGGCCGCAGATGGTGCCTTGTGTATAGGCCCGACTGAAACGCACGCCGGCGGCGGCCAGGCGGTCGATATTCGGCGTGTGCAGATGGGCATGGCCGTAGCAGGACAGGTAGTCGCGGCGCAGTTGGTCGCACATGATGTAGAGCACGTTGCGCACGGGTTTGGGGTCAGACATGGGAATTTACCGAACGGAGGACAGGTGGGGTTTTTCGCCGTTCGAGGGGCGCTCTGGCAAGTGCATTTGGGGACTGGGTTCTATGCATTGAGTGCATGGGTGTGGCTGCTGGCGTCATCGCAGGCAAGCCAGCTCCCACAGTTGAAATGCATTCCCCTGTGGGAGCTGGCTTGCCTGCGATGACGGCCTGACAGCAGATACATATCTACCTGGCACACCCGCGATCCAATTGTGGGGAGCAGGCTTACCCGGCGAAGGACCTGATGTGAGCGGCCAGTCCTGCCAGCGCTTTATCCTCTGCCCTGGCCGCGTCATGGGAGGAGACATAGCCTTCATAACGCTCAAAATATTTGTCCTGGGTCGAACTGATTTTTTTGAAGGCGCTATCTTCCCCGGTCCCGTGCATCGGGAATAATTTGGCGTGCAGATGATCGACGCCATAACCCTCCAGAATCATGCCCGTTCTAGCCACACCTTTTAGCGCTTTGTCCAAAAGCTTCGCCGTCTTCTTGGCTGCGATGACCAAGTCACACAGCACGGTGTCCGGTTCGGCAAACGCATAGCTGCCGTGATGGGTTTTGGGGATAACGACACTGAACCCCGGGGTGTTGGGAAATATGGAGAGAAAGGCCATGTGGGTCTGGTCTTCCCATAGGAGGTGGCTGGGTGCAGTACGGCGGGCAATACTGCAAAAAATACAGTCCATCAAACGCGCTTCCTCGTGCGAGTCAAAAGGTAGACCCTCTTGTATGTGATCTTTGTTATCTAACGATGACTTCACTGACGTTGCGGGCCGCTGTTCACCGCTTAGTCAGACCGCAATATTTTCCAACGCATAAACATCCTCGTCCCTCTCGTCAATCTCCTTGATCTGCTCAATCATCGCCTGCGCCAGCGGCGACAACCGATACCCTGCACGGCTGACGATCCCGTAGCGGGTGTAGCGCTCCTCCAGGTTTTCGTCCAACCCCTCAATCTGCAAACACACCAACTCGCCCCGCGCCATGTGCAGCACATCGCTGTTGGCGCTGACGATGCCAATGGCGTCCGAGCGCAGTACCACGCCCATCAGGCTGTAACCGTTTTCGCATTCCACATTGGGCTGGTAATCCGGCCGGCCGCTGAGGTCGACGATGACTTTGCGCAGGTTCGGCGGGCGGATGGTCACTGCCAGCGGGTAGCTCATCAGTTCGGCGGCGCTGACGCTGTTGCGCGCGGTCAGGGGGTGGCCGGCGCGGCAGCAGAAGTACCAGCGACGTGGGCGCAGGCGGTGGGTGTGGTAGTCGGGGTTGGCTTCGAAGTGGCGGGTGTCGGCGACGAAAAATTCGAACTCTTCGCTAAGCAGGCGTTTGCCCAGGCTTTGCCAGTCGTCCACCTGGAACTGCACGCGGGCCTTGGGGTAGCGCCCGATAAAACTGCCGATGGCACGTGGGACTAACCCAGCTGCCGGCGCGGGGCCGCAACCGAAACGCAGTTCACCGGCTTCCAGTCCGTTGAACTGGCTGATTTCGTTGGCCAGTTGTTGTGCGCCGCTAACCAGGCGCCGTGCATGTTCGAGCATTACCTGGCCTTGCTTGGTGGGCGCCAGGTCTTTGCGGCCACGGTCCACCAGTTGGCAGCCGGCACTGTGTTCCAAGGCCTGGATGCTGCGGCTGAACGCCGACTGCGACAGGTTCACCGCTGCTGCTGCCGCGACGAAACTGCGTTGTTCGGCGAGGGCGATGAAGTGGCGAAGCTGGCGCAGGTCGATATGCATTTTTCACATCAAAAATATCCGGGAAATGCATTGGCTATGCATTAGGTCGACTCCTTATAAAGGCTATCTCTTATGCAGTAAATGTTCGTAAAAACATAAATAAATAACCTTTAGGAATATAAGGCGACGAGTATTCCGGGGTTTTGGAGCCGCTTATGAGTCTGTTCAAGTCCTTGCCCCTGGCTGTTCTAGTGGCCGGTAGCAGCAGTTGGTCGCCGGCCCAGGCCGCTGAAACACCCACGCCTGCCGGCAAGGGCGAAAGCGCCAGTGGCCAACTGGAAACTGTCACGGTCACTGCCCGGCGGCGTACCGAAAGTGCCCAGGCCGTGCCGACGCCCATGAGCGTGCTCGGCGGCCAGGCCCTGGAAACCCAGCGGGTGTACCGCATCCAGGATTTGCAGCAACTGGTGCCCAGCGTCAACGTCGCCTATATGCATGCGCGCCAGTCCAGCGTGTCGATCCGCGGCCTGGGCAACAACCCGGCCAGCGATGGCCTGGAAGGCAGCGTGGGGCTGTATATCGACAACGTCTACCTCGGGCGCCCGGGTATGGCGGTGTTCGACCTGATGGACATTGAGCAGCTTGAGGTTTTGCGCGGCCCCCAGGGCACGTTGTTCGGCAAGAACACCACGGCTGGCGTGATCAATATCAGTACGCGCGCGCCGAGTTTTACTCCCGAGCGCAGCATCGAAACCTCCTTGGGCGAGGACGGTTATTTCCAGACCAAGGGCACGATTTCCGGCCCGCTCACCGAGGACTTGGCAGGGCGTTTCTCGGCCTATCGCACGCGCAGCGACGGCGATATCGAGAATGAACATGACGGCCATGATCTGAACGGCGGCTCCCGCCAGGGCTTTCGCGGGCAACTGCTGTACAAACCCAGCGAGGCCTTCAACCTGCGCTGGATCGGCGACTACAACGAAGAAGACTCCAGCGCCGGCACCTGCGTGCTGTACAGCACCGGCCCGACCATCAATGGCACCAACCTGTATCAATCCCGGGCCAACGCGGCGGGCGCAACTTTGGTGGACGGCACCCATCGCAAGGTCAACCTCGACAACGACCAGCACGTCACGGTGTTCCAGGGCGGTACGTCGCTGGAAGCCAATTGGACGCTGCCCAGCGACTTCACCCTGACCTCGGTGAGTGCTTACCGCTGGTGGAATTTCACCCCGCGCAACGATGACGGCCTCAACGTACCGGCGTCGTATAACGCCGGGGTTTCGGTGGAAGATAAGCAGTGGTCCCAGGAATTTCGCCTGGCGTCGCCCAGCGGTGGTTTCTTCGATTACGTGCTGGGCGCCTACTACTTCGGCTCCGACCTGGATAACAAATCCTTTGCATACTACGGGCCCAAGGCCGATATCTGGAACGGCACACCTGCCGGTGCGTTGAGCAACGTGAGCAGTGTGGGCAACGGGCATATCCGCACCGACAGCTTCGCGCTGTTCGCCCAAGGCACCTGGCACCTGACCGAACGCCTGGATTTCACCGCCGGCCTGCGTGGCACCTACGAAGAGAAAAGCGCCTGGGTCACGCGCAATGCGCCCGTCGGTGGCGCGGCGGTCAGCGGGGCTGCTGCCACGGCGCGGCGCGGGCGTACCGGGGCCTATGACTCGGGCGACCTGTCGCAATACAGCGCCACGCCGTCGGGGCTGCTCAACCTCAGTTATCACTTCAATGAAAACCTGCTGGGCTACGCGACGCTGTCCCACGGCGAGAAGTCCGGCGGTGTGAACCTGGCGGTGGGGTCTGCGCCGACGGCCGGAGCCGACTCGTTGCTGATCGGCACCGAGCGCGCCAACAACGCCGAGCTAGGCTTCAAGAGCACGCTGTGGGACCGCCGCCTGCAGCTCAATGCCAACCTGTTCTGGACCCAGGTCAACGGCTACCAGACTAACGCCTACGACCAGGACAACCGCGTGCAGTACCTGACCAACGCCGGCTCGGTACGCTCGCGGGGCGTGGAAGTCGAAAGCACCCTGGTGCCGATCAAGGGCCTGACCCTGAACATCAACGGCTCCTTCAATGACGTGACGTACCTGTCTTACAAGGACGCGCCGTGCCCGCCGGAAACCAGCCTGCGTCCCGGTGCGCCGGCATCCTGCGACCTGAGCGGCCATCAGGTAGTGGGCGCCTCCAAGTGGATCGCCAACGCCAACGGCGAGTACAAGTGGAACCTGGCGAACGGCTTCGAACCCTATGTCACCGCCAGTTACGCGTTCCGTTCCAAGGCGGTGGGCACGGTGGAAGATTCCGACTACGGGCAGATCCCGGCGTATGCGGTGGTCAACCTGTCTACCGGTTTGCGCGGCGACTATGACCAAGGGCAGTGGGATGTGTCGCTGTGGCTGAAAAACGCCTTCGACAAAACCTACTACACCACCCTGTGGACCGGTGGTAACGGCGGTTACGAGGGCCTGTTGGGCACGCCGCGCACCCTAGGCGTGACTGGGCGCTACGACTTCTAGGTCGGTGCGATAGGTGGCCGGGCTGAACACCCGCGTCACCAGCAGCATCGCCACCACCGTCACCGTCAGCACCACCCAGGCACTGACAAAGTTGCCGGTAAGCTCGCGCAGCCAGCCGGTCAGCCACGGCGAAATCGCATTGATCAAAAAGCCCACGCCTTGCACGAACGCCGCCAGTTGCCCGGCTTGGCGTGGGTCGCGATGGTGGTCGAGGGTCAGCAGCAAGCTCAGGGCAAAGCACGCCCCTAACCCGAAGCCGCACAAGGCCACCCACAGGTGGGGATATTCCTGCGGCGCAATGATCAGGCCCAGGTAGCCGATGGTTTGCGCCAGCAGGCTGATGCTGAGCAATGGGCGGCGGTCGATACCGCGTTGCGCCAGCACTGGCATCAACAGAGCGGCCGTCACCTGAAAAATCGTCATGAACGCCAGCAATGACCCGCTGGGCAGCACGCCCCAACCCAGTTGCTGATAGTAGGCGGGCAGCCACGCGACCATGCTCATGTAGCCGCAGTTGACCAGGCCGAAATACAGCGCCAGCAGCCAGGCGCGGCGGTTACGCAACCCTTTGAACGCAGGCGCCTGCTGTGGGTTTCGCGCCGCGCCCAGCGGCAGCCAGGCCCACAGCAACAACGCCCCCAGCGCCGGCAAGAGCCACACACCCAGGCCTGCTTGCCATTGCTGGAAATGCGTGGCCACCACCGGACTGAGCAGCGCCGCCAGGCCGCCACCGGCCATCAGCGAGGCCGAATACACGCCCATCGCCACCGGCACGCGGTGACGGAATTCGCGCTTGATCATCGCCGGCACCAGCGCCTGGATCAGCGCCACGCCCGCACCGCCGAGCAGCGCGGTAACCAGCAGTGCCGAAGCCTGGCCCATCAGCCAGCGCGCCAGGCACGCCAGCAAAATCATCAACAAGCCCAGGGCGATGCCGCGACGCTCGCCCAAGCGCGCCTCCACGCGCACGCCCACCAGTGCCACCAACCCCATGCAGATCACCGGCAGGCTGGTGAGCAGGGCGCTGCTCTGAAAGCTCAGGCCGGTGGCCTGGCGAATCTCGCCGAGCAGCGGGCTGATGGAACTGAGGATGGGGCGCAGGTTCAGGCCGAGCACCACCAGCAGGCCCCAGCCGGCGAGGGATTTATTCAGGGTCATGCAGGGTTTTCCACTGGTGATACAGCGCAGTCATTGCGGCATCGGGCAGGTGCTGAATGGGCAGGCGTTGCGCGTCGATGGGCAAGCCAACCTGCTGGCTGATGGCTGCCGTCGACAGGCCGAATGGCTCGGCTGTTTCGTTGCTGGCGGCAAACACTACGCGTTCTACACCGCACAGGTACAGGGCGCTCAAGCACATTGGGCAAGGCTGTCCGCTGGCATAGATCACGCACCCCACCAGGCGCGCACCCAGTTGTCGGCTCGCTGCGCGGATCGCCAGCAGCTCAGCGTGGGCGGTGGGGTCCTGGGTCAGGTGGATCTCATTCACGGCTTCCACCAGCACCTCATTGTTGCGCGTCAGCACCGCGCCGAAGGGGCGGCCGCCTTGGGTGACGTTGGCACGGGCCAAGGCAATAGCGCGTTGCAGGTGTGCTTGATCGTTGGTCATACATGGCCCCCGGATGCGATGAAAGGTGTGAAGTATGGGCAGCCAGCAAGGTATTCTGAAATTAAATATAAACATGCCAATCAGTGGCAAACACAATGGTGATGACGTTGTTCGATCCCGTGTTGTTGCGCAGCTTTGTCGCCGTGGTGGACTGCGGCAATTTCACCCGCGCCGCCGAGCGACTGCACTTGACCCAGTCCACCGTCAGCCAACAAATCCGCCGCCTGGAAGACGCAGTGGCGTGTCAGTTACTCGACCGCGACCAGCGCCGGGTAGTGGCCACCGCCGAGGGTGAGCGCCTGCTCGCGTATGCGCGCCGCATCCTCGCGCTGCACGAAGAAGCCGCCGATGTGCTGATCAACCAGCAAAGCGACGGCGTGTTGCGCCTCGGCGTGCCGGAGGACTTTGCCGCCGAGCGCCTGATGCCGCTGCTTTCGGCATTTGTCGTGGCTTATCCACGGGTGCGACTGGAAGTCACCAGCGGGCTGGGCCCTGAATTGCAGCGCCAGTACCGGGGCGGTGAGTTCGATGTGTTGCTGGTCAAGCAGATGGGCGACAGCGACGACTGTGTGGCGTCGTGGCCGGAGCCCTTGTACTGGGTCGACAGCCTGAGCACTCCGGCCCTGGGCCGCGACCCGCTGCCGCTGGTGGCTTTCCCCGTAGGCGGCCTGTATCGCAACGACATGCTGCACCATCTGGAACGGGCCGGCTGGCGTTGGCGCATCGGCTATTCCAGCGCCAGCCTGGCCAGCGTTTGTTCGGCGGTGGCGGCAGGCTTGGGCATCAGTTTATTGCCCGAACGGGTATTGCAACCGGGCCATCGCATACTCGGCCCAGAGAGTGGCTTGCCGCCTGTTCATGGCGTGCGATTGGCCCTGTATGGCCGCAGTGGTCTGGGCGCAGCGGGCCAGAGTTTGCTGGGTGAATTGCTGGCCTTGTGCAGTGGAAACCCGCACTGAGCCCATACCTTTGCCGAATATTTTGTATGCCTTTAAGGCATTGAAAGACAACGGCTTGAAGCCAGGCCACGGGCCACGTGGCTTTGGCGTGATCGGCTGTTTTGTTTATGTGTTTTTGTTCTATGTATAACTTTAAAGGTTACTTTAAGAGATAAGTGTCTGGCCCCGATGATTCAGCCCACGACGGGCCTTCGCTGGCCCGTCGGTTTTTCAAAACCGTAGGGAGTGAATCAATGGGCAATGTCCAGACCGCCGCCAGTGCACCCGAGGCGCAGTGGCGCCCGGCACCGAGTGGTGAGTTGGTCGACCTTGGCCGGCCGCATCACGCGCCGTTGGGGCAATTGCGCCTGCAGAAGACCCCGAAGCGTTTTTCCAGCCGCCGCGAGGGGGTTTTGCTCGGGTTGCTGGTGTTGGCGCTGCACGGTGCAGTGATCTATTGGGTGAGCCAGAAACCCACGCCGGTGCTGCCGATTGTGCCGCCGGAAATTCCACCGATGACCATCGAATTTTCCCAGCCGGCGCCGCCGGTGGTTGAACCGCCACCGCCTGTACCGCCACCACCGCCTCCGCCTGTGGTCGAACCACCGCCGCCGGTGGTGGATGAGTTGGCGGCCAAGCCGGCGCCGCCCAAACCCATTGCGAAACCCAAACCCAAGCCCGTGCCTAAACCTGAGCCTAAGCCGGCCCCCAAGGCCGTCGAGCAGCCACCTGCACCACCGACGCCAGCGCCACCTGCACCGCCCGCACCCGCGGCGCCAGCGCCGGTGACGCCTGCTTCGGCCAACGCCGCGTACCTGAAGAACCCGGCGCCGGAATACCCGTCACTGGCTCAGCGTCGCGGTTGGGAAGGTACGGTGTTGCTGCGGGTGCAGGTGCTGGCCAGTGGTAAACCGGGTGAGATCCAGGTGCAAAAAAGCAGTGGTCGCCAGCAGTTGGATGACGCGGCATTGGCGGCGGTGAAGCGCTGGAGTTTCGTGCCTGCCAAGCAGGGCGATGTGGCCCAGAACGGCTGGGTGAGCGTGCCCATCGATTTCAAGATTCATTAATTATTCAGCGGCGCAGAGGGAAAACATCATGGCATTGGCATCTCCACTTGAATCCATCGAAAGCGCGGTGATCTGGCTGCTGGTGGCCTTTTCGGTCGCCACCTGGGGCCTGGCCTTGCTCAAGGGCGTGCAGTTCGGTCGCCTCAAGGCCCAGGATCGCAAGTTTCACAAACAGTTCTGGGCGGCATCGAGCCTCGACTCGGCCGCCGAACTCGCCGAAACCCAGCCTGGCGCCGCCGCCCGTGTAGCCCAGGCCGGCTATGCCGCGATCCAGGTGGGCGATACCCCCCACGCTGCGGATTTGAGCCAGGCGATCAATCACCAGGACCGCCTCGAACGCGCCCTGCGCCAGCAAATCGTGCGTGAGCGTCGCTCCCTGGAAACCGGCCTGGCTGTGGTCGCCAGTATCGGCAGCACCTCGCCGTTTATCGGCCTGTTTGGCACCGTGTGGGGGATCATGGAAGCGCTGAAGGGGATCAGTGCTGCCGGGTCCGCCAGCCTGGAAACCGTGGCGGGACCCATCGGCGCGGCACTGGTGGCGACCGGCGTGGGGATCGCCGTCGCGGTGCCTGCGGTGCTGGTTTACAACTACTTCCTGCGTCGCCTGAAGCTGACGGCGGCAGACCTGGATGACTTTGCCCACGACTTCTACAGCCTGGCGCAGAAAAACGCGTTCCGCGTGCTGCTGCACCCGACGTTGGCCAAGGCCAGCACCGGCAGCCCGCAGAAAGTGAAGGAGGCATCCTGAATGGCCTTCTCCACGCAAGACAGCGATGAGGTGCTGAGCGAGATCAATGTCACGCCGCTGGTGGATGTGATGCTGGTGCTGCTGGTGGTGTTTATCGTCACCGCGCCGCTATTGACCAACTCCATCCCGATCAACCTGCCCAAAACCCAGGCCGTAGCGCCGGTTGAGCAGAAAGACCCGTTGGTGGTGAGCATCGACGGCGCGGGCAAACTGTTTATCAACAAGGACGCAATCCAGCCGGACCTGTTGGAATTCAACCTGCAGGCGGCCAAGGCCAAGGACCCCGACGTGCGGGTGCAACTGCAGGCCGACGATGGAGTGAACTACGGCGAAGTGGCGCGAGCCATGGCGTCGATCGAGCGCGCAGGCATTACCAAATTGTCGGTGATTACTGCACGTTAGTTTCAAAGAGCCGCGACACGTTTTTGGGCCGTTTCCTTGGCAGGGTGCGGCCCTTTTTTTATTGGAAGGGTATAGCGTTAGTAAAGGAAAAGAATTCACACGTTTTTGAATGTTTCTGAGCGTGCAATTCATGACCGTATGATTATTCTGGCTGGCGCATGGAAAGTTTCGATAAATGGAGAATTTATAGAATGGTACGTTTTCCGATTCGTTTGGTAGATACATTCGTCAGCCCGCAACAACCGGTTTCTCAGCCCGATGAAAAAAAACCTGTCGCTTTTTCTGGGCCGTCCGATAGGCCTGGCCCACGGCATCCGTTAGGGCAAAGTTTATCTTTGAATCGCGCCGGTTATCAGCACATTAACGCACCCAATGCCGGGCCCAAGGTATTGAAGCCAAATCCTGTAATAGATGCTTATATCAGTACGCATGCGTCTGATTTTATGTCTCCTGAAAAAGAGATTGCCACTATTTTGTCCGCGAAGATAAAACAACAGTGGGGCATTGAAGTTGATCCTGATAAAACGTATCTGGTGACGTTCAAGGATAATGGCGATGACGAAAAGGATGTTGTGGAAAAAATAACGCTGACCCAGGCGGCTTTGAAAAACAGGCAAGATGTTACGATTGAAGATAATGAGGGCTGGTTTCGAAAAATCGCCAAGTATTTTTCGCCGGCAGTGTATGTTTACAACAAAATTGACGGCTGGGTGCAGGAAGCAGGCAGTCGCCAAGCTATTTACCGGGAACCGAGTTCTCCGGGCTCTGCGCTCTACAGTGCGGCCACTGAGGTGCCCATTCCGGTTGAAGATTTCAAAGCCTTGGTCTGGGATACAGACCGCACCCAACTTTACAAGAATACGCTTGATGGATTCTGGGACAAACACAGCGCCTCGTATGCATCGTTGAGTAAAATATCCTTTGTTAAAGCGATCAATCTACAGCGTCTGGAAGGAACACTTGGACCGGTTGAGGCGGCACTCGCTCAGCGTGCGTTGGGGGCGGTTGCGCAAAAGGATTGGTCCGAGCTGACGGTTCAGGATTTTACCAAGCCTGCCGTCAAGGATCCGAATCTGGAGATCGGCTTGCTGAGCATCAACGGCTTGCAGTCGACCGACTTGATGTGTGTGACCGATCGGAAAACCCAGCTGACGTTGCTATACATCCCTGGCAATTCCTCACCCATTCATCGGTTCGATAATCCGCAGCAAATGAAAACGTGGCTGGCGGGGCAGGCGTCAGACCCCGTTAAGCGCGAATCGCTGCTGACGCACTTTTCTCTCAAGGATCAAGCTGACAAGTCGTTTTCAGACGGTGTACGTCAGTCTCTGGAAGGGATGGGAAATTGGTCGGACGCGCAGGCGTCGGGTAATGCTTTCCTTAAAGGGCTCAACGGCTGGGTGCCGGATCGGTTTATCACAGTGGATCAGCTGCAGGGCGACCCTTTCGAAGCAGTCAAGGTTCGACAAAAGGCCCGATCTTATTCGGACGCGGATAATGCGATCGTCAGTGATGGGGACTACACCAAGAACAAAGTGCTGCAAGGGGTGGAAGAGGCCACCAAAGTCGCCATGTTCATGACGCCCCTGGCCCTGGTCATGCCGGAAGTCGCAATAGGCCTGGATGTTTTCTTCCTGGCAGCCGGGGGCGCCGAGGCCGGTATTGGTATTGATGATGCCATCAAAGGAAAATCGACCGGTGCGGACCGAATTGTTTTTGGGGTATTGAACGCTGCTCCGCCGTTAGCCACTCATGCGGGGGCGCCGCTGGCGAAAGTGATAACAGAAAGGTTTGCCAGCGGGGGCGTCGCAGCCGGAGCGGATGCTGCAGCCCAGGCCTCTACTCAAGTGACTGAACAAGGGCGCCCATTCTTCAATCCGCCACGGCGAATCAATGGGCAGATTGGTTATCCGATGAGCCCTGTTTCGCCCCCGAAACTCCATGAGGCGTTCACAGTCCCCATGGACGATGTCCATCAAATGGTCTCGAAAGACTACATGATTTTCGTCGATCGATACGGCACTAAAGTGACGTATGACGTAGAGGCCCGCCTATGGCGTGGGGTCAGCGAAAACGGTCGAGTGAATGACGTGTTTTATTGGCGTAAAGGCCAAGAAAACTGGATGAGTGGTACAAAAGCTGAAGCGATCGAAGGGAATAAAAATGCACCGGCCTCAATGATAAATAAGACATTGAAGTTACCGAGACTGCCATCGTTACCCTCCGGCGCCACTGAGGTGCCCAAGGTTATCCACGGCGGTTGCAGGAGCTGAGTGCAACACGGTTATTGAATTGAAGCCGGAGCATCATGCCGCATTGCCATGGAATTTTGCAT
>NZ_MPOR01000028.1:0-73216 GCF_001896155.1 Pseudomonas sp. FSL W5-0203
CGGTTTACCCCCCAAATCCCTGTCGAATTCCGGCCAGCGTGGTTTGACGGGGCGCTTAAGATCAAAATCAAAAGCAGATCAAGAGCAGATCAAGAGCGACTCGCTTCGCATCGTGGTTACCGTCGGTTGCTACCGCCTATGCGGTGCTGTAGAGCCCCGTGCTGCGATAGGCCCGCATAAACAACTGCACCACGTCCTGCACATGCTCTTCGGCCTCTTGCGCGCTCAATTGTCCGCCGCAGCCATACAACAAGCGAAAGTTCGCCGTGCCCTTGAGCAGGCAAAAGAAGTGTTCCGCGGCTTTGAACGGTGTGTCGATGCTCAAGGCACCGCTCTGGTGAATCTTGCCGAGCAAGCGCTCCATGCCTTGCAGCATGCGCATGGGGCCGGCGTTGAAGAAGATCTGGGAGAGTTTCACGTCCTGATTGCCGGTGGTCATCATCAGGCGATGCAGGTTTACCGACTCCTCGCTGTTGATCAGCCGATGAAAGCCGCGTGCGATGTTGAGCAACACCGTCTCGACGGGCATGCCTTCGGGAAGCTCGAAGTACATCACCGGCAATTGCTCTTCACATTTGGCCACTACCGCCGCGGTGAACAGCGTCTCCTTGTCGGTGAAGTGGCTGTAGACCGTGAGTTTCGATACGCCGGCCGCCAGGGCGACGGCGTCCATGCTGGTGTTTGCATAGCCCTTGTCCAGGAACAGCGATTTTGCCGATTCGAGGATTGCCTGGCGTTTTGCCATGTCCTTGGGGCGGCCGGGGCTTGCGGTGTTCAGAGGATTGTCGGACATTTTCACCTTTAATACTGGACTGGTGAGTTTGGTATTAATAACATACCGGCCAGTATAATTATTCCAAGCTCTATTTGCGAAAGGTCCTTCAGCATGCGCAGCGCTTTCCTGCCCCTTGCTTTGCCTGTCAGCCTGATCTTCCTGTTGGCCGCTTGCGGCCATGAAGAAGCGGCCCAGACCACCGTACGCCCGGCCATGGTGGTGCAACCGCAGCCTTCGGCGCAGGCAATGGACAGCTACCCCGGTGAGGTGCGTGCCCGTTATGAGCCGGACCTGGCCTTTCGCATCGGCGGCAAAGTCAGCAAGCGCCTGGTGGAGGAGGGCGAACGGGTCAAGGCCAACCAGCCGCTGGCCGAACTCGACCCCCAGGACGTGCGCCTGCAACTGGAGGCCACCCGCGCCCAAGTAGCCGCCGCAGAGGCCAATCTGAGCTTGGTGCGTGCGGAGCGGGATCGCTACAAGACCTTGATGGACCGTCAGATGGTCAGTCGGTCGCAGTACGACAATTCCGAAAACCTCTACCGAGCCGGTGAAGCACGCCTGAAGCAGATCAAGGCCGAGTTCGATGTGTCCAGCAATCAGGCGGGCTACGCCGTGCTGCGTGCGCCTCAGGATGGGGTAGTCGCCAAGCGTGCCGTCGAGGTGGGGCAAGTGGTTTCCGCTGGCCAGACGGTGTTCACCCTGGCCACCGATGGCGAGCGTGAAGTCTTGATCAGCCTGCCCGAGCAGGGCTTTGGCCGCTTCAAGATCGGCCAGCCGGTGTCGGTGGAGTTGTGGAGCCAGCCAGAGCAACGCTTCGCCGGGCGCATTCGTGAACTGTCGCCTGCCGCCGACCCCAAGTCTCGCACCTTCGCCGCGCGCGTAGCCTTCATCGGCGGCAAAGTGCCCGCCGAACTGGGCCAAAGCGCACGGGTTTTCATCCAGGTCGACGGTGTCATTCCCCTATCGGTACCGCTGTCTGCCCTGAGTGCCGAGAACGGTGCGTCCTACGTTTGGCGTGTAAAACCGGACAACACCCTTGAACGCACCCCTGTACGCATTGGTGCGTTTGGCGAAAACACCGTGCCGGTACTCGAAGGCTTGGCCGCCACCGATTGGGTGGTGGCCGCAGGCGTGCATGTGCTCCATGAGGGCCAACCCGTGCGCCCGGTGGATCGCTCCAACCGTGTAGTGAATCTGGCGGCCAAGGAGTAGTCCCCATGGGTTTCAATCTTTCCGAATGGGCGTTGCGTAATCGCCAGATCGTACTGTTCCTGATGATCCTGCTGGCCGTGGTTGGCACCTTGTCCTACACCAAGTTGGGACAAAGCGAAGACCCGCCCTTTACCTTCAAGGCCATGGTGATCAAGACCAACTGGCCTGGAGCCACGGCCCAGGAGGTCTCGCGCCAGGTCACTGAGCGAATCGAGAAAAAACTCATGGAGACCGGTGAGTATGAACGCATCGTGTCGTTCTCCCGTCCTGGTGAATCCCAGGTCACCTTTATTGCCCGTGATTCGATGCGTTCGGCGCAGATTCCTGAGTTGTGGTACCAGGTGCGCAAGAAAATCAGCGACATCCGCCACACCTTGCCGCCGGATATCCAGGGGCCGTTTTTCAACGACGAGTTCGGCACCACCTTCGGCAATATCTACGCCCTGACCGGCGACGGCTTTGACTATGCGGTGCTCAAGGACTACGCCGACCGCATCCAGATCCAGCTGCAACGCGTCCCGGATGTGGGCAAGGTCGAGCTGCTCGGCCTGCAGGACGAGAAGATCTGGATCGAGCTGTCCAACCTCAAGCTCGCCACCCTCGGCTTGCCTCTGGCTGCGGTACAACAGGCGTTGCAGGAGCAAAATGCGGTGTCCACCGCCGGCTTCTTTGAAACCCCCACCGAGCGCGTGCAACTGCGCGTTTCGGGCAACTTCAAGACAGTAGAGGAGATCCGCAACTTTCCGATACGCGTGGGGGATCGCACCTTCCGCATCGGTGACGTGGCTGACATCCATCGAGGCTTCAACGACCCACCGGCACCGCGCATGCGCTACATGGGCGCAGATGCCATCGGCCTGGCCGTGGCCATGCGCGACGGTGGCGACATCCTCGTACTGGGCAAGGCCCTTGAAGCGCAATTCGCACGCCTGCAAAAGAACCTTCCGGCAGGGATGGAGCTGCGCAAGGTGTCGGACCAGCCGGCAGCTGTGAAGACCAGCGTCGGAGAATTCGTCCAGGTATTGGCTGAAGCGCTGGCGATTGTTTTGCTGGTGAGCTTTTTCTCCCTCGGCGTGCGCACCGGCATGGTCGTCGCCCTGGCGATTCCGCTGGTACTGGCGATGACCTTTGCCGCCATGTATTACCTGGGCATCGGCCTGCACAAGATTTCCCTGGGCGCCTTGGTCTTGGCCCTGGGCTTGCTGGTGGATGACGCGATCATCGCCGTGGAAATGATGGCGATCAAAATGGAACAGGGCTACGACCGCCTCAAAGCCGCGAGTTTCGCCTGGACCAGCACCGCATTCCCCATGCTCACCGGCACCCTGATCACGGCCGCAGGCTTCTTGCCGATTGCCACCGCGCAATCGAGCACTGGCGAATACACCCGTTCGATCTTCCAGGTGGTGACCATTGCACTGCTGGCCTCCTGGGTGGCGGCCGTGGTGTTTGTGCCCTACCTGGGGGAAAAACTCCTGCCCGACCTGGCGAAGATTCATGCGGCCAAACACGGCACCGACGGCCCGGACCCTTACGGCACACCCTTCTATCAGCGTGTAAGGCGTCTGGTGGAGTGGTGCGTGCAGCGGCGTAAAACCGTGATCGTGCTGACCCTGCTGCTGTTTATCGGCTCGGTTGCACTGTTTCGCTTCGTGCCGCAACAGTTCTTCCCGGCTTCCGGTCGCTTGGAGTTGATGGTCGACCTGAAACTGGCCGAAGGCGCTTCCCTGAGCAACACCGCCGAACAGGTCAAGCGCCTGGAGGCGTTGCTCAAGGAGCATGCCGGCATCAATAACTATGTCGCCTACGCGGGCACCGGTTCGCCACGGTTTTACCTGCCACTGGACCAGCAATTGCCCGCTGCCAGCTTCGCCCAGTTTGTGGTGCTGGCTAACACCATCGAGGAGCGAGAAAGCCTGCGCACCTGGCTGATCGAAACCCTCAACGAGCAATTCCCCGCCCTGCGTTCGCGGGTCACGCGCCTGGAGAACGGCCCGCCCGTAGGCTACCCCGTGCAGTTTCGTGTGACTGGCGAGCACATCGAAGAAGTCCGTTCGCTGGCGCGCAAAGTGGCGGCCAAGGTTCGCGAAAATACCCATGTGGTGAATGTGCATCTGGACTGGGAAGAACCGAGCAAAATCGTATACCTGAATATCGACCAAGACCGTGCCCGTGCCCTGGGTGTGAGCACTGCCAACCTGTCGAAATTCCTGCAGAGTTCCCTGACCGGCGCCAGCGTCAGCCAGTATCGGGAGGACAACGAATTGATCGAGATCCTCCTGCGCGGCACGGTGCATGAGCGTAGCGAGCTGTCGCGCCTGCCAAGCCTGGCCGTGCCCACCGACAATGGTAAAAGCGTGGCGCTGTCGCAAATTGCCACCCTCGAATATGGATTCGAAGAAGGCATCATCTGGCGTCGCAACCGTCTGCCCACAGTGACCGTACGGGCCGATATCTATGGCAAGGAACAGCCGGCGACCCTCGTGCAGCAGATCTTGCCGACGCTCGCCGATGTGCGAGCCGAGCTGCCGGACGGCTATCTGTTGGAGGTGGGCGGTACGGTTGAAGACTCTGCGCGGGGGCAAAACTCGGTGAAGGCCGGCGTGCCGCTGTTTATCGTGGTGGTGCTGACCTTGCTGATGCTGCAACTGCGCAGCTTTTCGCGCACGGCCATGGTCTTTCTCACCGCACCGTTGGGGCTGATCGGCGTGACCTTGTTTCTGTTGGTGTTCCGCCAACCCTTCGGTTTCGTCGCCATGCTCGGCACCATCGCGCTGTCGGGCATGATCATGCGTAATTCGGTGATTCTGGTGGACCAGATAGAACAAGACATCAAGGCCGGCCTGGCACCCTGGCAGGCAATTATCGAAGCCACCGTCCGACGCTTTCGCCCGATTGTGCTGACGGCGCTGGCAGCGGTGCTGGCGATGATTCCGTTGTCGCGCAGTGTGTTCTTCGGGCCCATGGCTGTGGCGATCATGGGCGGGTTGATCGTGGCGACGGCGTTGACACTGTTGTTCTTGCCGGCGTTGTACGCGGCTTGGTTCAGGATCAGGAAGGACGTGGAGTAAATCTGTGACTGTTTTTGGGTGGGCCCAATGGGAACCTTTTTTTCAGGCTTGCCACAGATAGTTACCTGTTCGCAGGTACTTTATTCGGTGGTTTTTATCACGTGGATAACATTTCCAGAACGTTCATAGAGGCGAAATAGATATGCTCCTACAAGCAGTGGGAAACTTTTACTCGGTGATTGGTATGATACTGGGCGGCGGTCAGATGGGCGGCGCTTGCGCCAAACATTCACATAATGACTCCGTCAGTCGGCGTGAGCTTTCGGACGCGCTCAAATCGTTCAAATACGATCATCCCCAGCCCACCACTAATTTTACGATCAACAACAGCGTTTCCAGCGCGAACAGCAATGCGAATACCAACGCTCAAATCGGCCGTTGAATGCGCTGAGTTCTGATATTCAGCCGTTGCAAACACTCTGCACCCGCAGAGTGTTTGCCGCGTTACGTCCCAGTACAAGTCGCTGGCGAAAGCTTAAAGTGCCCCAAACACCTTCTTGGCCAAGCTGGTGGCTGCCGCCGCCGGGTTCTTGCGAATGGTTTCTTCCTGCTGCGCAATCATCTTGAACAAACCATCCAGCGCCTGCTCGGTCACGTAGTTTTCGACGTTGGCGCTCTTGGCATCCACGGCGCCAAAGGCTGCGGCCTTGCCGGCCAGAGCGTTGTACTGCTGAGCCACGCCGACTTTGTCGGTGGCGGCCTTGACGATGGGCAGGAACTTGGCGCGAATTTCTTCACGGCTGCTTTTGTTCAGGTACTGGGTGGCGGAGTCCTGGCCTCCACTGAGAATGCCCTTGGCGTCGGTCACGCTCATGTTCTTCACGGCGTTGACCAGAATTGGCTGGGCCTGGGTCACGGCGGTTTCTGCGGCCTTGTTCATGCTGGTTTCCAGTTGCGTGACCTGGTCACCCATACCAAACATTTTAAGCTTGTCCGCGACTTTGCCGAGTTTGCCCGGCAGGCCGATCTTCACGTCCGGGTTGTTGCTGAAACCACCGGGCGTCCCGAGTTGTTTCACAGCAATCTGTGCACCTTGGGTCAAGGCATCCTTGAGGCCGCCGCTGGCGTCACCCTGGGACAGGCTGCCCAGATCCAGGGCCATGGCGTTGGCGCCGAACAGCAAGCCAGCACACAGGGCGGTGAGGCGAAGAGATTTGCGGAGCATGGGCGCTTCCTTATGAAGTGGGAATGATCAATGTGCGGCCGCATCTACCCGCAGGCGCAGCGGTTGTGGGTCCTGGCCGTTGAGTTGCACGGTGTGCCGCTCGGTGGTGATAAACAGTAGCTTGCCGTCCAGCTCGATGCGAGCGCTGACCGAATAGGTGTGGCCCGGTTTGACCTGAGCCGGGTCATAGCTCAGGTGAAACGGCAGCGGCACCTGGCCTTTGACCGGGCCTTTCTGTTCGGCGAGGGTCACGGCCGGGGCGTCCATCAGGGACACGTCCTGCAGGCTGACACTCAAGGTGGCGGCCGGCGGCAGGGCGATGCGTTGCAGGTAGAACACTTCGCCGTCCAGACTGGCCTTCGGGGTTGGGGTCATCGAGTGGCAGGCTCCGAGCAGGGCGGTCAGGCCCAGAAGGATGAGTTTTTTCACGGTGCAACTCCTTTTCAACGGCGCCGGAATCCGCCCGACGCCTCGTTCAATTTAGCGGTTTTCTTCAGGAGGGGCGGCAACCGGTTCAGGCGCGGTCTCGGTTGCGCCGTCCACGCGGTGCAAGGCCACCTGGCGGATCGACAGGCGAATATCCGCCGGCAACACGCGTTTGGCCGCACCTTCTGCCAGTTCGCCGAGCAGGTCGTGATAGCCCAGCTTGCCGGCTTCATCGCGGCGCAGCACATCTTGCTCCAGCAACGTCTGGATGAAATGTCGGAAAAGGCTCTTGTCGAAGAATTCCGGAGCGTTGAGGCCGTGCAGGATTGACAGGCGCTGGGCCATGATCGTGCACAGGTCTTCCAGCTCTTCTGCGCTGATACTGTTCTGGCCGCTGTTGAGCAGCAACGAGATCGCCATGTAGAAGCGTTGCAGGGTCTGGGCGATGCTCTTGGACAGCAGCGTCAGCAGCACAAAGTGCCGCGAACTCGGCGCCGGGCGCAGGTACACGGCGTTTTCGAAACGTAGCAGGCCTTGTTCGACAAACGCGTCCAGCCATTGATCGACCACGTTGTCCAAGTCGTCCAAGGACCAACGAATAAACAGTTCCGATTGCAGGTACGGGTAAAGCGCGTGGGTGTAGCGCAGGATCTGTTCGCGGCTCATCCGCGAGCTGCTCTGGAAGAAGCTCGCCAGCAACGCCGGCAGGGCGAAGATGTGCAGCACGTTGTTGCGGTAGTAGGTCATCAGGACGGCATTCTGCTCATCCAGATAAACGATTTTGCCCAGGGCGTCACTCTGCTCGGACAACAGGTTCATGTCCTTGACGTGCTTGATCAGCGCCAGGCCATCGCCTTCCGGCAGGGTGGTGTGGGGCGAGTAGGGCACACGACGCAACAGCGCGAGGTACAGGTCCAGCTGGCGGGCCATGGCCTGTTCATCCAGGGCCAGGCGGGTGGTGGACAGCAGGGCCAGCGCCACCAGGTTCACCGGGTTCACCGCAGCGGCTTCGTTCAAATGACGCGCCACCTGTTCGCCGAGGCGATTGGTGGTTTCGTTGAGCCAGGCCGGCTTGTAGTTCGGCCCCAGTTCCTGGGCGCGCCAGTCCGGTTGCTCGGCGTCGAGGAACTCTGCCAGCTTGATCGGTTCGCCAAAGTTGACTGCCACTTGGCCGAAGCGTTGCTTGAGCGCGCCGACCACTTTGAAGATATCGAAGATCGACTCTTTCTTCTTGCTGGCGCCACGCAGTTCGCCCAGGTAAGTGCGGCCTTCGAGGACACGCTCATAACCGATATACACCGGCACGAACACGATAGGCATGCGCGAGGAGCGCAAGAAGCTGCGCAGGGTGATCGCCAACATCCCGGTTTTCGGTTGTAGCATGCGCCCGGTGCGCGAGCGGCCGCCTTCGACGAAGTACTCCACCGGGAAGCCCTTGGTAAACAGGGTGTGCAGGTATTCGTTGAACACCGAGGTGTACAACGGGTTGCCCTTGAAGGTGCGGCGCATGAAAAACGCACCGCCACGGCGCAGCAGGCTGCCGATCACCGGCATGTTGAGGTTGATGCCGGCGGCGATATGCGGTGGGGTCAGGCCGTTCTTGAACAGCAGGTAGGACAGCAGCAGGTAGTCGATATGGCTGCGGTGGCAAGGCACGTAGATTACCTCGTAGCCTTGGGCCACCTTTTGCACGCCTTCGATGTTATTGACCTTGATGCCGTCGTAGATCTTGTTCCAGAACCAGCTCAAGACCACTTCCAGGAAGCGGATCGCGGTGTAGGTGTAGTCCGAGGCAATTTCGTTGCCATAGCGCAGGGCCAGGGCCTTGGCTTTTTCCGGGGCGATCTTTTCGCGTTCGGCCTCATCCGCAATGGCTTGGCGCACCAGCGGCATATTGACCAGGCCCTTCACCAGATTACGGCGGTGGGACAGGTCGGGGCCGATCACCGCCGTCTTCAGGTTACGAAAGTGCACACGCAAGATGCGCTGGGCCATGCGCACGGTGCGTTCGTGGCCTTTATTGTGCTCGATCAATTCGCGCAGGTTGATAGGCGCGGAGAATTGCACACGGGTCTTGCGCCCCAGGATCAGGATGCTCAACAACCGACGTAGACGCCCGGTGACCGCCCAGCTGTCGGCGAATAAAAGCTTCCAGGGGCTGGACTCGCTTTCGGGGGATTGGCCCCAGAACACACTGACCGGAATGATTTGTACATTCTCTTCGGCGTGTTCGGTGAGGGTATTGACCAGCCGCGTCAGGGTGGGTGGTGCGCCACGCTTGTCCTGGCGCCCAAGCCAATCCGGATCCGGCGTGAGGTAGAAGAACGCCGCAGGCTCCATCAACGGCCCCACTGACACTGGCAGCACCGGGCGTGGCAGGCCGGCCTTGGTGCACTCGGCGTCGACCACTGCCAACTCGGTGAGGGAGGGTGATTGCAGGACGTAGAAAACCGGCCGGCTGCGGTCCAGGTTAAGGGTGAGGGACGACTGGTTGATCGTCTCTGAGCGAACCCAGAGGTACAACAGTCGGCGCAAGGTGCCAAACACCAGACGGCGGAACGGGGAGCGGGTCATAGGCGAACTGCTTCAAGTGGAAAAAACCGAGCAGGCGCTCGGGCGGGTAGTGTGCCGTATTCGCCGAAAATCGGCAAAAAAGCAGCGATGTAAAGTTGAGTTGATGGTTTTTGAGCCTGTCTTATACTCGGCAGTTCAATGCGAGCGACTCAACAATAAAAAAACCAGTGGGAGTGAACAGATGACAACGCGTGAAACCGGCAATGTGAAGTGGTTCAACGATGCAAAGGGCTACGGCTTTATCCAGCGTGAAGATGGCAAGGATGTGTTTGTGCACTACCGCGCCATTCGCGGTGAAGGCCACCGCTCGTTGGCCGAAGGCCAGCAGGTGGAATACGCCGTGGTGACCGGCGAGAAGGGCTTGCAGGCGGAGGATGTGGTCGGCCTGTAACAACGTTGTTTGATCGTTCCCACGCTCTGCGTGGGAACGCCTCTTGTGACGCTCCGCGTCACGCTTTGGGACGCAGAGCGTCCCAGGCTACTTTCCCACGCAGAGCGTGGGAACGATCTTCAGGCGGTTTTCCAAGTGATCTGTTCTTCACCGTCTACGCTGATGCGAATCCAGGTGTCGGCACTTTCCTCACCCTCTTCTTCAACCCAGGTGCCCGGCGCGCAGCGCACTTCGACGTTCAGCGCGGCAAACGCGGCGCGGGCGCAGGCGATGTCGTCGTCCCACGGGGTCTGGTCGCTTTCCAGGTACAGGCTGTTCCATTTGCCCACCGCCTTGGGCAGCCAGGTCACCGGCACGCTGCCGGCCTTGCACTTGTAGGTCTGGCCTTTCTGGACCCAGTCGGTGCACGGGCCCAGGGCGGCGCCCAGCCAGTCGGCGATGGCCTTGTGATCGACGTCGGCGTCCTTCAGGTAAATCTCAATATCGGGTTGGCGCATGGATGTTCCTCGTTGCGGGATTCGAAAATCCATTCGCGGGTGGGTGAACGTCAGTCATTGAAGCACGAAATAATCGTAACGCATCGACACCGTGACCTGCAGCGGCTCGGCCGCCTCGATCACCTCGTGGCGGCGCTCGGCACTGGCTCGCCAGCCGTGGGGCGTCATCGCCAGCAGGTTGGCGCGGTCCTGGGCTTCGGCCAGGCTCAGGGTGAATTCCAGTGTTTCACTGTGTGCCAGGTGCATGCCATCCGGCACCAGGGCCAGATGTTTATCGTCGGTATACTCGCGTACCTCGTCGTAAAGACGCTCGCGCAGTTCCATCAAGTGGCCGCTGGTCGGGCCGACCTTCATCAAACCGCCGCCGGGACTGAGCAGGCGCTTGGCCTCTTGCCAATCCAACGGGCTGAACACGCTGGCGAGGAACTGGCAGCTGGCATCGGCCAATGGCACGCGGGCCATGCTGGCGATCAACCAGGTCAGCGCCGGGTTGCGTTTGCACGCGCGCTTGACCGCTTCCTTGGAGATATCCAGGGCATAGCCATCGGCGTGGGGTAGGGCCTGGGCAATTTGCGCGGTGTAGTAACCCTCGCCACACCCAATGTCGACCCAGCGCTGCGGTGCACGCTCGGCGGCCAGTTCGGCCAGGCGCTTGGCCACCGGGGCGTAGTGCCCGGCGTTGAGGAAGTCGCGGCGCGCCTCGACCATGGCCAGGTTATCGCCTGGGTCGCGGCTGTTCTTGTGCTGCACCGGCAACAGGTTCAGGTAACCCTGGCGCGCGCGATCGAAACGGTGCCCGGCCGGGCACGCCACGCCATTGTCCACCGCATTGAGCGGTGCGCTGCAAATGGGGCAGGCAAGCATCAGGCGAGCAACTTGATCAGGGTCTGGTAGTAGATTTCGGTCAGCACATCGAGGTCGCTGGCCAGGATGCGTTCGTTGACCTGGTGGATCGTCGCGTTGACCGGGCCCAGCTCGACCACCTGGGTGCCCAGCGTGGCGATAAAGCGCCCATCGGAAGTACCGCCGCTGGTGGATGCCTTGGTCTCACGCCCGGTGATCGCCTTGATACTGGCAGATACCGCATCCAGCAGCGCACCCGGCTCGGTGAGGAACGGCAGGCCCGATAGCGCCCAGTCCACATGCCAGTCCAGGCCATGTTTATCCAGGATCGCCGCGACCCGCTGTTGCAGGCCCTCGACGGTGGACTCGGTAGAGAAGCGGAAGTTGAATACCGCCGTCAGGTCGCCGGGGATCACGTTGGTGGCGCCGGTACCCGAATTGAGGTTGGAAATCTGGAAACTGGTCGGCGGGAAGAAGGCGTTGCCGTCATCCCAATGCTCGGCAGCCAATTCAGCCAGGGCCGCCGCAGCCAGGTGGATCGGGTTCTTCGCCAGATGCGGGTAAGCCACATGGCCCTGTACACCGCGCACGGTCAAGGTGGCACCGAGGGAGCCACGACGGCCGTTCTTGACCACATCGCCCACCAGGGTCGTGCTTGACGGTTCGCCGACGATGCACCAGTCCAGGCGTTCCTTGCGCGCGGCCAGACGTTCGATCACCGCCTTGGTGCCATGGTGCGCCGGGCCTTCTTCGTCGCTGGTGATCAGGAAGGCGACCGAACCCTTGTGGTCCGGGTAGTCGGTGACGAAACGTTCCGCTGCCACCAGCATCGCCGCCAGGCTGCCTTTCATGTCAGCCGCGCCACGGCCACAGAGCATGCCGTTTTCATCGATCAACGCGTCGAACGGGTCGTTCTGCCAGGCCTGTACCGGACCGGTCGGCACCACGTCGGTGTGACCGGCAAAGCACAGCACCGGACCTTCATGCTTGCCATGGGTGGCCCAGAAATTGTCCACATCTTCGATGCGCATCGGTTCAAGCGCAAAACCGGCGTCGCCCAGGCGCTGCATCATCAGCTTCTGGCAATCGGCGTCGATCGGTGTGACCGACGGGCGACGGATCAGGTCGATGGCCAGTTGAAGGGTCGGCGAAAGGTCGGCATGGGCCGTCATGGGGGGAACTCCGGAAAGCGTGTGGTGGGGCGCAGGACGAATGTGGAAATACAGAGCCTGGAGCGACGCAACTCCAATGTGGGAGCTGGCTTGCCTGCGATAGCATCGCTGCGGTGTGCCTGTCAGACCGCGGCGTCTGTATCGCAGGCAAGCCAGCCCCCACATAGAATTGGGCCAGGCCAAGTCTCACAAAAGGGCCGTTATCTTATAGCAAAACGGCGGCCAAGGGCCGCCGTTTAGTGCATTGCGTCACTTTTTACGCCGCCGGTGCGGGCTCGGGCGCCGCCGAAGGTTTGGGCAGCGACGATAAGAACGCCATGATCAGCGCCGCCACATAGGGCAGCGACTGCACCAGCAACATCACGACCCAGAAGCGAATGTCGTTGCTCGGCAGGCCTTGCACCAGGTAGATCCCCAGCGCCGCGCCCCACAGCAGGAGCATGATGAACATTTCTTCGCGGGCTTCGGAAATGGCCACCCAGAAGCCGTGGTTATCGGCGTTTTTCGGCGTGCGAAAGAACGGAATGCTGGTGGTGAAGAAACCATACAGCACCGCCTTGGCGATGGTATGGGACAACGCCAAACCGGCCAGGGCCGCGCAGAACGCATCTTTCAAGTTCACGCCTACCGCACGACGGTAGAGGAAGATGATCTTGCCGACCTTGAACACGAACAACGCCAACGGCGGGATCGCGAAAATCAGCAATGGCGGGTCGACCCGAGTCGGCACGATGATCATCGCCGCAGACCACAACAGGGCGCCGACGGTAAAGAAGATGTTCATACCATCGGCCACCCACGGCAACCAGCCCGCTAGGAAGTGGTAGCGCTGACCGCGGGTCAGCTCGGTGTCCTTGCCACGTATCAGGCTGGCGGTGTGGCGCTTAATGATCTGGATCGCGCCATAGGCCCAGCGGAAACGCTGTTTCTTGAAGTCGATAAAGGTATCCGGCATCAAACCCTTGCCGTAGCTGTCGTGGTAGTACGCCGCCGACAAGCCTTTCTCGAACACACGCAGGCCCAGTTCGGCGTCTTCACAGATGCACCAGTCGGCCCAGCCCAGCTCTTCGAGCACCGAGCGGCGGGTCATGGTCATGGTGCCGTGCTGGATGATCGCGTCGCGGTCGTTACGGGTGACCATACCGATATGGAAGAAGCCCTTGTATTCGGCGTAGCAGAGCTTCTTGAAGGTGCTTTCGTTCTGGTCGCGGTAATCCTGGGGCGACTGCACCACGGCGATTTTCGGGTCGGCGAAGTGCGGCACCATGTGCTTGAGCCAGTTGGGCGATACGCAGTAGTCCGAGTCGATCACCGCGATCACTTCGGCATCCTTGGCGGTGTGCGGGATCAGGTAGTTCAGCGCGCCGCCCTTGAAACCGGCCAGGGGCGCGACGTGGAAGAACTTGAAGCGCGGGCCCAGGGTTTCGCAGTAATCGCGCACCGGCTCCCACACCGCCGGGTCCTTGGTGTTGTTGTCGATGATCAGGACTTCGTAGTCCGGATAGTCGAGGGCGGCCAGCGCGTCGAGGGTCTGTTTGACCATTTCCGGCGGCTCGTTGTAGCACGGCACATGGATCGACACTTTCGGGCGGTAGTCCGAATCGCCTTCCACGGGCAGGAATTCACGCCGACGCTTGTGGGTCCAGACTGCTTCCGCCAGCTCATGGGCTTCGGTCAGCAACACAATGAACACGCCCAGGGCGCCGAGTGCCAGCAACACACCGACCGTCACGCTGAACCAGGTGCTGTATTGCTGGCTGTAGTCGTAGCCGATCCAGACCAGCACCGACCCGCACAGGAACGCAATAAAGGTCAGGAAGGTGCGGCCACGCTGGCGCAGGGCCGAGCCATCGATCATCAACAGGGTCAGGGACAGCAGCGCAAGCACCACTGAACCGATGGCCAGTACCCGCCATTGCGGAATCGCCACCACCGGGCCGTCAAAATTGAATTTCTGCTGGCGCGCGGCGTTGAATACACCCCAATACGCACCCGCCGAACCTTCATCGCTGACCTTCCACGGCTGGTCGAAGGCCTCGATCACGAAGTAGTTGTAACCCTGGCGATTGAGCTTGTTGACCAGTGTACGCAGGTAAATCGCCTGGTCTGCCGGCGACGATTCATTGCCGCCGCGCATACGGCCGTTGCTCGGCCAGCCCACTTCCGACAGCAGCAGTGGCTTTTTCGGGAAGGCTTTCTTCAGGTCCTTGGCGCGGTCCAGGACGTACTGGCCGGCCTTGTCCATTGGGATGTATTCCCAGAATGGCAGGATGTGCGCGGCGATCAGGTCGACGTGCTTGGCCAGTTGCGGGTTCTTTTCCCAGATGTGCCATTGCTCGGAGGTGGTCACCGGGACTTTCACGGCGGCGCGCACGCGGTCGAGCAGCACGATCAGGGCTTCGGGGGTGATTTCTTCCCGGAACAACGCTTCGTTGCCCACCACTACGCGCACGACACTGCGCGAGGTGTTGGCGATCTCGATAGCGCGCTGGATCTCCCGCTCGTTACGCTCAAGGTCCGGGCTGATCCAGATCCCCAGGGTCACGCGCAGGCCAAACTCTTCGGCCAGCTTGGGAATATCGCCCAGGGGGCCGTCCACCGAGTAGGTACGGATGTTGTCCGTCAGCTTGCTCATGATCGCAAGGTCCTGACGCATCTGTTCGTCGGTAGGGTACTGGCCTTTCTGCGGGTACTGGCCTTGCTGGAACGGCGAGTAGGAAAAGCCGGAGATCTGATCGGGCCAGTTGGGAGCGGTGACCGGGCGGTTGATCAGCGCCCAGAAACCGGTGAACAGCGCGGCAATTGCCAGCACCACCACCAGGTTGAGTCCAAATTTACGCGATGCCATGGTTATGTCGGGTTCCAAAGGGTGCGGAACGAAAGAGGTGTCGGCCTGCGCCGAACGGCGCGCATCCTACACTGGCGCTTCCCTGAGCGTACAGCAGACAGAGAAAAGCCGGACGTTAGTCTGCGAAACTCCATCTAAGTTCTTCACTTGTAACTTGTAGCTTAAAACTTGCTGCTGCGTAGCCCTATAATGCGCGCCGGTTTTTGGGGTAATGATGATGAGTACAGAAGATCCGCGGTTTGCAGGCGTTGCCCGCTTGTACGGCCTTGAGGGCCTGGAACGCTTGAAAGCGGCCCATGTGGCGATTGTCGGCGTCGGCGGCGTGGGTTCCTGGGCGGCAGAAGCGATTGCCCGCTGCGGGGTGGGTGAGATTTCGCTGTTTGACCTGGACGATGTCTGCGTCAGCAACAGCAACCGCCAGTTGCATGCCCTGGACAGCACCGTGGGCAAGCCCAAGGTCGAAGTGATGGCTGAGCGCCTGCGCGGCATCAACCCCGATTGCACCGTGCACGCGGTGGCAGACTTCGTCACCCGCGATACCATGGCCGAGTACATCACGCCGACTATCGACTGTGTGATCGACTGCATCGACGCGGTCAACGCCAAGGCGGCGCTGATTGCCTGGTGCAAGCGCCGCAAGATCCAGATCATCACCACCGGCGGCGCCGGTGGGCAGATTGACCCCACGCTGATCCAGGTGTGTGACCTGAACCGCACCTTCAATGACCCGTTGGCCTCGAAAGTGCGCTCTACCTTGCGCCGCGATTATGGCTTTTCGCGTACCGTGACTCGTCATTACAGCGTGCCGTGCGTGTTTTCCACCGAGCAACTGCGCTACCCCAAGCCTGATGGCAGCATCTGCCTGCAGAAGAGTTTTGTCGGTGATGGCGTGAAGCTGGACTGCGCGGGCGGGTTTGGCGCGGTGATGATGGTCACAGCCACGTTCGGCATGGTGGCGGCCACCAAGGCGGTAGACAAGATCGTGGCGGGAGTGCGCAGGCCGTCGGAGCGCATCAAACCCAGCTAAATCTCATTGCCGAACAAAGATCCAAATTGTGGGAGCTGGCTTGCCTGCGATAGCGGTGTGTCAGCCACTGAAAATACTGACTGATTCGCCGCTATCGCAGGCAAGCCAGCTCCCACATTATTTCTGTGTACGCGTCAGGTCTCGCATGCGTTGCAGTACGGCATTCAAGCCATTGCTGCGCGACGGCGATAACTGGCGCGACAAGCCCAGTTGATTGAACCAGTCAGGCAGGTCAACCGCTTGCAGTTCATCAGCCGACAGCCCATTGACCCGCGCCAGCAGCAACGCCACCAATCCACGAATCATCCGCGCCTCGCTGCTCGCCGTAAACTGCCAATGGCCGTCCTGCAAGCGCCCCACCAGCCACACCAGGCTTTCGCAACCGTGCACCAGATTAGCGTCGACCTTTTCGTCATCAGCCAGGGCGGGCAAGCGTTCACCCCATTGCATCAGCACCCGGGCGCGCTGCTCCCAACTGCCAATGGCCTGGAAGGCTTGCAGTGCGGCGTGTGCCTCCAGCGGCAAGCTCATCGCAGCATGTCCAGCGCCTGGTCCAACGCTTCAAAAAAGCGCTCCAGGTCGTCGGAATCGTTGTAGAGCGCCAGTGAAACGCGGATGGCGCCTGACAGATTCATCGCCTTCAACAGCGGCATTGCGCAGTGGTGACCGGCACGCACAGCAATGCCTTGCTCGGTCAGCAGGTGGGCGAGGTCGGCGTTGTGCACGCCCTCCACCACAAAACTCACCAGCGCCACCTGCGGCGATCCCAGCACGCGTACGCCATTGCGTGCCTTAAGCCCACGCAGCAGGTAGTCATGCAGGGCGGCTTCGTGGGCGATCACCGCCGAGGGATCCAGTGAACTCAGGTAATCCAGGCTCGCGCCCAGGCCGATCACACTGGCAATCGGAGGAGTGCCGGCCTCGAAACCCAGCGGCGCGGGGCGAAAGCTGGCGCTGTGGTAGTCGGCCTGTTGCACCATCTCGCCGCCGAACTGCCAGTGGCGCAGGTGGTGCAGGGCCTCATTACGGCCATACAGCACACCCACGCCGTCCGGGCCGTAGAGTTTGTGGCTGGAAAATACGTAGAAGTCGCAGCCCAGGGCCTGCACGTCGTGACGGCCATGGACGATGCCTTGGGCGCCGTCCACCACCGTGAGGGCGCCGTGTGCCTGGGCCATCATCAGCAAGGCTGGCAGCGGCTGCCAGGCACCGAGCACGTTGGATAACTGGCTCACCGCCAGCAAGCGTGTGCGTGGGCCAATCAAGCTGGCCGCGGCGTCCAGGTCGATGACGCCGTCATCGTCCAGAGGCAAGACCACCAGTGTGAGTGCGCGGCGTTTGGCCAATTGCTGCCAGGGCAACAGGTTGGCGTGGTGTTCCAGGGCGCTGATGGCAATCTCATCGCCCGCATTGAATAAGTGCTCCAGGCCATAGGCCAGGAGGTTCAGCGCAGAGGTTGCGCCGTGGGTAAACACGACCTGCCCGCTGTCACCTGCGTTCAACCACTGCGCGACCTTGCTGCGGCTGTCTTCGAACGCCTGGGTCGCATGGGCTCCAGGCAAATGCTGAGCACGGTGCACATTGGCTGCGCCATTGGCGTAGTAATGACTGATGGCATCCAGCAGGGCTTGGGGTTTTTGCGTGGTGGCGGCGCTGTCCAGATAGGTCTGGTCTTGCCGTTGCAGGGTGGCGATGGCCGGGAAATCGGCGCGCCAGGGGGAGGGCACAAGCATGGTGATCAAGACTCGTATAAGCGAGCCGCCCCCGAAGGTGCGGCCCGCTAGTGGCATCGAGTGGCTGCTTAGTTGTGAGCGTGCAGCGCTTCGTTCAGTTCGATGGCCGATTTGTGGGTTTTGCACTCCACGGCACCGGTCTCGGAGTTACGACGGAACAGCAGGTCCGGCTGGCCAGCCAACTCACGCGCCTTGACCACCTTGACCAGTTGGTTCTGCTCGTCCAGCAGGGCAACCTTGGTGCCGGCGGTGATGTAGAGGCCCGACTCCACGGTGTTGCGGTCGCCCAATGGGATACCGGTACCGGCGTTGGCGCCGATCAGGCAGCCTTCGCCCACCTTGATCACGATATTGCCGCCGCCCGACAGGGTGCCCATGGTGGAGCAACCGCCGCCCAGGTCCGAGCCCTTGCCGACGAATACGCCCGCCGATACGCGGCCTTCGATCATGCCCGGGCCTTCGGTGCCCGCATTGAAGTTGACGAAGCCTTCGTGCATCACGGTGGTGCCTTCGCCTACGTACGCGCCCAGGCGGATACGTGCAGCGTCAGCGATACGCACGCCAGCCGGTACGACGTAGTCGGTCATTTTCGGGAACTTGTCCACCGAGAACACTTCCAGCAGGTCGCCACGCAGGCGCGCTTCCAGTTGGCGCTCGGCCAGTTCATTGATGTCGATAGCGCCCTGGCTGGTCCAGGCCACGTTCGGCAACTGCGGGAACACGCCGGCCAGGCTCAGGCCGTGGGGCTTGACTAGGCGATGGGACAGCAGGTGCAGCTTGAGGTAGGCCTCAGGCGTGGAGGTCAGCGCTGCGTCTTCGGCCAGCAAGGTCGCGACCAGCGGCGTGTGGCTTTCGGCCAGGCGGCTGAGCAGGGCGGCCTGGGTAGCATCGACGCCTTTGAGCGCGTCGGCCAGTTGCAGGGCCTGGCTCACGGTGAAGGTGATCGCCTGGTTGCCTTCGGTGTAACCGAGGATCGGTGCGATGGCGGCAACGATTTCAGCCGACGGGTTGAGCAAGGGCTGTGCGTAAAACACTTCCAGCCAAGCACCTTGGCGGTTCTGAGTGCCGACGCCGAAGCCCAGGCTGAACAGGGAATTGGACATGCTGTTACCTCTACAAAAATGGAAGGCTGGCCTACTTGAGGGCCGCCGAATAACTATCTGGCTTGAAGCCAATCAGGGTTCTGTCACCGAGATCGAGCACCGGGCGCTTGATCATCGAGGGTTGTGCGAGCATCAATTCAATGGCTTTCGACTGATCGAGATCGGCTTTGCGTTCGTCTTCGAGTTTGCGAAAGGTGGTGCCCGCACGGTTCAAAACCACCTGCCAACCGTGCTCGTTGCACCATTGGGTCAAGTGTTCGCGGTCGATACCGGCTGTTTTGTAGTCATGGAACTCATAGCTCACCCCGTGCTCATCGAGCCAGGTGCGCGCCTTTTTCATGGTGTCGCAGGCTTTGATGCCGAAAAGGTGCAAGGTTTTGCTTGAAGCACTCAAGGAATTGCCCCCCTTTGGACGTATGAAAATGAAAGATCGCCGATTATGCCACGACCAGCGGGTTTCGGCGCCGCTCGTCAACAGCGTGCGACTTTTGCGCAAAGTGCCAGTGCGCAGCATAGGCGAGTAACATAGCCAGGTAACATAGCCGGGTAATATGGCACTTCAACGGCCAGTTGTTGCCTGATGTGTCGTTGCAAGTCGATTGTCCGGGAAACCCGCGTTATGCAAACCGCCTACACCGTTCTTATCCTGCTGATGCTGGTCAGCCTTTCGCGCCTGGTCGGGCGCATCATCCCACTGCCGTTGCCCCTGGTGCAGATCGCCGCCGGCGCCTTGCTGGCCTGGCCCACGTTGGGGCTGCATGTGGCGCTGGACCCGGAGCTGTTCCTGTTTCTGTTCCTGCCACCGCTGCTGTTTTCCGATGGTTGGCGCATGCCCAAGCGCGAGTTGTGGCGCCTGCGTGGTCCGATCCTGACGTTGGCGGTGGGGCTGGTGCTGTTCACCGTGGTGGGCGCTGGTTACTTTATTCATTGGTTGCTGCCCTCGATCCCCTTGCCGGTGGCCTTTGCCCTGGCAGCGGTTTTATCCCCGACGGACGCCGTGGCAGTGTCGGCCATTTCCCAGAACCGTTTGCCCAAGCCGCTGATGCACATGCTCCAGGGCGAAGCCTTGATGAATGACGCGTCGGGCCTGGTGACCTTCAAATTTGCCCTGGCCGCGGCGTTGACCGGGGTCTTTTCCCTGGCGGATGCCAGCCTGACGTTTGTACTGGTGGCAGTGGGTGGGTTGGCGATCGGCGTGGCGCTGAGCTGGCTGGTCGGCCGCCTGCGCGCCTGGATGATCGCGCGCGGTTGGGATGACCCGGCGACCCATGTGGTGTTCATGTTGCTGCTGCCCTTTGCTGCGTACGTACTGGCTGAACGCCTGGGCGCGTCCGGCATTCTCTCGGCGGTGGCGGCGGGCATGATGCAAAGCTGGCTCGACCTGCTGCCGCGCCAGACCAGCACGCGTTTGCTCAACCGCAGCGTCTGGTCGCTGCTGGAGTTTGCCTTCAATGGCCTGATTTTCCTGCTGCTCGGCCTGCAATTGCCGGACATCATCAAGGCTGTGGTCAGTCATGAAACCACACTGTGGCCCACCTTGATGTATCGCTGCCTGGATGTGGTAGCGATCTTCCTGGTGCTGGTGGTATTGCGCTTTATCTGGGTGCAGAGCATCTGGCGGCTGTCGGGGTTGCTGCGCAGGCTGCGTGGCAAAAGCGCGCTGACCCTGGTGCCGACGGCCCGCTCCTGCTGGTTACTGACCGTCGGCGGTGTTCGCGGAGCGGTGACCCTGGCGGGCGTCATGTCGGTGCCCTTGTTGCTGGCGCCGGGCCAGGATTTCCCTGAGCGTGACCTGCTGATCTTTATCGCTGCCGGGGTGATCCTGCTGTCGCTGGTCGCTGCCTGCATCGCGCTGCCGTTACTGCTGCGTGGCGTCGAAAAAGGCCCGGATGAAAAACGCCACAACGAAGTGCGCGAGGCCTGGAAAAAGACCGCCGTGGCTGCAATCCATGCACTGGAGGCCCAGGAACCCGCTGAAGCCGAAACACCGGACGCCGCTCAAGCGGCACTGGCCACCGAGCTCAAGGCGCGGCTGATGGCGGAGTATCGTCATCAGCTGGACGTGTTTAATGATTCGGCTGAAGCCCAGGCGCTGGCGCTGCAGATGGACCAATTGGAGCGCAAGCTGCGGCTCAAGGCCCTACGCGCGCAACGGTTGGAGTTGTACAGCTTGAGCCGTCATCACCAGATTGGTGATGACGTGTTGAGGGAGGTGTTGGCGGAGTTGGATATGAGCGAGGCGAATTTGGGTCACATGAAGTGACCGGTAGGCCCTTAACGGCGACGCTGGATAAAGTCGCGAATCCGCTCAGCCGCTTCCACGCATTCGGCTAACGGCGCAACCAATGCCAGGCGCACACGCCCCGCGCCAGGGTTAAAGCCGTCCACTTCGCGCGACAGGTAAGACCCCGGCACCACCGTCACATGTTCTTCCACGAACAAATCGCGGCAGAAAGTGGCGTCGTCACCCTCTACATTCGGCCACAGGTAAAAGCCGCCGTCCGGGCTTTGCACGTCCAGCACCGGCTCGAGGATCGCCAGCACCGCGTCGAACTTCTCGCGGTACAGGTCACGGTTGGCCAGTACGTGGGCTTCGTCCTGCCAGGCCGCAATGCTTGCAAGCTGGGTTTGCACGGGCATCGCGCAGCCGTGGTAGGTGCGGTACAGCAAAAAGGCTTTGAGGATCTCGGCGTCGCCGGCCACGAAGCCTGAGCGCAGGCCTGGCAGGTTGGAGCGCTTGGACAGGCTGTGGAACACCACGCAACGCTTGAAGTCCTGGCGCCCCAGCTCGACGCAGGCGCTGAGCAGGCCCGGCGGTGGGGTTTGCTCGTTAAAGTACAACTCGCTGTAGCACTCGTCGGCGGCGATGACGAAGTCATATTCGTCGGCCAGGGCGATGAGTTTTTTCAGGGTGTCGACCGGGATCAGCGCGCCGGTCGGGTTGCCTGGGGAGCACAGGAACAGGATCTGGCAACGTTTCCAGATGTCGGGGGAGACGGCGTCGAAGTCCGGGTTGAAGCCATTGCTGTCCAGGCACGGCAGGTAATGCGGCTTGGCCCCGGCCAGGAACGCGGCGCCTTCGTAGATCTGGTAGAACGGGTTGGGGCTCACCACCAGTGCGTCGTCGCCACGGTTGACCACGGTCTGGGTGAAGGCAAACAGCGCCTCGCGCGTACCGTTGACCGGCAGGATGTTGCGTGCCGGGTCCAGCCAGCCCTTGGGCACGTTGAAGCGACGTTCGCACCAGGCGCCGATGGCTTCGCGCAGGGCCGGAATACCCAAGGTGGTGGGGTACACCGCCATTTGATCGAGGTTATTGCTCAAGGCCTCGGCAACGAAGGCCGGTGAGGTGTGCTTGGGCTCGCCGATGGATAGCGCAATCGGGCGCTTGTCCGGGTTCGGCGTCACGCTGCCGAGCAGAGCGCGCAGTTTCTCGAAGGGGTAGGGCTGCAACTGGTTAAGGGCGTTGTTCATATAAGCCTCTGTCACGGTGAGCGCGGATCCTGTGGGAGCTGGCTTGCCTGCGATGGCCTCACTGCGGTCGACCTGACGCACCGAGGTGTCTGCATCGCAGGCAAGCCAGCTCCCACATGACTCCTGTTCACAAAGTTAAGAATTCAAATGGTCAGGCGCGTTAGCTCGACGCCGGGTTCCTGGCTCACGCTCAATTGCTCCACGATCGCCGCTTGCAAACGCAGGCACAGCTGCGGGTCGGACAGCGGCTGGTTATCGGCATCGGTGATAAAGAACACGTCTTCCACACGCTCGCCCAGGGTCGCAATCTTGGCGTTCTGCAACGACAGGTCGAACTCCAGGAAAATCCCGCCGATGCGTGCCAGCAGGCCCGGGCGATCCGGTGCGCTGAGCTCCAGCACCGTCACCGGTCGCTGTGCGTCGTTGGAGATGGTCACCTGGGGCGCAAAGGCAAAGTGCTTGAGCTGGCGCGGCACCCGGCGCTGGATGATGGTGGGGTAGTCGTCGGGGTTGCGCAGGGCTTCGGTAAGACCTTCGCGGATCTTTTTCACCCGCGCCGGGTTATCGCCAATTGAGTCGCCGTCGGTGTCGAGCACGATGTAGGTGTCGAGGGTGAACTGGCTGCTGGAGGTGATGACCCGGGCGTCGTGGATGTTCAGGTTGAGCTGGTCCATGGCCGCCACGGTCACGGCAAAGAAGTCGTGCTGGTCGGGGGCGTAGATGAAGATCTGCGTGCCGCCTTCGAATTCGCGCTGGGTGGTTTCCTTGATCAGGACCAACGGGCCGCCATCGGCGGGTTGCTGCAGGATCGCGTCGCTGTGCCAGGCCACGTCGCCGGCGGTGTGGCGCAGGAAGTAATCGTCACCCAGTTGCGACCAGAGTTGCTCGACGTCGTCCGGGTCGTTACCGCCGCGCACCAGGATATCCAGGGCTGCACTTTGGGTGCGGCGGATCTGTTCTTCGCGGTCCACCGGGTTCTCCAGGCCACGGCGCAGGGCGCGCTTGGTCTCGGTGTATAGCTGGCGCAACAGGCTGGCGCGCCAGGAGTTCCACAGCGTCGGGTTGGTGGCGTTGATGTCGGAGACGGTCAGCACATACAGGTAATCCAGGCGGGTTTCATCGCCGACGATGCCGGCAAAGTCGTGGATCACCTGCGGGTCGGACAAGTCCTTGCGCTGGGCCGTGGTCGACATCACCAGGTGGTTCTGCACCAGCCAGACAATCAGGCGGCTGTCCCACACCGGCAACTGGTGGCGCTGGCAGAAGGCTTCGGCATCGACCGCGCCGATCTCCGAGTGGTCGCCATGCCTGCCCTTGCCGATGTCGTGGTACAAGCCGGCCAGGTAAATCAACTCGGGCTTGGGCAGCTTGGCCATCAGCTTACTGGCCAGCGGGAATTTCTCTGACACCTGGGTGTACTGCAACTTACGCAGATGCTTGATCAGGTTCAGGGTGTGGGCATCGACGGTATAGATATGGAACAGGTCGTGTTGCATCTGCCCGACGATAAAGCCGAACTCCGGCAGGTAGCGCCCGAGAATGCCGTAGCGGTTCATGCGCCGCAGGTTGCGATGGATGCCGATGCGGCACTTGAACAGCTCGATAAACAGGCTGGTGTTGCGGATATCGTTGCGAAAGTCGTCGTCGATCAGGTGACGGTTTTCCCGCAGCAAGCGGATGGTGTCAGCGCGCACGCCTTTGATCTCCGGCTGCTGGGCCATCAACACAAAGATTTCCAGCATGGCGAACGGTGTGCGGCGGAACACGTTGTCGTTACGCGCTTCGATATAGCCGTCATGCAGTTGGAAACGCGCGTTGATCGGCTGCGGCGGCGCTTCATCTTCGGGAGCCAGGATCACTTCTTCGAAGTGCTGGATGATCAAGTCGCTGAGCTGAGCAATGCTCATGACCACCCGGTAGTACTGCTGCATGAAGCTTTCAATGCTGGTCTTCGCATCTTCGCCTTCAAAGCCCAGAAGGGTAGCGATAGAGCGCTGGTGGTCGAAGAGCAGGCGGTCTTCGGAACGACCAGCCAGCATGTGCAGGGCGTAGCGCACCTTCCACAGGAATTCCTGGGACGAGGCCAGCAGAGTGTTTTCGCTCTCCACCAGAAAGCCTTCGCCAGCCAGGGCGCGCAGGTTCAGCGTGCCGTATTGGCGGCGCGCTACCCACAAAATCGTCTGGATATCCCGCAGCCCGCCCGGTGAGCCTTTGACGTTGGGTTCCAGGTTGTATTCGGTGTCGTTGTACTTGTGGTGCCGGGCTTTTTGTTCGGCGCGCTTGGCCAGGAAAAAGTCTTTGCTTGGCCACATGTGTGCGGTGCTGGTGACTTCGAGCATGCGCTGGCGCAGGCGCTCGGGGCCGCAGATGGTGCGGCTTTCCATCAGGTTGGTGACCACCGTCAAGTCGGCACGGGCCTCTTCGGCGCATTCGTCAACCGAGCGTACGCTCTGGCCGACTTCCAGGCCGATGTCCCACAGCAACGTCAGAAAGCGCTCGATGGAATCGCGAAAGGTCTCGTGATCGGCCTTGTCCAGCAGGATCAGCAGGTCAATGTCGGAGTAGGGGTGCAGTTCGCCGCGACCGTAGCCGCCGACCGCCACCAGGGCGATATCGGCGTCGAAACTCCAATTGAACTGCTCCCAGGCCTTTTGCAGGATGTTATCGACGAACCAGGCGCGGTCTTCGATCAGGCGGCGAATATCCCGGCCACTGCGAAAGCGCGCATCGAGCACCTCGCGGGCTTGGCGGATGGCCTTCTTGAAGGCGGAGATGGGGCTTGCCTTCAATGCCAGCTCGGCCTGGAACTGGCCACGGTCGAAGAGTTCGGGATCCACCTGGGGCATCGATCGGCTTTCCTTTCTATCTATCAGTCAGTCACAACACGCTGTGGGAAAACCTGGGCAGCCTTCAGGCCGAAACGCGTGGGATGGTGTCGTCGGCGCGCAGGGTGAAGATTTCATAACCGGTGTCGGTGACCAGCAGGGTGTGTTCCCACTGGGCCGAGAGCTTGCGGTCCTTGGTGATGGCGGTCCAACCGTCGCCCAACACCTTGGTGTCGGCCTTGCCCTGGTTGATCATCGGTTCGATGGTGAAGGTCATGCCGGCCTTGAGTTCCATGCCGGTGCCCGCACGGCCGTAGTGCAGAATCTGCGGCTCTTCGTGGAACACTTTGCCGATACCATGGCCGCAGAATTCGCGCACCACCGAGAAGCCGTTCTTTTCCGCGTGCTTCTGGATCACTTCGCCAATGTCACCCAAGCGGCAGCCGGGTTTGACGATCTCGATGGCCTTGTACATGCATTCCTGGGTGACCTGGGACAGGCGCTCGGCCCACACCGGCACGTTACCGACGTGGAACATGCGGCTGGTATCGCCGTGGTAACCATCCTTGATCACCGTGATGTCGATGTTCAGGGTGTCGCCGTCTTTCAGTGGTTTGTCGCCCGGAATGCCGTGGCAGACCACGTGGTTGATCGAGGTGCAGATCGACTTGGGGAAACCTTTGTAATTCAGCGGGGCAGGGATGGCTTTTTGCACGTCGACTATATAGTCGTGGCAGATACGGTCCAGCGCTTCGGTGGTGACGCCGGGCTTGACGTGTTCGGCGATCATTTCCAGCACGTCGGCAGCCAGTTTGCCGGCAACGCGCATGCCTGCGATGTCTTCGGCGGTTTTCAAGGTAACGGTCATACAGGCTCTCTCTAGCGCGACGCGCTGAAATCAATACGGTTCACGGGGGGCGCGACAAAGGGTTACAACATTCGCGCAATTCCCAAAAAACGCGATTCTAACAGACGATGCTGGCAAATCATGCGCGTCTGGTGATCGCTTCTCTCTATGAGGTAGAGGCATGTTGGCTGTATTCAAGGGCTTACGCAAAGGCGGCGACCGGCAAATGTGATTGCGGGTTTCGTTTTTGCCGATGCTGTGGTATAAAATGCGCCGCTTTCCGGGGATACCCCGCAAAGCTTAAATCCACACACGTGTCGACACGATGACCTGGGTGCCGGAGGCCTTGATGCCGCTGGTTGGTCATTGGGATACGTGGAGGCCAAACCCGACTTATTAAGGAACTATCATGTCCCAAGTCAACATGCGCGATATGCTGAAGGCCGGTGTGCACTTCGGTCACCAGACCCGTTACTGGAACCCGAAAATGGGTAAGTACATTTTCGGCGCGCGTAACAAGATTCACATTATCAACCTTGAAAAAACCCTGCCAATGTTCAACGAAGCGCTGACTTTCGTAGAGCGTCTGGCCCAGGGCAAAAACAAGATCCTGTTCGTCGGCACCAAGCGTTCCGCTGGCAAGATCGTTGCTGAAGAAGCAGCACGTTGCGGTTCTCCGTACGTCGATCACCGCTGGTTGGGCGGCATGCTGACCAACTTCAAAACCATCCGTGCTTCCATCAAGCGTCTGCGTGACCTTGAAGTACAAGCCGAAGACGGTACTTTCGCCAAGCTGACCAAGAAAGAAGCGCTGATGCGCTCCCGTGATCTGGAAAAGCTCGATCGTTCCCTGGGTGGTATCAAGGACATGGGCGGTCTGCCTGACGCACTGTTCGTGATCGACGTTGATCACGAGCGCATCGCGATCACCGAAGCCAACAAGCTGGGCATCCCGGTTATCGGCGTAGTCGATACCAACAGCAGCCCGGAAGGCGTTGACTACATCATCCCAGGCAACGATGACGCAATCCGCGCTATCCAGCTGTACATGGGTTCGATGGCTGACGCTGTAATCCGTGGCCGCAACCACGTTGCTGGCGGTACCGAGCAGTTCGTTGAAGAAGCTCCGGTAGCTGCCGCTGAGTAACTGACGCCCTGGCGTTGACTCAGTAAGCAAAAAGGGGGCTTGGCCCCCTTTTTGCCACCTCGAAAACCATTTGTCGGCAGCGCAGCTACATTATTTGTAACGTGCAGCGGCCTACAACGGAGATTCGGGAAGAATTGATCGCCCGTTTGATCGGGTGGAATGGTTGAAAACCTATCCAAGAGGATTTTGAAATGGCAGAGATTACTGCAGCGTTGGTTAAAGAACTGCGTGAGCGTACTGGCGAAGGCATGATGGATTGCAAAAAGGCCTTGACCAAGGCCGGCGGCGACATCGAAAAAGCCATTGATGACATGCGTGCTTCCGGCGCCATCAAGGCTGCCAAGAAAGCAGGCAACGTGGCTGCTGAAGGCGCTATCGCTCTGAAAGAAGACGGCAAGTCCGCCGTTCTGCTGGAAGTGAACTCCCAGACCGACTTCCTGGCTCTGCAGGACGACTTCAAGGCATTCGTGGCTGCCAGCGTTGAAAAAGCGTTCGCCGAGAAAATGACTGACGCCGCTCCGCTGATCGAAGCTCAAGAAGCTGATCGCCTGGTACTGGTCGGCAAGGTTGGCGAAAACGTCAACATCCGTCGCCTGGTTCGCGTTGAGGGTGATGTGGTTGGTGGTTACCTGCACGGTAACAAGATCGGTGTTGCAGTTGTTCTGAAAGGCGGCGACGTTGAGCTGGCTAAAGACATCGCAATGCACGTTGCTGCAAGCAACCCTGAGTTCCTGCTGCCTTCGGAAGTGTCTGCCGACGCAATCGAACGTGAAAAAGCTGTGTTCCTGAGCCTCAACGCCGACAAGATCGCCGGCAAGCCAGAGAACATCGTTGAAAACATGATCAAAGGCCGTATCAGCAAGTTCCTGGCTGAAGCAAGCCTGGTTGAGCAGGCGTTCGTCAAGAACCCTGAAATCAAGGTTGGCGAACTGGCCAAGAAGGCCGGTGCTGAAATCGTTTCCTTCACTTACTTCAAAGTAGGCGAAGGCATCGAGAAGCCGGTCGACAACTTCGCTGAAGAAGTTGCTGCCCAGCTGGCTGCCGCCAAGCAATAAGACAGTTCCAAACTGTCGCCGAAAGAGGCTGCCCGCTCACGCGCGCAGCCTCTTTTCAAATGGGAAGGCCAATTTTATTTGGTTTCCTCTCGGAACTGGCTTACAAAGCCGTGTTCCGATGGCGCTGTGACAGCGTCCAGCTAGAGTGAACGCAAGCCGTAAACGGCTCGCCAAGAATTTTTTAAAAATACGCCGCAGGAGAGATTCGCAATGGCTCAGCAGGGCAGTGGTTATCAGGCTCGCTATAAACGCATTCTACTCAAGCTCAGCGGCGAGGCCCTGATGGGCTCGGAAGAGTTCGGGATCGACCCCAAGGTGCTTGACCGCATGGCGCTGGAAGTCGGCCAATTGGTCGGTATCGGTGTGCAGGTCGGCCTGGTGATTGGTGGTGGCAACCTGTTCCGCGGTGCGGCACTCAGTGCTGCCGGTATGGACCGGGTTACCGGCGACCACATGGGCATGCTGGCCACTGTGATGAACGCCCTGGCCATGCGCGACGCCCTGGAGCGCGCCAATATCTCGGCCATCGTGATGTCGGCTATTTCCATGGTTGGCGTGACAGATCATTATGATCGCCGCAAAGCCATGCGCCACCTGAACTCCAAGGAAGTGGTGATCTTTGCCGCTGGCACAGGTAACCCGTTCTTCACCACCGACTCGGCCGCATGCCTGCGTGCTATCGAAATCGATGCCGACGTGGTGTTGAAGGCGACCAAGGTGGATGGCGTTTACACTGCAGACCCATTCAAAGACCCGCATGCCGAGAAGTTCGATCATCTGACCTACGATGAAGTACTGGATCGCAAGCTGGGTGTCATGGACCTGACCGCTATCTGCCTGTGCCGCGACCACAAGATGCCGCTGCGCGTATTTAACATGAACAAGCCCGGCGCCCTGCTGAATATCGTACACGGCGGCGCAGAAGGGACTCTGATCGAGGAAGGCCAACAATGATCAACGAAATCAAGAAAGACGCCCAGGCGCGTATGCAGAAATCCCTGGAATCCTTGAGCCATGCCTTTGGCCAGATCCGTACTGGCAAGGCGCACCCAAGCATCCTGGGCAGCGTGATGGTGCCTTACTACGGTTCCGACACCCCGCTGAGCGGTGTAGCCAACGTGACCGTGAAGGATTCGCGCACCCTGCAAGTTGTGGCCTTCGAGCGCAACATGCTCGCGGCTGTCGACAAGGCTATCCAGAGTGCCGGCCTGAACCTCAACCCGACCAACCTGGGCGAGTTGCTACTGATCTCCATGCCAGCCCTGACCGAAGAAACCCGAAAGGGCTTCACCAAGCAGGCGCGCAGTGCTGCTGAAGATGCGCGCGTTGCCGTGCGTAACATCCGCCGCGATGCGCTGGGCGACCTGAAGAAACTGGTCAAGGATAAGGAAATCAGCGAAGACGAAGAGCGCCGTGCCGTCGCTGATATCGACAAGCTGACCAAGGACGCCGAAGCCCAGATTACCAAGGCGACCGAAGAAAAAGAAAAGGACCTGATGGCCGTATAAGGGGTCAGGACGCCTTCATGGAAAAGACCAAGCAGACTGTGCCCTCCGTGGTGCCGCGCCATGTCGCGATCATCATGGATGGGAATAATCGCTGGGCGAAAAAACGCTTTATGCCGGGTGTTGCCGGGCATAAAGCGGGTGTTGACGCGGTAAGGGCGGTGATTGAAGTGTGCGCCGAGGCCAAGGTCGAAGTGCTGACCTTGTTCGCGTTCTCCAGTGAGAACTGGCAGCGGCCCGCCGATGAGGTCAGCGCCTTGATGGACCTGTTCTTCAAGGCCTTGCGTCGTGAGGCCAAGCGCCTCAATGACAACAACATCAGTCTGCGCATCATTGGTGATCGTTCGCGGTTCCATCCGGAGCTGCAAACGGCCATGCGCGAAGCCGAGGCCATCACTGCCGGCAGTAACCGTTTTGTACTGCAGATCGCAGCCAACTACGGTGGCCAGTGGGATATCGCCCAGGCTGCACAGCGGCTGGCCCGCGAAGTGCAGGCCGGCCATCTGCGCCCGGACGACATCACGCCCGAACTGTTGCAAACCTGCCTGGTGACCGGCGACCTACCGTTGCCGGACTTGTGCATTCGTACCGGTGGCGAGCATCGCATCAGCAATTTCCTGCTGTGGCAGCTGGCCTACACCGAGCTGTACTTCTCCGACCTGTTCTGGCCGGACTTCAAACACGATGCCATGCGTAATGCACTGGCCGATTTCGCTTCCCGTCAGCGTCGTTTCGGTAAAACGAGCGAGCAGATCGAAGCTGGGGCCCGGGTTTAAATGCTTAAACAACGAATCATCACGGCGCTGATCCTGCTGCCGATTGCCTTGTGCGGTTTTTTCCTGCTCGACGGTTCCGGCTTTGCGCTGTTCATCGGCTTGGTCGTGACCCTTGGGGCGTGGGAATGGGCGCGCCTGGCAGGTTTCGTCAACCAGTTGCCGCGTGTGGCCTACGCCGCCGTGGTCGCGCTGTTGTTGTTCTTCATGTACATCCTGCCGGACATCGCGCCCTGGGTGCTGGGAGCAGCAGTGTTGTGGTGGGCGTTGGCGACGTTCCTGGTACTCACCTATCCACGCACCAGTGGCCAATGGTCCAGCGTGGCCTGCAAGCTGGTGATCGGCCTGGCGATCCTGTTGCCGGCCTGGCAAGGGCTGGTGGAAATCAAGCGTTACCCGCTGGGCAACGAATTGATCCTGGCTGTAATGGTGTTGGTATGGGGTGCTGATATTGGTGCCTACTTCTCGGGTAGAGCCTTTGGCAAACGCAAGCTGGCCCCGGCCGTCAGCCCCGGCAAGAGCTGGGAAGGCGTATACGGCGGCCTGGCCTTGACGCTGCTGATCACCCTGGTGGTCGGTGTGGTGCGTGAATGGTCGGTAAAAGAAGTGCTTCTGGCCTTGCTGGGGACGGCTATTGTCGTCTTCATCTCGGTGGTGGGCGACCTTACCGAGAGCATGTTCAAACGCCAGGCGGGCATCAAGGACAGCAGTAACCTGCTGCCAGGCCATGGCGGTGTGCTTGACCGTATCGACAGCCTCACCGCTGCGCTGCCTATTTTTGCCGTGCTGTTGTGGATGATCGCTTCGTGAGCCGCCTGCAGCAGGTTACGGTGCTGGGCGCGACCGGCTCGGTCGGGCTCAGTACCCTTGACGTCATAGCGCGTCACCCCGATCGCTATCAAGTTTTCGCCCTGACCGGCTTCACGCGTTTGCGCGAGTTGCTGGCCTTGTGCGTGCGTCACTCGCCGCGCTTTGCCGTGGTGCCTGAGGCGGCTGCGGCTCGTAATCTGCAGGAGGATCTGCGGGCTGCCGGGCTGGCTACTCAGGTATTGGTCGGCGAGGCAGGGTTGTGCCAGGTCTCGGCCGATGCGGACGTGGATACCGTCGTGGCGGCGATTGTCGGTGCAGCCGGTTTGCGCCCGACCTTGGCGGCAGTCGATGCTGGCAAGAAAATCCTGCTGGCCAACAAAGAAGCGTTGGTCATGTCCGGCGCACTCTTTATGCAAGCGGTGCGTAAGAGCGGCGCGGTGCTGCTGCCTCTGGACAGCGAGCACAACGCCATCTTCCAGTGCATGCCCGGTGATTTTGCCCGCGGCTTGAGCCAGGTCGGCGTGCGCCGGATTTTGCTGACGGCATCGGGTGGCCCATTCCGCCAGACTCCGTCGGCCGAGCTGGACCATGTGTCTCCCGATCAGGCATGCGCTCACCCGAACTGGTCCATGGGGCGCAAAATCTCCGTGGATTCGGCGAGCATGATGAACAAGGGCCTGGAGTTGATCGAGGCATGCTGGCTGTTCGATGCGCGGCCTGACCAGGTTGAGGTGGTCATTCATCCACAAAGTGTGATCCATTCCCTGGTCGATTATGTGGATGGCTCGGTGTTGGCGCAGTTGGGTAACCCGGACATGCGCACACCGATCGCCAACGCCTTGGCGTGGCCTGAGCGGATTGATTCCGGCGTAGCACCGTTGGACCTGTTTGCAATTGCGCGCCTGGACTTCGAAGCTCCGGACGAGCAGCGTTTCCCTTGTTTGCGCCTGGCGCGGCAAGCGGCCGAGGCGGGTAACAGTGCCCCGGCGATGCTTAACGCGGCCAACGAAGTGGCCGTGGCGGCGTTTCTTGAACGGCGCATCCGCTTTCCGCAGATCGCGAGTATCATCGAGGACGTCCTGGCGCGTGAGCCGGTAGTGGCAGTGAATGACCTGGAGGCGGTGTTCGAGGCTGACACCAAGGCCCGAGCCCTGGCTGGGCAATGGTTGGATCGCAATGCGGGTTAGGCCGTGGGCAGGTTTGAGTCTTCAGGCATTGGATTGAAATGCGGAGAAATTAGATGAGTGCGCTCTACATGATTGTCGGCACCCTGGTTGCTCTGGGTGTGTTGGTGACCTTCCACGAATTCGGCCACTTCTGGGTGGCGCGTCGTTGCGGCGTCAAGGTATTGCGCTTTTCCGTCGGTTTCGGCATGCCGTTGTTGCGCTGGCATGATCGCCGCGGCACTGAGTTTGTCATTGCTGCTATCCCGTTGGGCGGCTACGTCAAGATGCTCGATGAGCGGGAAGGCGAAGTGCCTGCAGACCAATTGGACCAATCCTTCAATCGCAAGACCGTTCGTCAGCGTATCGCGATTGTCGCGGCGGGGCCGATTGCCAACTTCCTGTTGGCGATGGTGTTCTTCTGGGTTTTGGCCATGCTGGGCAGCCAGCAGGTGCGCCCGGTCATTGGCGCGGTCGAAGCCGACAGCATCGCGGCCAAGGCGGGCCTGACGGCAGGGCAGGAAATTGTATCGATTGATGGCGAACCCACCACAGGGTGGGGCGCGGTCAATTTGCAGTTGGTGCGTCGCCTGGGTGAAAGCGGCACCGTCAATGTGGTGGTGCGTGATCAGGACTCCAGCGCCGAAACCCCGCGGGCATTGGCGCTGGACCATTGGCTCAAGGGCGCCGATGAGCCCGATCCGATCAAATCCCTGGGGATCCGCCCTTGGCGTCCGGCCTTGCCGCCGGTGCTGGCCGAACTCGATCCAAAGGGGCCGGCCCAGGCTGCTGGCCTGAAAACCGGTGATCGCCTGTTGGCCCTTGATGGTCAGGCGCTGGGTGACTGGCAGCAGGTGGTCGACCTGGTGCGTGTGCGCCCTGATACCAAAATTGTGCTGAAGGTTGAGCGCGAGGGTGCTCAAATCGACGTCCCCGTGACCTTGTCGGTGCGAGGGGAAGCCAAGGCGGCCGGCGGATACCTGGGTGCCGGGGTCAAAGGTGTCGAATGGCCGCCATCGATGGTGCGAGAGGTCAGTTTCGGGCCTTTGGCCGCGATTGGCGAGGGTGCGAAACGCACCTGGACCATGAGCGTGCTGACCCTCGAATCCCTCAAGAAAATGTTGTTCGGTGAGCTCTCGGTAAAAAACTTGAGTGGACCGATAACCATTGCTAAAGTGGCGGGCGCTTCTGCCCAGTCGGGTGTCGCGGATTTCCTGAATTTCCTGGCTTATCTGAGTATTAGCCTTGGGGTTCTGAATTTGCTGCCCATTCCAGTATTGGATGGGGGGCATCTGCTGTTTTATCTGGTCGAGTGGGTGCGTGGTCGCCCCTTGTCGGATCGGGTGCAGGGTTGGGGGATACAGATTGGTATCAGTTTGGTGGTCGGGGTGATGTTGTTAGCCCTGGTCAACGATCTGGGACGTCTGTAACGCTTCGCTGAATTGCGAATCTGCCGCATTTTGCGGCAGTTTGTTTATTGCCAGTTGGAATAAGAAAGGACTTCATGAAACGTCTGCTGCTAACTGCGGTTCTCACCGTATTGATGATCGCCGAAGTTCACGCCGAGTCCTTCACCATCTCCGATATTCGCGTCAACGGCCTCCAGCGGGTTTCCGCGGGTAGCGTCTTTGGTGCCTTGCCGTTGAACGTCGGGGAACAGGCGGATGATCGTCGCCTGGTGGAATCCACTCGTGCGCTGTTCAAAACGGGGTTCTTTCAAGATATTCAACTGGGTCGCGAAGGTAACGTCCTGGTCATCACGGTCGTCGAGCGACCTTCCGTCGCGAGTATCGCGATCGAAGGTAACAAGGCCATCTCCACTGAAGACCTGATGAAGGGCCTGAAGCAATCGGGCCTGGCCGAGGGCGAGATCTTCCAGCGCGCAACCCTTGAGGGCGTGCGTAACGAGTTGCAACGCCAGTACGTTGCCCAGGGCCGCTACTCCGCGACCGTGGAAACCGAAGTGATCCCCCAGCCTCGTAACCGTGTGGGCCTGAAGGTCAACATCAACGAAGGCACCGTGGCCGCCATCCAGCACATCAACGTCGTGGGCAACACCAAGTTCCCTGATGAAGACCTGGTCGACCTGTTCGAACTCAAGACCACCAACTGGTTGTCGTTCTTCAAGAACGATGACAAGTACGCCCGTGAAAAACTCTCCGGTGACCTGGAACGCCTGCGCTCCTACTACCTGGACCGTGGCTACATCAACATGGACATCGCTTCGACCCAGGTGTCCATCACCCCGGACAAGAAGCATGTCTACATTACCGTCAACGTCAACGAAGGTGAGAAGTACAAGGTTCGTGACGTCAAGCTCAGCGGTGACCTGAAAGTGCCTGAAGACCAGGTCAAGTCCCTGTTGCTGGTGCAGAAGGACCAGGTGTTCTCGCGCAAGCTGATGACCACTACCTCTGAGCTGATCACCCGCCGCCTGGGTAACGAAGGCTATACCTTCGCCAACGTCAACGGCGTGCCGACCCCGAATGATGAAGACCACACCGTGGACATCACCTTCGTCGTCGATCCGGGCAAGCGTGCCTACGTCAACCGCATCAACTTCCGAGGCAACACCAAGTCTGCGGACGAAGTGCTGCGTCGTGAAATGCGTCAGATGGAAGGTGGCTGGGCTTCGACCTACCTGATCGACCAATCCAAGACCCGTCTTGAGCGCCTGGGCTTCTTCAAGGAAGTCAACGTCGAAACCCCGGCCGTACCGGGTGTGGATGACCAGGTTGACGTGAACTACGCCGTTGAAGAACAAGCCTCGGGTTCGATCACTGCCAGTGTCGGTTTCGCCCAGAGCGCCGGTTTGATCCTGGGTGGTTCCATCACGCAGAACAACTTCCTGGGTACCGGTAACCGTGTGTCCATCGGCCTGACCCGCAGCGAATACCAGAGCCGATACAACTTCGGCTACACCGACCCCTACTGGACCGCAGACGGTGTGAGCCTGGGCTACAACGCCTTCTACCGCACCACCGACTACAAAGACCTCGATGTTGACGTTGCAAGCTATGCGATCGACAGCCTGGGTGCTGGTGTCAACGTGGGTTACCCGATCAGCGAAACCTCGCGCCTGACCTTTGGCCTTACCGCCCAGCAGGATGAGATCAAGACCGGTGTGTACACCGTGGACGAAATCTTCGACTTCACCCGTCGTGAAGGCGACAAGTTCCTGAACTTCAAGGCGTCTGCCGGTTGGTCCGAGTCGACCCTGAACAAAGGCGTACTGGCAACCCGCGGCCACTCCCAGAGCCTGACTGCGGAAGTCACCACGCCGGGCAGCGACCTGTCGTTCTTCAAGCTCGACTACCGTGGCCAGTTGTTCCAGCCGTTGAGCGATAACTACACCATGCGCCTGCACACAGAGCTGGGCTATGGCGACGGTTATGGTTCGACCGATGGCTTGCCGTTCTATGAAAACTACTATGCAGGTGGTTTCAATTCGGTACGTGGTTTCAAGGACAGCACCTTGGGTCCGCGTGGTACGCCAAGCCGCGGTGTTGACCGGACTGGTAACCAGGGCACTGTCGCTGACTCGGACAACGACCCGCTGCCATTCGGTGGTAACGTGTTGATCCAGGGTGGTGCGGAGATTCTGTTCCCGCTGCCGTTCGTCAAGGACCAGCGTTCCCTGCGTACTTCGGTCTTCTGGGACGTGGGTAACGTGTTCGACTCCAAGTGCGAACAGATCAAGAACCCAAGTGGCTTGAAGTCCAACACTCAGTGCAACGACGTAAGCCTCAGCAACTTGGCGAGCTCCGTGGGCGTGGGTGTGACCTGGGTGACTGCGCTGGGCCCGTTGAGCTTTGCTCTGGCCATGCCGATCAAGAAACCGGATAACGCTGAAACCCAGATTTTCCAATTCTCCCTCGGCCAGACGTTCTAAGCGTCTGACCTAAGATAACGACAACGGATTCTGTAGGAGTACATCGTGCGTAAGTTGACTCAATTGGTCTTGCTGGCCACTGTGCTGGTCACCACCCCGGCCTTCGCCGAAATGAAAATCGCGGTCCTGAACTATCAGATGGCCCTGCTGGAATCCGATGCGGCCAAGCGATATGCCGTGGATGCCGAGAAGAAATTCGGTCCGCAACTGACCAAACTCAAGACGCTGGAAAGCAGCGCCAAGGGTATCCAGGACCGCCTGGTAGCCGGTGGCGACAAAATGCAGCAAGGCGAGCGCGAGCGTCTGGAGCTTGAATTCAAGCAAAAGGCCCGTGACTACCAGTTCCAATCCAAGGAGCTGAACGAAGCCAAGGCTGTGGCCGACCGCGAAATGCTCAAGCAGCTCAAGCCTAAATTGGACAGCGCTGTGGAAGAAGTCATCAAGAAGGGTGCCTTTGACCTGGTGTTCGAGCGTGGCGCCGTGATCGACGTCAAGCCTCAATACGACATCACCCGCCAGGTGATCGAGCGCATGAACCAGCTGAAGTAAACCATGACAGCGACTATCAAGCTCGGCGAGTTGGCCGAGTTCCTGGGGGCCACCTTACGTGGCTCCAAGGAGAAAGAAATCACTGGGCTAGCCACCTTGCAGGAGGCTGGCCCAGCTCAGTTGAGCTTCCTCGCAAATCCTCAATACCGTAAATACCTGGTCGACTGCCAGGCCGCAGCCGTGTTGCTGAAGGCCGCTGACGCCGAAGGGTTTACCGGGGATGCGCTGGTGGTGGCCGACCCGTACCTGTCGTACGCCAAGGCGTCGCACCTGTTCGATCCCAAGCCGAAGGCGGCTGGCGGTATTCACCCGTCTGCCGTGATCGCCGAGGATGCCCAGGTTGACCCTGCCGCCAGCATCGGTGCGTTTGCCGTGATCGAGAGCGGGGCGCGTATTGGTGCTGGTGTCACCGTGGGTGCCCACTGCTTTATCGGTGCACGCTGTGAAATTGGTGCCGATGGTTGGCTAGCCCCCCGCGTGACGCTCTACCACGATGTGCGTATTGGTCAACGTGTGGTCATACAGTCCGGTGCTGTTATCGGCGGCGAAGGCTTTGGCTTTGCCAACTCCAAAGGTGTCTGGCACAAGATTGCCCAGGTCGGTGGCGTATTGATCGGCGATGATGTGGAGATCGGCGTGAACACCGCCGTGGATCGCGGGGCCCTGGCCGATACTGTGATCGGTAACGGTGTAAAGCTCGATAACCAGATCCAGATCGCCCACAACGTACAGATTGGCGATCACACCGCCATGGCCGCCTGCGTAGGTATTTCCGGCAGCACCAAGATCGGCAAGCATTGCATGCTCGCCGGTGGCGTAGGGCTGGTGGGGCATATCGACATTTGCGACAACGTCTTCATCACCGGCATGACCATGGTGACCCACTCGATCACAGAGCCAGGGGCCTATTCATCCGGTACCGCGATGCAACCTGCGGCCGAATGGCGCAAGAGTGCCGCGCGTTTGAGGAAGATCGACGACATGGCACGACGTATCAAACAGCTTGAAAAGCGTGTCGGGGACGTGACCCCTGGCGGTAATGCTTCATCAGAAGGCTGATACCATTTCCATATCAAGTGTGCGCGGCCGCTAGACGGCCTCCTTGATTTGCTAGCGGGGCGTGCGCCTAGTGCGCCCGCCCCCAATCTTTATTACAGGCTTCCCCCCGAAATGATGGACATCAACGAGATTCGCGAATACCTGCCTCACCGTTACCCGTTCCTGCTGGTGGACCGCGTAGTGGACCTCAACGTCGAGGAAAAGCGCATTCGTGCCTACAAGAATGTCAGCATCAACGAACCATTCTTCAATGGTCACTTTCCTGCGCATCCAATCATGCCAGGTGTGTTGATCATCGAAGCCATGGCCCAGGCTGCCGGTATCCTTGGTTTCAAAATGCTCGACCTCAAGCCTGCCGACGGCACGCTTTACTATTTCGTGGGTTCCGACAAACTGCGTTTTCGCAACCCGGTCACCCCGGGTGACCAGTTGATCCTGGAAGCCAAGTTCATCAGTTGCAAACGCCAGATCTGGAAGTTTGAATGCCAGGCCTCGGTAGATGGCAAGCCGGTGTGCTCTGCCGAGATCATCTGTGCGGAACGCAAACTATGAGTTTGATTGACCCTCGCGCAATCATCGATCCGTCGGCCGTACTGGCCGCCGACGTTGAGGTCGGCCCTTGGTCGATCGTCGGCGCAGGTGTGGAAATCGGCGAGGGGACTGTCATCGGGCCGCACGTGATCCTCAAGGGTCCCACCCGAATTGGCAAACACAATCGTATCTACCAGTTTTCCTCGGTAGGCGAAGACACCCCGGACATGAAGTACAAGGGTGAAGAAACACGCCTGGTCATCGGTGACCACAACATCATTCGTGAAGGCGTCACCATTCACCGCGGCACCGTGCAGGATCGCGCCGAAACCACCTTGGGTGATCACAATCTGGTCATGGCCTATGCGCACATCGGCCATGACAGCGTGATCGGCAACCATTGTATTCTGGTCAACAACACTGCGTTGGCAGGCCATGTGCACGTTGATGACTGGGCGATCCTCTCCGGTTTTACCCTGGTGCATCAATACTGCCACATCGGCGCCCACAGCTTTTCCGGCATGGGCACCGCCATCGGCAAGGATGTCCCGGCGTTCGTGACGGTGTTCGGCAACCCTGCCGAAGCCCGTAGCATGAACTTCGAGGGCATGCGTCGTCGCGGTTTCAGCGAAGACGCCATCCACGCCCTGCGCCGTGCCTACAAGACGGTTTACCGCCAAGGGTTGACCGTGGAACAGGCCTTGGCCGAGTTGGCCGAGCCTGCCACGCAGTTCTCGGAAGTCGCGGTGTTCCGTGACTCCATCCAGACCTCGACTCGCGGCATCACTCGCTGATCATGGCCACTCTGCGTATTGCGCTCGTGGCCGGTGAAGCTTCCGGCGATATCCTGGGTGCCGGCTTGATGCGGGCGCTCAAGGCCCAGCATCCGGCGGTGGAATTTATCGGGGTCGGTGGCCCGTTGATGCAGGCCGAAGGCCTCACCTCCTACTTCCCCATGGAGCGCCTGTCGGTCATGGGGCTGGTGGAAGTCTTGGGGCGCCTGCGTGAGCTGCTGGCTCGCCGCAAGCTGTTGATCAAGACACTGATCGAAGAAAAGCCTGACGTCTTTATCGGCATCGATGCGCCGGATTTCACGCTCAATATCGAACTCAAGTTGCGCCAGGCCGGGATCAAGACCGTGCACTACGTCAGCCCATCCGTGTGGGCGTGGCGCCAGAAGCGTGTGTTGAAAATCCGCGAAGGCTGCGACCTGATGCTGACCTTGCTGCCATTCGAAGCCCGGTTCTACGAAGAGAAGGGCGTGCCGGTGCGGTTTGTCGGCCACACCCTGGCTGACGCCATTCCCTTGCAAGCTGATCGTGCGGCTGCGCGTGCCGAGCTGGGCTTGCGCGATGGCCCCTTGGTTGCGTTGATGCCAGGGAGCCGTGGCGGCGAGGTAGGACGTTTGGGAGCGCTGTTTTTTGATGCCGCCGAACGTCTCCAGGCGCAAAAGCCGGGGATCCGCTTTGTACTGCCCTGTGCCAGCCCACAACGCCGTGCCCAGATCGAAACCCTGCTGGAAGGTCGCAGCCTGCCGTTGACGCTGCTCGATGGCCAGTCCCACCTGGCCCTGGCAGCCTGCGATGCGGTGTTGATCGCCTCGGGCACCGCCACGCTTGAGGCCTTGCTGTACAAGCGGCCGATGGTCGTGGCCTATCGCCTGGCGCCACTGACCTTCTGGATTCTCAAGCGCATGGTCAAGAGCCCTTACATTTCCTTGCCCAACCTGTTGGCCCAGCGCCTGCTGGTGCCGGAGTTGTTGCAGGACGATGCAACGCCCGACGCGCTTGCGCAAACCCTACTACCCTTGATCGACGGCGGCGAAGAGCAGACCCGTGGTTTCGACGATATTCACCGCACGTTACGCCGTGACGCCTCGAACCAGGCGGCCGACGCCGTGTTGACCTTGATCGGCCATAAACAGGAAGCCTTATGACCATGCAAATGGGCCTGGATTTCAGCCTCGTTGCCCAGGCCCACGAACTGGTGGCGGGTGTTGACGAAGTCGGGCGCGGTCCGCTCTGTGGCGCAGTGGTTACGGCGGCGGTGATCCTTGATCCGAACCGCCCGATCCTGGGGCTCAACGATTCGAAGAAGCTCACCGAAGCCCGTCGCGAAAAACTCTATGACGAAATCTGTGAAAAAGCCCTGAGCTGGCATATCGCCCGGGCTGAAGTCGAAGAAATCGACGAGCTGAATATCCTGCACGCCACCATGCTGGCGATGCAGCGTGCTGTGGAAGGGCTGCACATCACCCCGAAAATGGCGATGATCGACGGTAACCGCTGCCCTAAACTGACAATGCCGTCCGAAGCGGTGGTCAAGGGCGATAGCAAGGTTCCGGCCATTGCGGCTGCCTCGATCCTGGCCAAGGTCAGCCGCGACCGTGAAATGGCCGCGTTCGAATTGATCTATCCCGGCTACGGCATTGGTGGCCATAAAGGCTACCCGACCCCCGTTCATCTGGAAGCTCTGGCTCGGCTCGGCCCCACCCCGATCCATCGCCGCTCGTTTGCCCCGGTGCGCCAGGCTTATGAGGCCCGTGAAAGTCTGATCGAGGTTTAGCAGCAAGGCTGATGTTTTTACCCAGGCCCGGTACAATCCGGGCCTTGTTGTTTTCATGTATCAAGACAGGATCACTATGCCGGCTTCATTCGTTCATCTACGCCTGCACACTGAGTACTCCCTGGTCGACGGCCTGGTACGGATCAAACCGCTGGTCAAAACCCTGGTGGGCATGAACATGCCTGCGGTCGCGGTTACCGACCAGAACAACATGTGTTCCCTGGTCAAGTTCTACAAGAACGCCATGGGCGCCGGCATCAAGCCGATCTGCGGCGCCGACCTCTGGCTGTCCAACAAAGACCCGGATAACCCCCTGAGCCGCATCAGCCTGCTGGCGATGAACGGCGTGGGTTATCGCAACCTCACCGAACTGATCTCCCGTGGCTTTATCGATGGCCAGCGTAACGGCTCGATCATCATCGAGCGCGAGTGGGTGGCCGAAGCCAGCGAAGGCCTGATCATGCTCTCGGCGGCCAAAGAGGGCGAAATCGGTATCGCGCTGCTGGGCGGCAACCCTCAGGAAGCCGAAGTGCTGGCGCGTGAGTGGATGCAGGTGTTCCCAGGCCGGTTCTACCTGGAAGTCCAGCGCACCAACCGTCCCAACGATGAAGAGCATCTGCACGCTGCCGTCGCCCTGGCCGATAAGCTGGGTGCGCCGCTGGTGGCGACCAACGATGTGCGCTTTATCAAGAAAGAAGACTTCGAAGCCCACGAAACCCGCGTGTGCATCGGTGAAGGCCGGGCCCTGGATGACCCGCGCCGCTCGAAGAACTACAGCGAAGAGCAGTACCTCAAAAGCGCCGAGGAAATGGCGGAGCTGTTCAGCGACTTGCCCGAGGCCCTGGAAAACTCCGTCGAGATCGCCAAGCGCTGCAACATCGAAGTAAAGCTGGGCAAGCACTTTTTGCCCAACTTCCCGATTCCCGATGGCATGACCATCGACGAATACTTTCGCAAAGTGTCGTTCGATGGCCTGGAGGAACGCCTCAGCGTCCTGCTGCCCAAGGACACCACCGAGGACTACGAAGCCAAGCGCCAGGTGTATGTCGATCGGTTGAATTTCGAGCTGGATATCATCATCCAGATGGGGTTCCCCGGCTACTTCCTGATCGTAATGGACTTTATCCAGTGGGCGAAAAACAACGGCGTGCCGGTAGGTCCGGGCCGGGGGTCAGGTGCTGGCTCGCTGGTGGCCTACGTACAGAAGATCACCGACCTTGACCCGCTTGAATATGACCTGCTGTTCGAACGGTTCCTGAACCCGGAACGGGTATCCATGCCCGACTTCGACGTCGACTTCTGCATGGATGGTCGTGACCGCGTCATTGAATACGTGGCCGAGAAATACGGCCGCAACGCAGTAAGTCAGATCATCACCTTCGGTTCCATGGCCGCCAAAGCGGTAATTCGCGACGTGGCGCGGGTGCAGGGCAAGTCCTACGGTTTGGCCGACCGCCTGTCGAAGATGATCCCGTTCGAAGTCGGCATGACCCTGGAAAAAGCCTACGAGCAGGAAGAAATCCTGCGCGACTTCATCAAGGTCGATGAAGAAGCCGCCGAAATCTGGGACATGGCGCGCAAGCTCGAAGGCGTGGTGCGTAACGTCGGTAAACACGCTGGTGGCGTGGTTATTGCGCCGACCAAGCTCACCGACTTTTCGCCGATCTATTGCGATGAAGAAGGCGACGGCCTGGTCACCCAGTTCGACAAGGACGACGTGGAGGCCGCCGGCCTGGTGAAGTTCGACTTCCTCGGCCTGCGGACCCTGACGATCATCGACTGGGCACTCAAGACCATCAACCGCGACCGTGCCAAGGTCGGCGAAGAACCGCTGGATATCGCGTTTATCCCGCTGGACGACAAACCGACCTATAGCCTGCTGCAAAAAGCCGAAACCACGGCGGTGTTCCAGCTTGAATCCCGGGGCATGAAGGAGCTGATCAAAAAGCTCAAGCCCGACTGCCTGGAAGACTTGATCGCACTGGTGGCCCTGTTCCGTCCGGGCCCGCTGCAATCGGGCATGGTGGATGACTTCATCAACCGTAAACACGGCCGCGCCGAGCTGGCTTACCCGCACTCCGACTACCAGTACGAGGGCCTCAAGCCCGTACTGGCGCCGACCTACGGCATCATCCTGTACCAGGAACAGGTGATGCAGATCGCCCAGGTGATGGCCGGCTACACCCTCGGCGGTGCGGACATGCTGCGTCGCGCCATGGGTAAGAAAAAGCCCGAGGAAATGGCCAAGCAGCGCGGCGGTTTCATTGAAGGTTGCGCCACCAACAACATCGATGCCGACCTGGCCGGTAACATCTTCGACCTGGTAGAAAAATTCGCCGGTTATGGCTTCAACAAATCCCACTCCGCCGCCTATGGCCTGGTGTCGTACCAGACCGCCTGGTTGAAAGCCCACTACCCGGCACCGTTCATGGCGGCGGTACTCTCGGCGGATATGCACAACACCGACAAGGTCGTGACCTTGATCGAGGAAGTGCGCACCATGAAGCTGCGCCTCGACGCGCCGGACGTGAACGCTTCGGAGTTCAAGTTCACGGTGAACGACGAAGGCCGCATCATCTATGGCCTCGGCGCGATCAAAGGCGTGGGCGAAGGTCCGGTGGAGGCCATTACCGAAGCGCGTCAGGACGGGCCGTTCAAGGACCTGTTCGATTTCTGCGCGCGGGTGGATCTCAAGCGCATCAACAAACGTACCCTCGATGGCCTGATCCGCAGCGGCGCACTCGACCGTCTTGGCCCGTATTTTCATGATGAGCCCAAGGCTTACCAGGCCAATATCGATCGTAACCGGGCGGTGCTGCTGACCGCCATGGAAGAGGCGATCAAGGCCGCCGAGCAGACCGCTCGTACCCATGACAGCGGCCACGCCGACCTGTTTGGCGGGCTGTTCGTCGAAGAGGATGCGGATGTCTACGCGAATCACCGCAAGGCCAAGGAGCTGACTCTGAAGGAACGCCTCAAGGGTGAAAAAGACACCTTGGGCCTGTACCTCACCGGTCACCCGATTGACGAGTACGAAGGCGAAATCCGCCGTTTTGCCCGTCAGCGCATCATCGACCTCAAACCGGCGCGGGATACCCAGACCGTCGCCGGTATGATCATCGCCCTGCGGGTGATGAAAAATAAGAAGGGTGACAAGATGGGCTTCATCACCCTCGATGACCGCTCGGGCCGCATCGAAGCGTCATTGTTTGCCGACGCGTTTCACTCCGCCCAATCGCTGTTGCAGACCGACGCCATGGTGGTGGTGGAAGGGGAGGTCAGCAATGATGACTTCTCCGGTGGCCTGCGCCTGCGCATCAAGCGCGTGATGAGCATGGAAGACGCCCGCACCAACCTGGCCGAAAGCCTGCGCCTGAAGGTCAAAACCGAAGCGCTTAAAGGCGATCAGCTACGCTGGTTGGGTGACCTGCTAAAACGCCATCGTGGCGCATGCCCGGTGACCATGGAATACACCGGCAGCGATGCCAAGGCCATGTTGCAGTTTGGTGAGACGTGGCGAATTGATCCCGCTGATGGCTTGATTCAAGCTTTGCGTGACCAGTTCGGGCGAGACAACGTCTTCCTCCAATACCGTTGACGGTCAGATAGATCTGATCTCGACTAAACATTTAATCTCGACCTAAACGCGCCTCTCCCTTAAGGTAGGGCGCGAATAGACAACCGGCTGGCCAGGCACCCCTTGGCCGTCGACCCAAGACGGACGCTTATGAACCCGAATTTTCTTGATTTCGAACAGCCGATCGCTGACCTGCAAGCCAAGATCGAAGAGCTGCGCCTGGTCGGCAATGACAATTCGCTGAACATCGGTGATGAAATCGCTCGCCTGCAAGACAAGAGCAGCACGCTCACCGAAGACATCTTCGGCAAGCTGACCAGCTGGCAGATCGCGCGCCTGGCTCGCCACCCGCGCCGTCCCTACACCCTGGACTACATCGAACACATCTTCACCGAGTTCGACGAGTTGCACGGCGACCGTCATTTCTCCGACGACGCAGCCATTGTGGGTGGTATCGCTCGCCTGGACGACCAACCGGTGATGGTGATCGGTCATCAGAAAGGCCGTGAAGTGCGCGAGAAAGTACGCCGCAACTTCGGCATGCCGCGCCCGGAAGGCTATCGCAAGGCGTGCCGCCTGATGGAAATGGCCGAGCGCTTCAAGATGCCTATCCTGACCTTCATCGACACGCCGGGTGCCTACCCGGGTATCGACGCCGAAGAGCGCAACCAGAGCGAAGCGATTGCCTGGAACCTGCGCGTCATGGCGCGCCTGAAAACCCCGATCATCGCCACTGTGATTGGTGAAGGTGGTTCCGGCGGTGCCCTGGCCATTGGTGTCTGCGACCAACTGAACATGTTGCAGTACTCGACCTACGCGGTGATCTCGCCGGAAGGTTGTGCCTCGATCCTGTGGAAAACCGCCGAAAAGGCGCCGGACGCTGCCGAAGCCATGGGCATCACCGCCGATCGCCTCAAAGGCCTGGGTATCGTGGACAAGGTCATCGCCGAGCCACTGGGCGGCGCTCACCGTGATCCGGCTGCCGCTGCTGCGACCATCCGTGCCGAGTTGGGGTCGCAACTGGCGATGCTCAAGAAGCTGGATAACGAAGCGCTGCTGGCTCGTCGTTATGAGCGCCTGATGAGCTACGGCCTCTAAGCCGACGCTGTACTCAATGTGGTAGCCGGCTTGTGTGGGAGCTGGCTTGCCTGCGATAGCATCACCTTGGTATCACTGATACACCGAGGTGCCTGCATCGCGGGCAAGCCCGGCTCCCACATTTGCTTTGTGTATGCTGACGAACGTATTCAAGCTTTGCGGCGGTGACGTGTGATGAAACCAACCCTGCCGGCCACACTCCTGCACACCCTGGCCCCCTGGCGCAACGCCCCGGCCTGGCATATCGCGTTCTCCGGCGGTCTCGACTCCACCGTCCTGCTGCACCTCCTGGTCTCACTGGCCAACATCGAAAATCTGCCTCCTGTCAGCGCCGTCCATGTCCACCATGGCCTGCAAGCTGCTGCCGAGGCGTGGCCTGCTCATTGCCAATCGGTCTGCGACAGCCTGGGCGTACCCTTGCGCGTCATGCGTGTGCAGGTGAGGCCCGGCGCGAGCCTTGAACGTGCGGCGCGCGATGCGCGCTACCAAGCGTTCATGCAAATCATGGGGGCAGGGGAGGTGCTTTTCACTGGCCAGCATCGCGACGATCAAGCCGAAACCCTGCTGTTTCGCCTGCTGCGTGGCGCCGGTGTGCGAGGGTTGGCGGCTATGCCTGAGCATCGCCCGTTGGCCCAAGGCCGCTTGGTGCGGCCGTTGCTGGCGTGCTCCCGTAGCGAGCTGGAAGCCTACGCCCATCAGCATCAGTTGCAGTGGATCGAAGACCCGTCCAACGTTGATTCCCGGTTTTCCCGCAATTACTTGCGTCACCGTGTACTCCCTGCCGTGACGGAGCGCTGGCCCCAGGCCATCACCCACCTGGCTCGCACGGCTGAACACATGGCTGAGGCTCAGGGGCTGCTCGACGAATTGGCGCTGATGGACCTGCAGCGCGCCGATCAGCCTTCTGCGTTTCCCTGGTTGCCTCTGCAGTCCCTGGCGCTTGAACCATTGCGTGAATTGTCCGATGCCCGCCAGCGTAACGCCCTGCGGCATTGGCTCATGCCACTGACCCGTTTACCCGACAGCGATCACTGGGCCGGTTGGCATGCCCTGCGCGATGCCAAGCGTGACGCACAGCCTCTGTGGCGCCTGGCCGACGGCCAAATGCAGCGTAGCGGTGAACGCATCTGGTGGTTGCCCTCCACATGGTCGGAGTTTTCCGACGCATCGGAGAGCTGGCCCGATCCGCAAAATCCACTAGAGTTATCGGGTAATGGCCAACTGAGATTTATCGGCAAGGCCCCCGAAGGCCCGCTGCAGGTGCGTTATCGCCAGGGTGGCGAAATCATCGACGTACCGGGCCGAGGCCGGCGCGATCTCAAGCGTCTGCTGAATGAAAGCGGCATGCCGGGCTTCGTCCGTGGCAGATTGCCGCTGGTCTATCGGGGCGAGCAATTGCTGGCTGTGCCAAGCGTTGCGGGGGCATGGGCCCGGTCGATGGGTGAGGTGCAATTGGATTGGTTGCCACAGACCTGCGATCAAGGTTTGAGCTGATAGCGCCTTTCCGGTAGACTACGCTCCCTTCTTGATACAACTTCTGTGGATTCGCCTGAATCGCAGTCGTTGCCGGTTACCAAGCAGTCTTTGCTGGGCGATTCCAAAAAATGTGTAGCGATCAACGTACCGGTGTTTCATTGCTGGTCTGTCACAACGCGGCGGTTTTTTTGAAAGGTGCACTGTGATTAATGCAGGTGATCGGGGGCTTCGGCCTTCCTTCGCTTTCCCCGGCGGCTCGGACCGCTTTAACGCAGACTTCTAGGGTTTTTCATGACGCGCTACATATTCGTCACGGGCGGTGTTGTTTCTTCATTGGGGAAAGGCATTGCCTCCGCTTCATTGGCGGCCATCCTGGAGGCGCGGGGACTTAAGGTCACCATGCTCAAGCTGGACCCGTACATCAACGTCGACCCGGGCACCATGAGCCCGTTCCAGCACGGTGAAGTGTTCGTCACCCACGACGGCGCCGAGACCGACCTGGACCTGGGCCACTACGAGCGGTTCATCCGCACGACCATGACCCAGAACAACAACTTCACCACCGGCCGTGTCTACGAGCACGTGTTGCGCAAAGAGCGCCGTGGTGACTACCTGGGTGCAACCATCCAGGTGATCCCGCACATCACCGACGAAATCAAGCGCCGCATCATCAAGGGTGCAGGCGATGCCGACGTGGCCATGGTCGAGATCGGTGGCACCGTGGGTGACATCGAGTCCCAACCGTTCCTCGAGGCCATCCGCCAGTTGCGTTTCGAAGTCGGCGCCAAGCGCGCGATGCTGATGCACCTGACATTGGTGCCGTACATCGCCACTGCCGGCGAAACCAAAACCAAGCCTACCCAGCACTCGGTCAAGGAACTGCGTTCCATCGGCCTGCAGCCGGATGTGCTGGTATGCCGCTCCGATCACCCGATCGATATTTCCTCGCGCCGCAAGATTGCGCAGTTCACCAACGTTGAAGAACGTGCGGTGATTGCCCTGGAAGACGCCGACACCATCTACAAGATCCCGGGCATCCTGCATTCGCAAGGCCTGGATGATTTTGTGGTCGAGCGTTTCGGCTTGCAGTGCGGCGGTGCAGACCTGTCCGAGTGGGAAGCGGTTGTCGACGCCAAGCTCAACCCAGAGCATGAAGTCACCATCGCCATGGTCGGCAAATACATGGAACTGCTGGACGCGTACAAGTCGCTGATCGAAGCCATGAGCCACGCCGGTATCAGCAACCGTACCAAGGTCAACCTGCGCTACATCGACTCCGAAGACATCGAGAACCAGGGCACCGCGCTGCTCGAAGGTGTTGACGCTATCCTCGTTCCCGGCGGTTTCGGCCTGCGTGGTGTGGAAGGCAAGATCACTGCCGTGCAGTACGCCCGTGAAAACAAGGTGCCGTACCTGGGTATCTGCCTGGGCATGCAAGTGGCCGTTATCGAGTTCGCTCGTAACGTGCTGGGCTGGAAAGACGCCAACTCCACCGAGTTCGATCACAGCAGCGGCCATCCGGTCGTGGGTCTGATCACCGAGTGGGAAGACGCCACTGGCGCCGTTGAAACCCGTACCGAAACGTCCGACCTGGGCGGCACCATGCGCCTGGGTGCACAGGATTGCCTGCTGGAAGCTGGCTCGCTGGTACACGACTGCTACGGCAAGGACGTGATCGTCGAGCGTCACCGCCACCGCTATGAAGTGAACAACAACCTGCTGCCGCAGATCAAAGAAGCTGGCTTGAAAATCTCCGGCCGCTCCGGTGATGGCAAGCTGGTTGAAGTGGTCGAGGCACCGGATCATCCGTGGTTCGTGGCGTGTCAGTTCCACCCGGAGTTCACCTCGACGCCGCGCGACGGTCACCCGTTGTTCAGTGGTTTCGTCAAAGCAGCACTGACGCAACATCAGAAGAAGGCGTAAACCTGATGGCCCAGAAGATCATTCGCGTAGGCGACATCGAGATTGCCAACGACAAGCCCATGGTGCTGTTCGGCGGCATGAACGTGCTGGAAAGCCGTGACATGGCGATGCAGGTGTGTGAGGAGTACGTGCGGGTCACCCAGAAACTGGGTATCCCTTACGTCTTCAAGGCCAGCTTCGACAAGGCCAACCGTTCGTCCGTGACCTCCTATCGCGGCCCGGGCCTTGAAGAAGGCATGCGGATCTTCCAGGACATCAAGCAAGCCTTCGGCGTGCCGATCATCACCGACGTCCACGAGCCTGAGCAGGCTGCCGTGGTCGCCGAGGTGTGCGACATCATCCAGTTGCCGGCCTTCCTGTCGCGCCAGACCGACCTCGTGGTCGCCATGGCCAAGACCGGCGCTGTGATCAACATCAAGAAAGCCCAATTCCTCGCTCCTCAGGAGATGAAACACATCCTGAGCAAATGCGTGGAAGCGGGTAACGACCAGTTGATCCTCTGCGAGCGGGGTTCGAGCTTCGGCTACAACAACCTCGTGGTGGACATGCTCGGTTTCGGCATCATGAAACAGTTCGAATACCCCGTGTTCTTCGACGTGACCCATGCGCTGCAAATGCCCGGTGGTCGTTCGGACTCCGCTGGCGGGCGACGTGCCCAGGTGACGGACCTGGCCAAGGCGGGCATGAGCCAGTCCCTGGCGGGCCTGTTCCTTGAAGCTCACCCGGACCCGGACAACGCCAAATGTGATGGCCCATGCGCCCTGCGCCTGGACAAGCTGGAGCCATTCCTGGCCCAACTCAAGCAGTTGGACGAGCTGGTCAAGAGTTTTCCGACGGTAGAGACCGCGTAACTGGCATTTCTCCGGTAGAATTTCCCACGCTTTACGCTCAGGCCCCCGGGCCTGAGCCTTGTCGTCTGCAAGCCTGCCCCGTTGTTCCACCCTTGCGGTCGGTCAAAAGATTTCCTTCAGCTGCGTCGTTTTCGTCAACTTTGGAGTGTTTACAACAATGGCAAAAATCGTCGACATCAAAGGTCGTGAAGTTCTCGACTCCCGTGGCAACCCCACCGTCGAAGCCGACGTGCTTCTCGATAACGGCATCATCGGCAGCGCCTGCGCGCCGTCCGGTGCTTCCACCGGTTCGCGCGAAGCGCTGGAACTGCGTGATGGCGACAAGAGCCGTTACCTGGGCAAGGGTGTACTCAAGGCTGTAGCCAACATCAACGGTCCGATTCGTGACCTGTTGCTGGGCAAGGACCCGCTGGACCAGAAAGCCCTGGACCACGCGATGATCAAGCTCGACGGCACTGAAAACAAAGGCAGCCTCGGCGCCAACGCCATTCTCGCGGTGTCCCTGGCAGCTGCCAAGGCGGCTGCGCAGGACCAGGACCTGCCGTTGTACGCACACATTGCCAATCTGAATGGCACCCCGGGCGTCTACTCGATGCCGGTGCCGATGATGAACATCATCAACGGTGGCGAGCACGCAGATAACAACGTCGACATCCAGGAATTCATGGTACAGCCGGTTGGCGCCAAGTCCTTCTCCGAAGGCCTGCGCATGGGTACCGAGATTTTCCATCACCTCAAGGCTGTACTGAAGGCTCGTGGCCTGAGCACTGCCGTGGGTGACGAAGGTGGTTTCGCGCCGAACCTGGCCTCCAACGAAGACGCACTGAAAGTCATCTCCGAAGCCGTGGCCAACGCTGGCTACAAGCTGGGCACCGACGTGACCCTGGCCCTGGACTGCGCCGCCAGCGAATTCTATGAAGACGGCAAGTACAACCTGTCCGGCGAAGGCCAGGTGTTCAACTCCGAAGGCTTCGCTGAATACCTCAAAGGCCTGACCCAGCGCTACCCGATCATCTCGATCGAAGACGGCCTGGACGAGTCCGACTGGGATGGCTGGAAAATCCTCACCGACAAGATCGGCGAAAAAATCCAGCTGGTGGGTGACGACCTGTTCGTGACCAACACCAAGATCCTGAAAGAAGGCATCGACAAGAAGATCGCCAACTCGATCCTGATCAAGTTCAACCAGATCGGCACCCTGACCGAAACCCTGGAAGCCATCCAGATGGCCAAGGCCGCGGGCTACACCGCCGTGATCTCCCATCGCTCCGGCGAAACCGAAGATTCCACCATTGCCGACCTGGCCGTGGGTACTTCGGCGGGCCAGATCAAGACCGGTTCCCTGTGCCGTTCCGATCGCGTGTCCAAGTACAACCAATTGCTGCGCATCGAAGAGCAGTTGGCAGGTAAAGCCAAGTACAACGGTCGCGGCGAGTTTCGCGGCTAAGCAGTAAATGGTAAAAAGTCGGCGGATTGCGTCAGAAATCTCACGTCAGTGTGAATTTCGGCGCTAATCTGCTGACTGACAAGCGCAAGCCTGGTTTTTCCAGGCTTTGTGCTATCAGTTGCTGCAAAAGGTTTGCATGACTGTCTTTTTTCACTGGATACCCGGATTTCGATGCGCAGTCCCAATTGGTTGTTCCTCGTCTTACTCTTGTTGCTGGCTGGCCTGCAGTACCGCCTATGGGTCGGTAATGGCAGCTTTGCGCAGGTGGAAGAGCTGACCCAGCAAATTGCCGACCAGCGTGCCGAAAACGAACGCCTGCTGGAGCGCAACCGTGTCCTGGACGCTGAAGTGCTTGAGCTGAAAAAAGGCACGGAGACCGTTGAAGAGCGGGCTCGTCATGAACTGGGCATGGTCAAGGAGGGCGAGACCCTCTACCAGTTGGCCCAATGAGCCACGATTTACCGGCCTTCTGGGCCGTGATTCCTGCCGCGGGCGTCGGTGCCCGTATGGCCGCAGACCGTCCCAAGCAGTACCTGCAACTGGGCGGGCGCACTATTCTCGAACACAGCCTCGGCTGTTTTCTCGACCACCCACGCCTCAAGGGCCTGGTGGTCAGTCTTGCAATTGAAGATCCTTATTGGCCCACCTTGGCATGCGCCACTGACCCGCGTATCCAGCGTGCCGACGGGGGCTCGGAACGTTCCGGCTCGGTGCTCAATGCGCTGCTGCAACTCAACGCCCTGGGCGCCAGTGATGACGACTGGGTGTTGGTGCACGACGCTGCGCGGCCTAACCTGAGCCGTGATGACCTCGACAAATTGTTGGCGGAACTGGCTGACGATCCGGTAGGTGGCCTGCTGGCGGTGCCGGCGCGCGACACCCTCAAGCGTGTCGACAAGCATGGCCGTGTGGTGGATACCGTTGATCGCAGCCTGATCTGGCAGGCTTACACGCCGCAGATGTTCCGCCTGGGCGCCTTGCATCGCGCCTTGGCCGACAGCCTGGTGGCCGATGCGGTGATCACCGATGAAGCGTCGGCCATGGAATGGTCCGGGCAGGCGCCGCGCCTGATCGAAGGGCGTTCGGACAATATCAAGGTGACTCGGCCGGAAGACCTGGAGTGGTTGAAGTTGCGCTGGGCTAACCGGCGGTAACCTGTCAGACCGGGTCTGCTTCATCGCAGGCAAGCCAGCTCCCACATTTGATCGCTGCCACATCAAACAACACGTCCCACTGTGGGAGCCGGGCTTGCCCGCGATGAGGCCGGTGCAGACCACCTCAATTCAATGCTTGTACTCCGGCCTCTGCGCCAACCCCACCTTCAAAAAGTCCACCAGCTTCCTCACCTTCGGCGACAAATGCCGCTGTTGCGGATACAACGCCCACACCGCAGTATTTGGCGGTTGATGAGCCTCCAGCAACGACACCAACGCCCCGCTGTGCAGATGCTCCAGCACGTAGTAATCCGGCAACTGGCACAAGCCCATGCCTTGTAACGCCGCATCCAGCACCGCTTGCCCGCTGTTGCAGCGCCAATTGCCTTGCACGCGCTGGGAAAATTCCCGCCCATCCTGGGCCATTTGCCAGATATCCGAGCTGCCAATCAGACAGTTATGCCGGCTCAACTCCGACAAGCTGTGTGGCCGACCGTACCGTTCGAGGTAGGAGGGGGAGGCGCACAGGTACATACGCCGAGGTGCCAGGCGGCTGGCAACCATGCGCGAGTCTTGCAGGCGTCCCAGGCGGATGGCCAGGTCGAGGCCTTCATGCACCAGGTCCAGCGAGCGGTTGGTCAACTCGATGTCCACGCGCAGTTGCGGATAGTGCGCCATGAATCGTGTCACCAGCGGCACGATAAAGCGTTCGCCATAGGCCACGGCGCAGGTCATGCGCAACATGCCCTTGGGTTCGCTGGTCAGGTCGCCCACCGCCCGCAACGCTTCCTCGCGACCGTCCTGCAGGCGTTGGCAGTGCTGCAGGAAGGTCTGACCGGCTTCGGTCAAAGTCACCTTGCGCGTACTGCGGTACAGCAATCGGGTTTGCAGGCGTTCTTCAAGGCGCGCCACTTGCCGGCTGACATGGGATGAAGACACCCCCAACCGTTCGGCCGCCGCCGTGAACTGGCTGCATTCGGCCACCGCGACAAACTCGTCAATGCCTTCCCAGCGGTTCTCCAGCATGGTGATTGTCCCTGTACAGCAATAATGTTTTGCTTTAGTCCGAATTATTCATCAATAGGTGATGATTTACACTCACCGTCTCAGTTTTTAACCCGATGGAGAAACCCGGATGATCAAGTCCCGTGCCGCCGTAGCCTTCGAGGCCAAGAAGCCCCTTGAGATTGTTGAAGTGGATGTCGCCATGCCCAAGGCTGGCGAGGTGCTGCTGCGGGTGGTCGCGTCCGGCGTGTGCCACACCGACGCCTACACCTTGTCGGGGGCTGACCCGGAAGGCATCTTCCCGTCGATCCTCGGCCATGAAGGCGGCGCAGTGGTGGAAGCCATCGGCGAGGGCGTAACTTCGGTGGCTGTGGGCGATCACGTGATCCCGCTGTATACCCCGGAATGCGGCAAGTGCAAGTTCTGTCTGAGTGGCAAGACCAACCTGTGCCAGGCCATTCGCGCCACGCAGGGCAAGGGCTTGATGCCGGATGGCACCACGCGTTTCTCCTACAAGGGCCAGCCGATTTTCCACTACATGGGCACCTCGACGTTCTCCGAGTACACCGTGCTGCCGGAAATCTCCGTGGCCAAGATTCCTAAAGAAGCGCCGCTGGAAAAAGTCTGCCTGCTCGGTTGTGGTGTCACCACCGGCATCGGTGCGGTGATCAACACCGCCAAGGTCAAGCCGGGCGACACCGTGGCCGTCTTCGGCCTGGGCGGTATTGGCCTGTCGGCGATTATCGGTGCAGTCAAGGCCAAGGCCGGTCGCATCATTGCTATTGATATCAACCCGGCCAAGTTCGAAATCGCCAAGCAACTGGGTGCCACCGATTGCATCAACCCGAAAGACTACGACCGCCCAATCCAGGACGTGATTGTCGACCTGACTGACGGCGGCGTGGACTTCTCCTTCGAGTGCATCGGCAATGTGCAACTGATGCGTGCGGCCCTTGAGTGCTGCCACAAAGGCTGGGGCGAGTCAGTGATCATCGGCGTGGCCGGTGCTGGCCAGGAAATTGCCACTCGCCCATTCCAGCTGGTCACCGGTCGCGTCTGGCGTGGTTCGGCGTTTGGTGGCGTGCGCGGTCGTACCGAATTGCCAAGCTACGTGGAAATGGCTCAGTCCGGTGAAATTCCGCTGGATACCTTCATCACCCACACCATGGGCCTGGAAGATATCAACAAAGCGTTTGACCTGATGCATGAAGGCAAGAGCATTCGTACCGTCATTCACTTCTGAGGTCGGCCATGAGTCTGGAAAACCTGTCATGCCAGAAGAGCTTCGGCGGCTGGCATAAACGCTACAAGCATCATTCCGATGTGCTCGGTTGCGACATGACCTTTGCCGTCTACCTGCCTCCGCAAGCGGAGCAGGGCGGCAAGCTGCCGGTGTTGTATTGGCTGTCCGGTTTGACCTGTACTGACGAAAACTTCATGCAAAAGGCCGGCGCCCAGCGCATGGCCGCCGAGTTGGGCTTGATTATCGTCGCGCCGGACACCAGCCCCCGTGGCCCCGGCGTGCCGGGCGACCCGGACAATGCCTGGGACTTCGGCCTCGGCGCCGGCTTCTACCTCAATGCCACCCAGGAACCCTGGGCCAAGCACTATCGGATGCATGACTACGTGGTGCAGGAATTGCCGGCACTGGTGGAGGCGCATTTCCCTGCGTCGGATAAGCGCGGCATCAGCGGCCACTCCATGGGCGGTCACGGTGCGCTGGTCTGTGCGCTGCGCAACCCTGGACGTTACCTGTCGGTGTCGGCATTTTCGCCGATCAACAATCCGATGGACTGTCCGTGGGGCCAGAAGGCCTTTTCCCGTTATTTGGGTGAAGAGCGCTCGAAGTGGCGTGAATGGGATGCCTGCGTGCTGATCAGCGAAGCCTCGGAAAAGTTGCCGCTGTTAGTGGACCAGGGCGATCGCGACGATTTCCTCGCCGTTCAGCTCAAGCCCGAAGCCCTGCTGCAAGCAGCCAAGGCAGCCAACCATCCGCTGGAACTGCGCCTGCAGCCTGGCTACGACCACAGCTACTTCTTCATCGCCAGCTTCATCGAAGACCATTTGCGGCATCATGGTCGTGCTTTGCTCGGTTAATCTGAGGCAAAAGTAGGTAGAATCACGCCCTGAATTAAATCGGGGCGTTTTTTTATGCGTATTGGCCACGGCTACGATGTGCACCGTTTCGCTGAAGGCGATTTCATCACCCTGGGCGGCGTGCGTATTGCACACCACCATGGGTTGCTGGCTCATTCTGACGGCGACGTGGTCTTGCACGCCTTGAGCGATGCCTTGCTCGGCGCGGCTGCATTGGGCGATATCGGCAAGCACTTCCCGGACACCGATCCCACCTTCAAGGGCGCGGACAGCCGTGTGTTGCTGCGCCATGTGGTCGGCCTGATCCATGCCAAGGGCTGGAAGGTTGGCAACGTCGATAACACCATCGTCGCCCAGGCGCCGAAAATGGCCCCCCATATCGAAGCGATGCGCACAGCGATCGCCGCAGACCTGCAAATTGAATTGGATCAAGTCAACGTGAAAGCCACCACCACCGAAAAGCTCGGGTTTACCGGTCGTGAAGAGGGCATCGCGGTGCACTCCGTCGCCTTGTTGCTGCGCGCATGAACGACCTGCAACTGCTGGGCCCGAGGGCCTATGGCGAGGCCCTGGGCAGCGCGGTACTCAAGGCCACAGCCGAAGACTTCCAGGTTGATGAGGTGCTGGACATCCCGCTGACCGGCGACGGCGAGCACCTGTGGCTGTGGGTGGAAAAGCGCGGCTTGAACACTGAGGAAGCGGCACGGCGTATCGCCAAGGCTGCTGGGGTGCCATTGCGCACCGTCAGCTATGCCGGGCTCAAGGACCGTCAGGCCCTGACCCGCCAGTGGTTCAGCGTGCAATTGCCCGGCAAGGCCGACCCGGACATGAGCGGCGCAGAAAACGACACCCTCAAGATCCTGAAAACCGCCCGTCACAAACGCAAGTTGCAGCGTGGGGCTCATTCGGCCAACGGCTTCACCTTGCGCCTGACCCAACTGGTCGGCGACACCGCTGCCATCGACGCACGTCTGCAGTTGATTGCCCGGCACGGCATCCCCAATTATTTCGGCTCCCAGCGTTTTGGCCACAACGGCGGCAACGTGGTGGATGCTCGCGAGTGGGCCGCCCGCAAGGCCCTGCCCGAGCAGCGCAACGTGCGCTCGCGCTTGCTGTCCACCGCTCGCAGTTACCTGTTCAACCAAGTGTTGGCGGCTCGTGTCGCCGACGGTTCATGGCAGCGAGCCCAAGTTGGCGATCTGCTGGCGTTTACCGACAGTCGCAGTTTTTTTCCGGCCGGGGAAGCTGAGTGCAGTGACCCGCGCCTGGCGATTCTGGACCTGCATCCCACCGGCCCGCAGTGGGGCGAGGGCGATTCACCGGCGAAAGGTCTTACATACGAGCTGGAACAATCTGTCGCCGCTGGCGAAGCTGACCTACGTGATTGGCTGGTGAAGGCGGGAATGAGCCAGGAACGTCGCATTCTGCGACTGCCCATTGGCGGGTTGACGTGGCATTATCCCGGGCCTGACATTCTGCAATTGGAATTCGTCCTGCCGGCCGGATGCTTCGCCACTGTCTTGGTGCGCGAGCTTGTTGATCTGGTGCCGGTGGGGCAGACGGACAGCCCATGCGTATTCTGATATCAAACGATGACGGTGCCACCGCACCCGGTCTTGCCGCGCTCCATGCTGCGCTGCAGGATTACGCCGAGTGCGTGGTGGTTGCCCCCGACCAGGACAAGAGCGGCGCCAGCAGTTCGCTGACGCTCGACCGTCCGCTGCACCCGCGGGTCCTGGCCAATGGCTTTATCAGCGTTAACGGCACCCCCACCGACTGCGTGCACCTGGCGATCAACAGTCTGCTGGAGCACCAGCCAGACCTGGTGGTCTCGGGGATCAACCTGGGCGCCAACCTGGGTGATGACGTGCTGTATTCCGGTACCGTGGCGGCCGCCCTTGAAGGGCGCTTCCTGGGCCGCACCGGCTTTGCCTTTTCCTTTGCCTCGCGGCAATTGGATAATCTGGCGACGGCGGCGTATTACGCGCGCAAGCTGGTGGAGGCCCATGGCTCCCTGGACCTGCCGCCGCGTACGGTGCTCAACGTCAATATCCCCAACTTGCCCCTCGACCATATTCGCGGTATCCAACTCACGCGCCTGGGCCATCGCGCCCGTGCTGCGGCGCCCTTGAAGGTGGTCGACCCACGCGGCAAGGAAGGATACTGGATCGCCGCGGCCGGTGACGCCGAAGATGGCGGCGAGGGCACGGACTTTCATGCGGTGATGCAAGGCTATGTCTCCGTTACCCCGTTGCTGTTTGATCGCACCTTCAGTGATGCCTTCAGTGGCCTTGATGGCTGGCTGGAGGGACTGCGTTGATGGCTCGTGAACAAGACGACTTGTTGCGCCGCGGCATCGGGATGACCTCCCAGCGCACCCGGGAGCGGTTGATCCAGCGTCTGTATGAAGAAGGCTTGTCCAACGCACAGGTGCTGGAAGTAATCCGACGCACGCCGCGGCACCTGTTTGTCGATGAGGCGCTGGCACATCGCGCCTATGAAGACACAGCGTTGCCCATCGGCCACAACCAGACCATCTCTCAGCCCTATATGGTTGCGCGTATGAGCGAGCTATTGCTGGCGGCGGGGCCGTTGGACAAGGTGCTGGAGATTGGTACCGGTTCTGGCTATCAGACGGCCGTGCTGTCGCAATTGGTAGAGCGAGTGTTTTCGGTCGAGCGCATCAAGGTGCTACAGGACCGGGCCAAAGAGCGTCTGGTGGAGCTGAACCTGCGCAACGTGGTATTCCGCTGGGGCGATGGCTGGGAGGGCTGGCCGGCGCTGGCGCCCTACAACGGTATCATCGTCACCGCCGTGGCCACCGATGTGCCGCAAGCCTTGCTGGATCAATTGGCACCTGGCGGGCGGCTGGTCATCCCGGTGGGCTCCGGCGAAGTGCAACAGTTGATGCTTATTATCCGTGAGGACGAAGGTTTTTCCCGGCATGTACTCGGTGCCGTGCGTTTCGTCCCCTTGCTCAACGGCCCGCTGGCCTGATCATTTATTCGCGGGCAGTGAATTCTGTAAGCGGGGATGTGTCTTACGGCGGGGTCTATTGAATCAACATGCCTGGCAGCCACGATTAAACATGGTGAATTTTTCCTTTCAGTCAGGTGCCAGTAAAAAGCCAATGCCCAGTTATACTTGCGTCATATTTCAAGCCTGATACAGGCGTTAACGTTCAGCCACCACAAAGGGAGCGGCGGGTGAGTCTCACAGGTCCTGCGCAGCGAATGAGTAAAACAAGCTTTCAGCGACTGGTGCTTGGCCTTGTCTTGAGTTCCTTATTGGCAGCCTGCTCAAGCACGCCATCCGGCGGTGCGCGGGTCGTTGACCGTACCAACGCAACCCCCCAGAGACCTACGGTCACCACTGGCCAATACGTGGTGCGCAAAGGCGACACCCTGTTCTCGATTGCCTTTCGTTATGGCTGGGACTACAAGGCGCTGGCCGCCCGTAACAACATTCCTGTGCCGTATACGATCCATCCGGGGCAGACCATTCGTTTCGATGGTCGCTCAGGTTCTGCACCTACGGCAGTTGTGACAAAGTCGGGATCTTCGCCATCGTCCTCGAGCAAGACCACCATCATTACCCGGCCTGCAGGCAGCGCCGCGCCTACGGTTGCGAGCAAACCGGCACCCGCGCCGTTGCCACCCGCCGGGCCTGCGCCGGCCGGTTGGGGATGGCCCTCAAACGGAGTGTTGATTGGAAAATTCTCTTCAAACGGTAGTTTGAATAAAGGCATTGATATCGCCGGGGATTTGGGACAGCCTGTTTTAGCTGCGTCTGATGGGACAGTGGTGTACGCCGGGAGTGGTTTGCGGGGCTACGGCGAGCTGGTCATCATCAAGCACAGCGATACCTACGTCAGTGCCTACGGTCATAACCGCAGGTTGTTGGTTCGGGAGGGGCAGCAGGTCAAGGTCGGACAGACGATTGCCGAAATGGGGTCAACGGGCACAGACCGGGTGAAACTGCACTTTGAGATTCGCCGCCAAGGGAAGCCTGTAGATCCGCTGCAATTCCTGCCCCGTCGTTGATGTGTTGCACAGCCTGTTCCCTCACGTAGAAGGAACAGGCTCCAGCGTTGCCAAGGATAGAGGCGTCGCTTGAGCTTGAGGTCGAACTCACCAAAGGACTATAACAATGGCTCTCAGTAAAGAAGTGCCGGAGTTTGACATCGACGATGAGGTTCTCCTTATGGAGGCCGGTATCGATTTGGAAACGATGTCAGATAATGAAGGGGTATCACCACCTTCAGTTCGCACCAAATCCAAGAATGCTGCCGCGTTGAAGCAGCACAAGTACGTTGACTATACGCGGGCGCTCGACGCGACCCAGCTGTACCTCAATGAAATCGGCTTTTCCCCTCTGTTGACCCCCGAAGAAGAAGTCCATTTTGCGCGTCTGTCGCAAAAGGGCGATCCGGCTGGGCGTAAGCGCATGATTGAAAGCAACCTGCGCCTGGTGGTGAAAATCGCCCGACGCTACGTCAATCGTGGGCTGTCCCTGTTGGACCTGATTGAGGAGGGCAACTTGGGCTTGATCCGGGCTGTGGAGAAATTCGACCCTGAGCGGGGCTTCCGTTTCTCCACCTATGCCACCTGGTGGATTCGCCAGACCATCGAACGGGCGATCATGAATCAGACCCGCACGATCCGTTTGCCGATCCATGTGGTCAAGGAGCTCAACGTCTACCTGCGGGCGGCGCGTGAGCTGACGCAAAAACTCGATCACGAACCTTCGCCTGAAGAGATCGCCAACCTGCTGGAAAAACCGGTAGGGGAGGTCAAGCGCATGCTCGGCCTTAACGAGCGTGTCTCTTCGGTCGATGTCTCGCTGGGGCCGGACTCGGATAAGACCCTGCTGGACACCCTGACCGATGATCGTCCGACGGACCCTTGCGAGCTGTTGCAGGACGATGATCTTTCCCAAAGTATTGACCAGTGGCTCTCAGAGCTCACGGACAAGCAGCGTGAAGTGGTGATTCGCCGCTTCGGCCTGCGCGGTCATGAGAGCAGCACTCTGGAGGATGTAGGTCTGGAGATTGGTCTGACCCGTGAGCGGGTGCGGCAGATCCAGGTAGAGGGCCTCAAGCGCTTGCGCGAGATCCTGGAGAAGAATGGCTTGTCGAGTGAGTCGTTGTTCCAATAACGATTGGTAGGGCAGCGATGACAAAACGCCCGATGCATGTGAATGCATCGGGCGTTTTGCTGTGCCCTGATCGTTCCTATGCTCTGCGTGGGAATGCAGCTCTGGACGCTCGGCGTCCCAAAGCGCGACGCCGAGCGTCACAAACGATCAGGCATAAAAAAACCCCGCTTTTAAGGGCGGGGTTTTTTCGACTAAGTCAGTACAAGTTAGATAACTTGAACTTCTTCAGCTTGCATGCCTTTCTGACCGCGGGTAGCGATGAAAGAAACCTGTTGGCCTTCTTTCAGGCTTTTGAAGCCGTCGGATTGGATAGCTTTGAAGTGAACGAACAGGTCGTCACCGGATTGTGGAGTGATGAAGCCGAAGCCTTTTTCATCGTTGAACCACTTAACGGTACCAGTTTGGCGATTAGACATGGTGTATCTCCTTGGACAAAGTTAACTGCGACTCAGGAAAAGCCCTGGCCGAGACTGAGTGCAAAGAGCAGGAAAAATTCTTGGAGATGGTTGGATCGAAATTCAACATATCGTGTAGAGATTCTCAGTGACACAAGCAGCACAGTGGCGCCACCTTAACCCTTTTTCCGGAACGTGCCAATGGTATTTCCGAAGGTTTCTCTATTTTCGTGACTGGCGGTGGTATTTACAGTCATTGGCGCCTGCCGTCCGGGTCCCGGCCACGCTCGCTATGGCTTATAACCGGCCGTGCATTGATCAAGAAAACCCGTACGGCCTTTGAACCCCAACGCCGGCCCCGGTAAGATGGCCCACAGATTTTTTTCGCCTCGCTATTCAGGACACCGCCATGAGCATCAAATCGGACAAGTGGATTCGCCGCATGGCGCAGGAACACGGCATGATCGAGCCGTTCGTCGAACGTCAGATTCGTGGCGAAGGCGACGAGCGCGTGATTTCGTACGGTGTTTCCAGCTATGGCTACGACGTGCGTTGCGCCGATGAATTCAAGGTGTTCACCAACATCAATTCGGCGATCGTCGATCCAAAGAACTTCGACGAAAAGAGCTTCGTCGACGTCAAGAGCGACGTGTGCATCATCCCGCCCAACTCTTTCGCCCTGGCGCGCACCGTGGAATTCTTCCGTATTCCGCGCGACGTGTTGACCATCTGCCTGGGTAAAAGCACCTATGCCCGCTGCGGCATTATCGTCAACGTCACACCGCTCGAGCCGGAGTGGGAAGGCCACGTGACCCTGGAATTCTCCAACACTACCACCTTGCCGGCGAAAATCTACGCCAACGAAGGCGTGGCACAGATGCTGTTCCTGCAGTCCGATGAGGCCTGTGAAGTGTCCTACAAGGACCGTGCGGGCAAGTATCAGGGCCAACGCGGCGTCACTCTCCCACGCGCTTGATCGAAAGCGCCTACGAGTAAAGGGAATTTGTCTGCAGAAAGTGACTCTATCTAGGTGTACTGCTTCGGCGCGTGTGAAACGCGCCGGGCCATACTTGAGGAGTACCTTATGAAGATCGACCCGCGAATCAGCGCAGAACTCGCCCGGCTTGAACCCAACCAGATTGGTGTTCTGGCCTGGTCCTTGATGGCCAACCCCGCGCACGCGGGGGGCATCCCTGGTCAACCCGAACCTGATTACCCACAGCCTACCGAACCGGGTGAGCCGACCTTACCGGACGAGCCGCCACCCGCGCCCGTTGCCTGATCCCTGAGCAGGCCTTATCGATCATTGAATCGGCCAGACCTGGTGATCGCCGATCACATAGATTCGGCGGTCTGGGGCCTGCTCCACGGCATAGCCCCCTGTAAACGCGCCAAAGGCTGGCAGCAGGCTTACCCGCCCGCCGACTTGGAAGCACGGCAGGCGTAGCCGTTGGCGCCCTTTACCGCGCAGGTGGTACACAGGATGCACATGCCCCGCCAGTACATGATGGCTGGCATGGGCGTCGGGTTCATGTTGCAAGGCGAAAGGGCCCATCAGCAGAGGCTCCGCGACCACGTCGATGCCCAAGTCCAGTGGTGGGTCGCCGGCACGTTTGTCGTGATTGCCGCGAATCAAGATCAAGGCCAGTGTGCGATTGCGCTCACGCCAGGCCCGGATTGCGTTCAGGGTGCCGCTGGCGTGAGAGCCGGGGCCGTGCAGGAAATCGCCGAGAAAGATCAACTGTTCGCAGGGTAGGGCCGATAACAGCCTGTCCAGGCCTTCCAGGTTGGCCGTAGTCGTGCCCTGTGGCACCGGCTGCCCCAGGCTGCGATAGGCCGACGCCTTGCCAAAATGCGCGTCGGCGATCAGTAAACATTTACGCGCGGGCCAGTACACAGCTTTCTCCGGCAATAGCCATAGCTCTTCACCTTCTAGCGTCAGTGGGTAATGCATCAGCCTTGCCCTTTGTCGGCGACTTTTTCCAGGTCCTTGACCATCCGCGCGATGCGCTCCGAGAGTTTTTCCGAGCTCATGCTTTCGCGCATCCGTTCTACCAGCAGCGGAAAGGCCAGGGGCGTGGGCCGCTGGATCCTGTGCAGGTCCAGCTTCAGCGTCGACAGATGATTCAGCGTCTGTTCCAGTCGGCGAATATCCAGCTCGTCCCGCAGAACTTCTTCTCCTGCCTGGGCCAGCAGCAGATTTTGTGGGTCATATTGCTTGAACACTTCAAAGAACAAACCACTGGAAGCCTGCACTTGTCGCGTGCTTTTTGGCGCGCCGGGATACCCGGCAAATACCAGCCCGGCGATTCGCGCAATCTCGCGAAAGCGGCGCAGGGCCAGTTCGCCGGCATTGAGGCTGGCGACCACATCCGCCAGCAGGCCTTGGGGGCTCAGCAACCTTGTATTCAACAACTGGGGCCACTGCACCTCGGTGGCGCTCAACAGCTCCAGGCCATAATCATTCACCGCAATCGAAAAGGTCAGCGGCTGCTGCTGGCTGACCCGCCATGCCAGCAAACTGGCTAGGCCCAGGTGTACCTGGCGGCCAGCGAATGGGTACAGAAACAGGTGCCAGCCCTCTCGCGACCGCAGGGTTTCAGCCAGCAAATGCTCGCGGGTCGGCAGCCCGGACCAGCGCAATTGGGTATGCAGCAACGGTTGCACCGCCTTCATCTCTGGGCCGTCGAAGTGCCCATGCGCGGCGGCATCAAAACGCTCGACCACCGCCTGGGCCAGTTCGTTGGAAAGGGGCATGCGCCCGCCATTCCAGCGTGGCACGGCGGCTTTTTTCGCGTTGCTGCGGCGTACGTAAGCGGTCATGTTTTCCACGCGCACCAATTCCAGCAACCGCCCCGCGAACAAAAATCCATCCCCCGGCTTGAGCCTTGCAATAAAGCCTTCCTCGACACTGCCCAGGTTCTTGCCGCCGCCGCCTTTGCTCCAGAACTTGAGCTGGATGCTGGCGTCACTGACGATGGTGCCCACGCTCATGCGGTGGCGGCGTGCCAGGCGGGCATCCGGAACGCGCCAGATGCCGTGCTCATCGGGCTCCACCCGGCGGTAATCCGGATAAGCGGTGAGTGACAGGCCACCATGGCGCACAAACCCCAGGGCCCAGGCCCAGTCCGCTTCGGTGAGGTCGCGATAGGCCCAGGCGCCGCGCACTTCGTCCAACAGTGCCGCCGGAGTAAACCCGCCACCCAAGGCCATGCTGACCAAGTGTTGGACCAGTACATCCAGCGGCTTGTACGGTGATTCCCGCGCTTCGATGCGCCGTTGGGCGATCGCATCCTGGGCGGCTGCGGCTTCCACCAGCTCCAGGCTGTGGGTGGGCACCAGCGTTACCCGTGAGGGCCGCCCTGGCGCGTGGCCGGAGCGCCCGGCGCGTTGCATCAGCCGTGCTACGCCCTTGGCGGAGCCGATTTGCAGCACCCGTTCCACCGGCAGGAAGTCAACGCCCAGGTCGAGGCTGGAAGTGCACACCACTGCCTTGAGCTGTCCATCTTTCAACGCTCGCTCCACCCAGTCCCGGGTCTCTCGCGATAACGAACCGTGGTGCAGGGCAATCAAGCCGGCCCAGTCCGGACGAGCGCCCAGAATCGCCTGGTACCAGATCTCGGATTGCGCGCGGGTGTTGGTAAACACCAGGCAACTGCTGCTGGCCTCTACCTCGGCGACCACTTGCGGCAACATCTTCAAGCCGATATGCCCGGCCCAGGGAAAGCGCTCGGTGACGGGCGGCAGCAAGGTGTCGACCTTCAGTGCCTTGGCCGTTTGCCCCTGTACATTGATGCCGCCGCCCTGTGGGACCAGTACTTCCAAGGCGTGGGCCTGATTACCCAGCGTCGCGGAAATACCCCACACCATCAACTCAGGATGCCAGCGCCGCAAGCGTGCCAGTGCCAGTTGCAACTGCACGCCACGCTTATTGCCGATCAGTTCGTGCCATTCATCCACGATGACCATGCGCAGGTGCGCCAGGCTGGTTTCACTGTCGGCACGGGCCAGCATCAGGGTCAGGCTTTCCGGGGTGGTGACCAGGGCGGTGGGCTGGCGGCGGGTCTGGCGTGCGCGTTCGCTGCTGCTGGTATCGCCGGTGCGCAGGCCCACGCTCCAGGGAATGTGCAGGGCCTCCAGCGGTGCTTGCAGGGCGCGTGCGGAGTCGGCGGCCAGGGCGCGCATCGGCGTGATCCACAGGACGGTCAGCGGCTGGGCAGGCGGTTTGCGCTTGCTTGTAGCGGGCGGGCGGGTAATGGCGAAACGGTTGAGTGCGGCAAACCACAAGGCATAGGTTTTACCCGCCCCCGTGCTGGCATGCAGTAACCCCGACTGGCCGGCCTTGACCGCGGCCCATACCTCTTTCTGAAAGGCGAATGGCTTCCAGCCTTGGGTGGCAAACCATTGCTTGGCGAAGTCGTGGGTTTTTGCCATGCGGCAGCGGACGCTCTGGAGGGGTTAGTTCAAAGACCCTTCAAGCAGTGCCGACGTTCCAACTGTAGGAGCGGGCTTGCCCGCGAACAAAGCCCAGGCGCCGCGTTTAATCTGGAGGCCCGCGTTATCGTTGACGATTTTGGCGAGCAAGCTCGCGCCTACTTCAAATTGCCACTCAGAAACTGCTGCAGGCGTTCGCTTTTCGGATTGCCCAGCACATCCTCCGGCAAGCCCTGCTCCTCCACCAGACCCTGGTGCAGGAACAGCACCTGGCTTGAAACCTTGCGCGCAAAGCTCATCTCGTGGGTCACCATGATCATGGTGCGGCCTTCTTCGGCCAGGCCCTGGATCACCTTCAACACTTCGCCCACCAACTCCGGGTCCAGCGCCGACGTGGGTTCATCGAACAGCATCACCTCCGGCTCCATGGCCAGGGCGCGGGCGATGGCGACACGCTGCTGCTGGCCGCCGGAGAGGAATGCCGGGTATTGATCAGCCACCCGCGCCGGCAGCCCGACTTTGTCCAGGTAGCGGCGGGCACGGTCTTCGGCGTCCTTCTTGCTGCAACCCAGCACGCGGCGGGGGGCCATGGTGATGTTTTCCAGCACGCTCATGTGGCTCCACAAGTTGAAGTGCTGGAACACCATCGCCAGCCGTGTGCGCAAGCGTTGCAGCTCGGCGTCGTCAGCCACCCTCATGCCCTGGCGATCGCTGACCATGCGGATCGCTTGGCCGTCCAGGGTCATGGCGCCATCGTTGGGGGTTTCCAAAAAGTTGATACAGCGCAGGAAGGTACTCTTGCCTGAGCCACTGGCGCCGATCAGGCTGATCACATCACCGGTCTTGGCCTTGAGCGACACACCTTTGAGCACTTGATTGTCGCCATAGCTTTTGTGCAGGCCTTCAACGGTCAGTTTGTACATGGGGCATGCATCCTCAAGGCGAAAGTAGATAACCGCTGCGGTAGGCCTGTGTGCCGGCGACATGGCAGATCACCATGCCGGCCGTGGCCATGCGGCGTAGCGAACGGGCGTAAAGCAGCCCGGCGTGCTGGCAGTGCACAGGCGTTACGCGGTCTGTAATGGGGTCGATGATGTCGGCGACCCATTGCCCGGCCTCCAGGTATTGGCCTGGCAGGGCGTTGAATACCAGCAAGCCACCCACCGCCGTGGTCACCGGCTCCACCGCCGCCAACGGCGTAGCCGGGTAGGCCAGGGCAGGCAAGGGGGCTGCATTGCCGCGAATGGCGCCGAAGTGGATCAAATAATCAATGATGGCCTGGCAGTCCAGCGCGGCGAGGCCGTGGTTGACATCGCCCTGGCCACGCAGCTCGACGGTCACCGACAAGCTGCCCATGGGGATCGGGTAGCGTTCGCCGAAGCGTTGCTGCAACTGCCACCACACCAGGGTGAAACACTCATCAAAAGACTGCCCGCCGGAATCGGTGGCCAACAGGTTGGCCTGCGAACCCAGGTAGCGCGCCAACGGCTCTACCTGTGGCCAGGCTTCGGGCGTGGTGTACAGGTGCGTCACGGCTTCGAAGTCGCAATGCAGGTCCAGCACCACGTCGGCATCACAGGCCAGGCGTTGCAGCACCAGGCGTTGGGAGTGCAACTGGGTCTGGGCGGTGTGCGCGGCCAGGGCGTGGGACAGTGCGCTGCGGATCAATTGGGCATTGCGCTGGGGATCATCGCCCAGCAGGTCTTCGACCTGGTTACCGACGTCTTCGCTGAGATCGACGAACAGGCGATTGAAGTTCTGCCCGCTTTCCAGTTCGTAGCGGCCCAAGGGGATATCCATCAATACCTGTTCCAGGCCCACCGGGTTGGCGACGGGCACCAGCACGATTTCGCTACGCAAGCGCCCGGCCGTTTCAAGTTCTGCCAGGCGCGCCTTCAGATGCCAGGCCACCAGCATGCCTGGCAATTCATCGGCATGCAGGGAGGACTGGATGTACACCTTGCCTTCGGGCTGCTGCGGGCCGAAGTGAAAACTGTGGATCTGCCGCGCCGTGCCGGGCACCGGCGCGATCAAGTCATGTAGCTGGTGGCGCATGCAAACTCCTTAGTGGCTCGGCCCGAGAAAGGCCAGCCAACGGCGTTCCGCCAGGCGAAACAGGCCGACCAGGGCAAAGGTCACCGTCAGATAGATCAGTGCGGCAATGCCAAATGACTGGAAGGTCATGAAGGTGGCGGAGTTGGCATCCCGCGCCACTTTGAGGATGTCCGGGATCGTCGCGGTAAAGGCCACGGTGGTCGAGTGCAGCATCAGGATCACCTCGTTGCTGTAGTAGGGCAACGAGCGTCGCAACGCAGAAGGCATGATCACGTAGGCGTACAGCTTCCAGCCGCTTAGGCCATAAGCCTTGGCCGCCTCGACTTCGCCGTGGGCCATGCTGCGGATCGCCCCGGCGAAAATCTCGGTGGTGTAGGCGCAGGTGTTGAGGGCGAAGGCGAGGAGGGTGCAGTTCATCGCATCGCGAAAGAACGCATCCAGCACCGGTTGTGCTCGTACAGCGGCAAGGCTGTAGATGCCGGTGTAGCAGATCAGCAGTTGGATATAGAGCGGCGTGCCACGAAACAGGTAGGTGTAGAACTGCACGGGCCAACGCACCAGGCGCTTGCGCGAAACGCGGGCGATGGACAGCGGGATCGACACCAGAAAACCGATGACCAGTGAGGCGCTGAGCAGCCACAAGGTCATGGCCAGACCGGTGATGTGCTGGCCGTCGCTATAAAGAAAGGGGCGCCAGTATTCCTGCAATAGCTCGATCATCGCACGGCCTCCCGGGCGCCTGCGGAGTAGCGACGTTCAAGTCGGCGCAAGACAAAGTTGGAGGCGCTGGTGATCAACAGGTAGATCAGCGCCGCCAGCACCAGGAAATAAAACAGTTGATAGGTGCTCTTGCCAGCGTCCTGGGCGGCTTTTACCAAGTCTGCGAGGCCGATGATCGACACCAGTGCGGTGGCCTTGAGCATCACCATCCAGTTATTGCCGATGCCCGGCAGCGCAAAGCGCATCATCTGCGGGAAGGTCACGTAGCGAAACCGCTGCCCGCGCTTGAGCCCGTAAGCGGTGGCGGCTTCGAGTTGGCCGCGGGGCACGGCGAGGATCGCACCGCGAAAGGTTTCGGTGAAATACGCACCGTAGATAAAGCCCAGGGTGATCACCCCGGCGCTGAACGGGTCGATCTCGATGTATTCCCATTCCATAAAGTCGGTAAAGCCACTGAGCCAGGTTTGCAGGCTGTAGAAAATCAACAGCATCAGCACCAGGTCCGGTACCCCGCGAATCAGGGTGGTGTAGAGCTGGGCGGGGATACGCACAATGGCCAGGCTGGACAATTTGGCGCTGGCGCCGAGCAGGCCCAGCACTACGCTGACGGCCAGGGACAGCACCGACAACTTGATGGTCATCCAGGTGCCTTGCAGCAACAGCGGGCCGAAACCCTTCAGGCTGAATGCGCTCAGCCCGAGGGTTTGCAACAGATCTTCGAACATAAATCAGGACCTATGGCGATAAAAAAGCGCCCCACCCGAAGCAGGGCGCCCCAGGCATTATTTGCCGCTGTACAGGTTCAGATCGCCAAAGTGTTTCTTCTGGATAGTGGCGTAGGTGCCATCATCGTGTAACGCTTTGATACCTTTATCCAAAAGCGCCTTGAGTTCAGTGTTACCTTTTTTGATACCGATGGCGGTTTTCGACGGCAGCAGCGGGTCGTCGATAGCGGCGCTCACTTCATAGCCAGCACCGGCGGGCGACTTGAGAAAGCCCAGTTCGGCTTGCAGCATGTCCTGCACGGAAGCGTCGAGGCGCCCGGAGGTCAGGTCGGCGTACACCTGGTCCTGGTTGGCGTAAGCCTTGGTGGTCACCCCGGCTTTATCCAGTACGGCCTTGGCGTAGGCTTCCTGGATGGTGCCTTGCTCATAACCCACGGATTTGCCCTTGAGAGATTCTGGCGTCGAATAGCCAGCGCCTTTCTTGAACACCAGCGAAGTCGGGCCGGAGAACAGCTCGGAGGAGAAGTCGATGGCCTTCTCGCGCACTGGAGTCACGGTCATCGACGAAATCACGCCATCGAATTTATTGGCTTTCAGGCCCGGGATCATGCCGTCGAAGTCACTTTCGACCCACTTGCACTTGACCTTCAGCTCTGCGCAGATCGCATTGCCCAGATCGATATCGAAGCCCACCAGGCTGCCGTCGGCGGCCTTGGATTCGAACGGTGCGTAGGAAGGGTCGACACCAAAACGCAATTCCTTGTATTCCTTGGCTGTAGCAACACCAGCAGCCATGCACAGAGCCAGTGCAGAAAGGGTCAGCAATGCTTTTTTCATTAGGTAATCCCTGGAAACCAAGATAAGCGCTTGTGGCGCGATTAGGACTGTTACTGAACGGTGTCAGACCCACCACAAGTAGCAATTTCTGCACCATAGTTCCGGATGGGCTTTTTAAACGGTGGGGTAAGGCAGTTCCAAGTGTAGGCGGTGCCCAAAAATGGGCATGGAATTTCCAGTGCACCATTCTGGATCTTTCATTTATCAAGAAGGTGGGAGGTGGATCAGGCCAACAGGTCTTGTAGCGTGGCCAGGTTGTCCGCTTCCTCCACCGCCTTGTCCTGGCGCCAGCGCAGCATCCGCGGAAACCGCACCGCAATCCCGCTCTTGTGCCGCTTGGACAGAGCAATCCCTTCAAAACCCAGCTCAAACACCATGCTCGGCGTCACGCTGCTGACCGGGCCGAACTTCTCCACTGTGGTTTTGCGCACAATGGCGTCGACCTTGCGCATTTCCTCGTCGGTCAGCCCGGAATACGCCTTGGCGAACGGCACCAGAGTGCGCTCGCTGCCTGGCGGGCCGTCCCATACCGCGAAGGTGTAGTCGCTGTAGAGGCTGGCGCGCCGGCCATGGCCGCGCTGGGCGTAGATCAACACGGCGTCGACGCTGAAGGGGTCGACCTTCCACTTCCACCACAGGCCCATGTCCTTGGTGCGGCCCACGCCGTAGAGGCCGTTGCGATCCTTGAGCATCATGCCTTCCACGCCCAGGCTGCGAGAGGCGTCGCGCTGCTCGGCCAAGGCTGCCCAGGTCTTGCCTTCCAGCAAGGGCGAGGGCAATAACACCGGTTGGTTGCACGCAGCGATGACCTGTTCCAATTGGGTACGGCGTTCGGCTTGGGTGTAGTTGCGCCAGTCGTCGCCCTGATACTCCAGCAGGTCGTACGCGAGCACCGCCACTGGCGCATCCTCAAGAACTTTTTTACTCAAGGTTTTACGGCCAATGCGCTGTTGCAGCAGCGCGAAGGGTTGCACCGAGTCTTTCCACACCACGATTTCGCCATCAATCACCGTACCATCGGGCAGGCCACTGACCAGGCTGTGGAGTTCAGGGAAACGTTCAGTCAGCAACTCTTCCCCGCGAGACCAGACCCACAGGCGGCCCTCGCGCTTGACCAGTTGTGCGCGAATGCCATCAAACTTCCATTCCACCTGCCAATCGGCGGGTGAACCGAGCAGGGTGTCGAATTGCTCCACCGGTTGCGCCAGCCCGTGAGCCAGAAAAAACGGATAGGGTTGCCCGCCACGTTGCGCGTGCTCGTCGGATGATTCGGCGGCAATCAGCTTGAGGTAGCCTTCGGCTGTGGGACGGTTCGACAAATCGGTGTAGCCCACCAACCGCTGCGCCACGCGCTTGCTGTCGAGGTCGGCCATGGCAGCGAGGGCGCGGGTCACCAGCAGTTTGGATACGCCCACCCGAAAGCTGCCGGTGATCAACTTGATGCACACCATCAGGCTCGGTTGGTCCAGTTGCGCCCACAGCGCCGGCAGCCGGTCTTTCAGGTCCAAGGGGGGCAGACCGCGCAGGGGCAGCAGTTTTTCTTCCAGCCACACGGCCAGGCCGTCTTCGGATGTGTAGGTGGATTCTGGCAGGAGCAGTGAGATCGTCTCGGCCAGGTCACCTACGGACTGGTAGCTCTCTTCGAACAGCCAGGGTTCGATGCCGGCCGCTTCGGTGGCCATGTCCCGTAGCAGGCGCGTCGGCACCAGTTGCCGTGGCCTCCCGCCGCTGAGAAAGTACACCGCCCAGGCCGCATCGGCTGGCGGCGCCTGCAGGAAGTAGGCTTGCAGAGCCGCAAGCTTGGCATTGCTGGAAGTGGTGGCGTCGAGGTTGGCGTACAGCTCGGCGAAGGCTTTCATGCAGTAGCCTCTTCTTCGTCATCGCCGTATTCGGTGCTGAAGCCTTGGGCATCCAAGCCCTTTTCCCGCAGGTGACGCACCAACACACCGACCGAACCATGGGTGACCATTACCCGTTGTGCGCCGGTTTGTTCGATGGCCCACAACAAGCCGGGCCAATCGGCGTGGTCCGAGAGCACGAAGCCACGGTCCACACCGCGTCGCCGTCTGGTACCACGCAAGCGCATCCAGCCGCTGGCGAAGGCGTCGCTGTAGTCGCCAAAGCGGCGCATCCAGGTACTGCCTCCGGCGGAGGGCGGGGCGATGATCAGGGCTTGGCGCAGCAGTGGGTCGGTCTTTTTGAAGTCGCCGGCATACAGGGTCTCGGGGATGTAGATGCCCGCTTCGCGGTACACCCGGTTCAACGGCTCGACCGCGCCGTGGCTGAGGATCGGGCCGATGCTGGCGTCCAGCCCATGGAGAATGCGTTGGGCCTTGCCGAAGGAATAACAGAACAACACGCTGGCTTTGCCGCTGGCGATATTGGCCTTCCACCAGTCATTGATCCCGGTAAAAACTGCGCCTGAGGCTGCCAGCGGTAAATCGGCAGCCCGAATGTGGATTCGGTGATAAAGGTGTGGCAGCGCACCGGTTCGAAGGGTGCGCAGGTGCCATCGGGCTCGACCTTATAGTCGCCGGACGCCACCCAGACCTCGCCCTGGTATTCCAGGCGCACCTGGGCCGAGCCCAGAACATGCCCGGCTGGATGAAAACTCAAGGTCACGCCGTGATGCACCAACCGTTCGCCGTAGGCCAGGGTTTGCAGGTTGATGTCCTGGCCCAGGCGCCAGCGCAGGATACCTTCGCCGGGGGCGGCGGCCAGGTAGTGTTGATTGCCGGTGCGGGCGTGGTCGCCGTGGGCGTGGGTGATGACTGCACGTTCTACTGGGCGCCAGGGGTCGATGTAAAAATCACCGGCAGGGCAGTAGAGGCCTTCGGGGCGGGCGATGACAAGGTCCATGGGGGTGCCGGTGCGGTGGGCTTGTTAGTTATGAGGCGGGGCTGGGTGCAGAAGTTCTATCTGAATGCAGGTAGTACAAAGGTGGGAGTTGGCTTGCCTGCGATGACGGTCTGAAAGCCGACACCTATCTACCTGACACCCGACGATCCAACTGTGGGAGCTGGCTTGCCTGCGAAGGCGGCCTGACAGCCGAAGCTGTTATCTGTGTACATATCCATTTCTGCGGTAACGGCCACTTAGGGTTCCGCTTTTACAGCGGGTCACTTTTGGAAAAGAGCCCCAAAAGTAACCAAAAAGGCTCTTGCCCCACCACTCGGCACCTCGCTTGGGCTCGGTGTGCCCGTAATCCGCCAGTGATTTGGGGGGCCGCCGCC
>NZ_MPOR01000029.1:0-66569 GCF_001896155.1 Pseudomonas sp. FSL W5-0203
AACTCCACCTGCTGGTCGATGACGTTTACGTCATGCTCCGAGCTGACTCCTTCAAGGGTAATACCGCCCCTGTTGAAGATCGTCTGTTAAAACTTTCAAAAGAGATCTTCAAAGTCACCCCCGAAACCGCAGTCGCGGGGTTTGCGCTTGGGCCGGTTGTCATTCGCAGTCATCACGACCATGAGATCGCCAGTTTCTATTTTCGCCCCCCCGCTTCAGACGTATCGCTGAACGTCTACTACAACGCCTTATCACCTGATGATGGCGAACGTTTGCATGTCCGAACCCAAAAAGACGGGAAAATATTCCTCGCAGGCGATTATGAACAACTGCGTATAGGCAAAATCACATTAGCCGGAATGCAAGCCGAAGAATCCTTGATCGGCTTCAGTGATGACACACATCGTCAAATACTGTTCGTCAGCGAGAACTATCGAGATAACCCATCCCTAAGCCGTCCAGCTATGAGTATTCGCCTATCGGCAGGCGGAAAGAAGCGTACCGCCATAGATCCTGATAAACCCAGGGATCTTGTGCGCTGGACCCTTCCCCAATTCGCCAACAAAGGCTACGAACTGCCTCTCTGGCAACAACCCGCGTCACCAGAACCCGTCAACCCCTCGCTCACCGACTACGAAGCCATGGCCGTGTGGGACGCAATCCTCAAATCCGTACGCATCCGCTACGGCTCGGTCCTGCCCAGACCGGACCCTGAGGCCAACATTCGCGGCCCCAGTGTCAAGGAGGCTGCTGAAAGCAAACGCATCCTCCATGAATTCATCGCCAGCTTTGAAAACGCAAGCCATGCCCCTGGGCGTGGTTCAGCGGGAGCAACAGGGATGCGTTCACCGTGTGTAAGCAACGAACTCTAAAAAAGCGTTAGGAGCAATTCATGAAAACAGTCTGGGGTTACCTCAAACGCTGGGGCCTGCCGGTGCTGCGCCAATTCAACCAGGCATGGCCGGTGTTGGTGCTGTTGGGGGTGATGTTCTTGCTGGTCGCCATCTGGTGGCTGGGCCCGCAGTGGACGTGGCGTGAGCGCCAACCGTTGGGCGAGTGGGCGATGCGGGTCTCGGCCAGTGTGGTGGTGATCGTGGTGCCGCTGCTGATCTGGGCGTGGCGCGTGCGCGAGCGTTATCAGCGTTTGCAGGTTGAACGCCAGCATGAGGCCGCCGTGCAAGCCGACCCTTGCTTGCCTTATATCGAGGCTCAAGAGCGGGCGTTGGACCGCAGCCTGGGCAGCCTGCTGAATAATATGGAGCGCCGCCGTTCACTGTATCAACTGCCGTGGTACCTGGTGCTCGGTGAGGAGAATGCCGGCAAGACCAGTCTGATCACCCGCTCCAACCAGAGCTTTTCGTTGTCTCATGTGACCAAGGCTGGGGCCAGGGCTCAGGAAGAGCAACTGGCCTACCCGGTGGATTGGTGGATCGGGGACGAGGCGGTGTTGATTGACCCACCGGGTGAATTTCTCAGCCACCCGGATTCACCGGCTGAAAACGTCGAGCAGCAGGGCAAGTTCAAGCCGGTGTTGCCCACCGGCACTCATGCGCGCCTTTGGTCGCACCTGCTTGACTGGTTGACGCGCAACCGCAGCCGTCGGGCATTGAACGGCGTGTTGCTGGTAATTGATATACAGGCCTTGTTGGCGCAGTGTCCCGAGCAGCGCAAGGCCCACGCCAACCTGCTGCGCACCCGGCTGTTTGAGCTGACGCGGCAATTGGGCACGCGCTTGCCGGTGTACGTGACGCTGAGCAAGTTCGACCTGCTGGAAGGCTTCGAAGAATTCTTCGCCAGGTTATCGCGCAGTGGTCGCGAAGATCTGCTGGGCTTCACGTTCAGCCTGGCCGCGGTGGATGATTTTGATGCCTGGCTGGCGGAACTGACGCGCCAATATCAAGCCTTTGTCGATTGCCTCTGCGAACAGGTTTTCAACAGCACCCGGGAGGCGCGCACGTTGGATGAATGTGATCGCTTGCAGGCGCTGATGCATCAGATGGCGGGCTTGCGCCGCGTGTTGTTTGGCTTCCTGACTGAAATGCTTGGCAGTGATCGGTTCACCACACCCGCGTTGGTGCGCGGGCTGTATTTTTCCTCGGTGTTGCAGCAGGGCACTCTGAGCAACGCTTTCATCAAAGAAGCAGGGCAGGCGTATCAACTGCCGCCACCGCCACCGGAGGTCAAACCGGCCGGTGGTACGGTCATCTATTTTGCCCAGGAACTGTTCCAGCGGGTGATCTACCCCGAAGCGGGCCTTGCAGGCGACAACATCAAGGTGGCTCGCAGCAAACGGCGGCTGTTGATCGCCGGGTTCAGCGTTGCGTGCCTGGGCTGTCTGGTGGCGATGGGTACCTGGCAGTTTTACTTCAGCATCAACCGCGACAAAGCGGCCAACGTGTTGGCCAAGAGTCAGGAGTTCAGTGAGCGAGACATCGACGCCACGGTCGACCCTACGGGGCGCAACCTGTTGCTGCCTCTGGACCAGATTCGCGATGCGGTGTTGGTCTACGGTGATTACCGTGAAGCCTGGCCATTGCTATCGGATATGGGCTTGTACCAGGGCAGGACGATTGGCCCGACGGTGGATGAAGCCTATTTGAATCTGCTGTCCAAGCGTTTCCTGCCGGCCATTGCCAGCGGGGTGCTGGAGGCTATTAACACCGCGCCCGCCGGCAGCAACCAGCAACTGGCAGCCTTGCGCGTGTACCGCATGCTCGAAGAGCGCCCCAACCGCCGCCCAGCGATTATCGAGGAGTGGGTCGCCAAGCAATGGCAGCGTGCCTATCCGGGCCAGGGCCAACTGCAGGCCGACTTGATGAGCCACCTGGGCTACGCGCTGAAATACGCCGATGCCGACCTGCCGAACTACCGCGAGCGCATCACCCAAGTGCAGCAGCAACTGCGCCAGTTACCCATGGCCGAACGGGTCTATATGAGCCTGAAACAGGATGCCCTGGAGCGTATGCATCGGCCGCTGGACCTGCGCACTGAGGTCGGCCCGGCGTTCGATATCGTCTACCGTCCGCTAAACACCGATCAAGCCGGCAGCGGTCTGCAATTGCCGCCGCTGCTCACCGCCAAGGGTTTCAAGGACTATTTCGAACCCGGCACCAAGGGCATTATCGAGCTGGCGATGATCGACCAGTGGGTCCTTGGCGAACGACAACGCCTGGACTACTCCGACGAAGACCGCAAAGTGCTGACCCAGCGTATCCGAGCCCTGTACAGCGCCGACTACGTCGACAGCTGGCGACGTGCGCTGAACCAGTTCGCGGTCACCGACTTTGACGACCTCAGCCACGGCGTGGCGGTGCTGGAACAAGTCACCGGCCCGGCTGCACCGCTACGGCGGCTGTTGGAAACCCTGCGTGACAACAGCGTGATCTACCCGGCCGTGCCCCTGGCTGAGGGGCAAACGCCGCTCAAGCTGGACAAGGTGCCCGAGGAGCAACAACAAGCAGCAGGGATTCGGCGCGCATTCTCAAGTCTGTCAGAGCTGATCACCGCACGAGGCGAGCAGCCGTCCTATTACGAAGAAACCCTGCGTTCGGTCAGCGCCGTCTATGACTACGCCAAAGCCGTGCACGACAACCCGGACCCCGGTAAAGCCGCCCTTAAAACCGTGCTCAACCGCTTCTCCCTGGGCGGCGCCGATCCCATCGCCAACCTGCAACGCGTCGCCGTGGGGCTGCCCGAGCCGTTGAATCAGCAGGTCAGAAAACTCGCCGACCAAACCTCGCAAGTGCTGGTGATCGCCGCCCTGCGCGAGCTGGAAAAACGCTGGGACAGTGAAATCTACAGCTTCTACCGCGAGCGTCTGGCGGGCCGCTATCCGTTCAAGGCCAGTGGCGAGGACGCCTCGCTGGAAGACTTCGAAGCCTTCTTCGGTCCGCAGGGGCGTCTACAGCAGTTCCACGACCAATACCTGAACGTGTTCCTCAAAGACAACCTCGATGCCCTGCACTCCGACAGCCTCGGCGGCTACCTGGTACGCAGCGACGTGCTGGAGCAACTGAAAACGGCCGAGCGCATCCGCGAGACCTTCTTCAACCATCGCGGCCATCTGGCCGTGCAGCTCACCATCGAACCCCTGGCCCTGAGTGCCACTCGCCTGAGCAGCATGCTCAGCGTCGACGGCCAACTGATCCCCTACCAGCACGGCGCGCCACAGCGCACCGGTCTGGTGTGGCCCAACAGCCTGGGCAACAGCAATGGCAGTCAACTGACTCTGGTGCATAGCACCGGCAACACCGCCAGCCTGAGCTACCGCGGGCCGTGGTCGTTGTTCCGGCTGCTGAGTCGCGGGCACCTAAATGGCCGCACCGACACCAGTGTGGACCTGACCTTTTCAGTCGCCGATGGGTTGATGCGTTATCGGATTGGAGCGGAGAAGGCTAATAACCCGATTACACAGCGCAGTTTTGAAGGGTTTGTATTGCCCAGGACTCTGTTGGAAGAACGTCAAATAAAGAAAAAACCGAACAAGGTCGAGAGGCTCGCCGCAACAGCTCTCACCTATGAACGCCCATAAGTCAGCGATGACTGGGTGCGAAATAATCACACGCGAAACAGGACTGCTTACATGGCAATCAAGCTGCAAATGTTGACCGAAGACCCTAAAGAAGTTGAGCTGATCGAGCGGTACTGGGCTGTCGATGAGTCAGGGCAGTACCTTGAAAAAGTGAGCGCTCTGACGGACGTTATTGAAATGGCCCCAGGCGTTACACTCGCCAGCTTCGTACGGCAACGTTGCAATGCATTCGATGATATTCAGGTCTGCCCCAAGTGTGCGGAACTGATCGAAATCAAAAATCGCTCAGAGACCAAAAAGGTCCCTCAACGGTCCACGAAGCTTTGTACGCTTTGTCAGAACGACCATGACGCCATTGCGCTTGAGGCTAGAAAGACCAAAGCCGCAGAGCTTGAACGGCAGTTGGCCGAATACGTACGCAAGCAGTTAACCCGTACGGTGGACTACTCAGCGGTCCCGGATAATCAGGTGGTGCTTCTGCTGGCGTTGGACAGGGCTGTTACCCCAAGGTTGACCAATGGCGGCTTCAGACCGGGTGATTGTCGAGGGCTGGCGCCTCGATATGTCGATGACTTCATGCTGCAATTGCGTGAGGCTGGGCTCGTCCTTGATGACCCCAGTAAAGCAAGCCCGGGCACCTACTATTGGGAGGGCGATGAGATTTGGGTGTTGAGGGACCAGGTTGTCTATCGTTTGGCACCAGATGTCGCATCAAGGCGTGCGGACGAGGTCATTCGTAACCTGTCGGATAGGGTGTATACCGATGCTGACGGGCTGTTCAACCTGTGGCTTGATTACGCAGTCGCCGATGTCATGCGCTATCTGGACGCTCAGTGCGAACTCTATAACCATGATCTGTCGGAACAAGAGCTGGCAGAAATTAAAAGTACTATGCGCGCAGCTTTGCATACCTACAGTGTTTCACAGCTGTGGTCGGTGGCCTGGAAGGTTGTCAGGGATGCCGCAAGTTTAGCTAACCGCGAGTACTACAATCGCCCCAAAGCGGCGGCGACCATTCCTGGAAAGATTCGGCGGAACTTGGAAAAGGTGCAGCGAGAGTCAATTGAACTCAAGACTTGGAGCCGCCCGGAACAACATCCTGCAGGCACACTGGGGATGGTGTTAGGCGAGATTTTGGGTGTTGATGAAGATACCCCTGGCCATAGGGTCTCGTCCCTTGTTGCCTGGCTCACAGGGCAGGCGTGTTCTCCCAGCGTCGAAGCAGCGCTTGATGAACCGATACGCGAACTGATGACCTTGGCGCTGTCCCACGATGTCGGCTCTTCAGTGATGCTGCGGTTCGCGGAGTTGATTCGTGCGGGGCATGACGTTGGTTTTGCTATTGAAGAAATTGGTGAGGCGCTGCGCTCGTAAAGCGAGCAGGATTGCTCCATACAATAAAAGTTCTTGTATCTGCGACGGCTCAATGAGGCCGCGCTCTGCCTACACCACCCCCATGGCGGTGAACAAGCCGATCGCTATACGTGAACGCATGTTCATGAGCGGATGCTCAGGCTGGGCGTGGCCGCAGTTTTTTTGTGATGCGCGCGCACCCTGTAATCTGGTTGAACTGCACGTAATGGGCTTGCGCCGTCCATTCCTCGACCAGGATCAAATACTCGGCCGGCGGATTGATCTGGCGCAGATACCCGCACAGCAGGCGTGTGCGTCGCGCGTTCATCGGCTGCTTTAATGTCAAGATGACGTTGTCTGCGGCGCGGCATTCAGTGATCTCCATGACTGAGCCCCTCATCGAGTGCTGGCGGCAAACGTGCAGGCCCAAGATCAGAGGCTGGGATTCTTGCCGCGTGGCGTTCATTCTCAGATGAGTCGTCGCAGGCGTCTACTGTCATACTTGACAGTCCTTTAGCCGGTGTTGCACTGCCGTGACCCATTACTCGACGTAACGGGCGTTAAATGATTCAGAGGCACAGACCGTCGACTACGTGCGCTCAGCGTCAAGTAACAATGGGCTGCCTCACCTTGCGACTTAACCCCGGTGTCTTGCCCGTAACACGTTTGAACGCGCGACTGAAAGCGGCCTGGGATGTATAGCCCAAGCGTTGTGCTACCTCTTCGATCGGCAGCCTTTCGAGGGTCAGCCACTGGCTTGCAAGCCGCATTCGTAGTTCGGTGACATAGCGCAGCGGCGTCATGCCAATCGTCATCTGGAAGCGATCCGCGAAGGCTGAGCGTGAGGTATTGCATTGCTCTGCCAACTGCGCAACGGTCCAGTCGCGGCCCGGTTGTTGATGGAGCGCGAGCAGTGCACTGGCCAAGCGTGGATCGCGCAAGGCGGCGACCAGGCCAGAGGCATTACCGCAAGCGCACTCTACCCAGCCGCGAACGACCATGGCGGCCACCACGTCGGCCAACCGCGCGAGGATGCCGGCGAAGCCCACACGTGCGGCGCTGACCTCGCGTTCCATGGTGGTCAGGATGGGCACCAGTCCAGGGTAGCGCTGGCCGCCGGCATCAATCAACATCAGGCCCGGCATCAGCTTGCCAAGGCCATGGATACTGCCCAGTTCAAACTCCATGCAACCACTGAACAAAATAGTGCTCGGCGTTGGGCTGGCATCGGTTCCGGTGTCAACCGCGCATACGGTGTCACCGAGGGGGACGCGGTCTAGGCGTTCGATGTCCTGAACGGGTACGTCCGCATGGGAATACAGTTGATGGGCCGCGCCGTGGGAGATGAACACGGCGTTGCCGGCAGACAGCGCGTAGGTGGTGCCGTCCTCCATTCGCAGTACCGCATTGCCGACGGCCATGAAATGGAACCAGGCATGCCCAGGTTTTTCAGCGAAGCCCAAACCGAAACTCGGACTCGTTTGTATACGCCGGTATTCGACGCCACGCAGGCGCATACCGCGCAACAGTTCGTTGATGAGATCCGAGGAAAGAGCAAACTGTTCTGCAGACATTGTTCAGGTGTTTTAGTCAAAAATGAGAGATTTTGGATCATAGATCATCCAGATTCGCGCGCCTAGACTGCGGGTCGCAATGATGATTGGGAGATCCCTGTAATGACTGACTGTGTATGTGACGCCGTATCCAACCGCCATCCCGGCGCCTTCTCGGAGGCAGAGCCTGCGGCCCCCGCGTGGATGGCCGTCTTCTCACTGGCAATGGGAGTGTTCGGATTACTGACTGCGGAGTACCTTCCGGCCAGTTTGTTAACACTGATGGCGACTGATCTGGGCGTGTCCGAAGCGCTGGCTGGCCAGGCGGTAACGGTGACAGCAGTGGTAGCGTTGTTCGCCGGTTTGTTGGTGCCAGGCCTGACCCGCGGCATCGACCGACGTTGGGTGTTGCTGGGGTTTTCCACGTTGATGGTTGCCTCCAATCTGTTGGTCGCCGTTTCTTCCAGCTTCGCGGTGCTGCTGTTGATGCGCATCTTGCTGGGGATTGCCCTGGGCGGGTTCTGGAGCATGGCTGCGGCGGTGGCGATGCGCTTGGTGCCGAGTGCTTTGTTGCCTCGGGCGCTGTCGATCATTTTCAGTGGGATTGCCATCGGGACGGTCGTTGCCGTGCCACTGGGCAGTTATCTGGGCGGGCTATACGGCTGGCGCAGCGCGTTCTTTGCAGCGGCGGCGGTAGGCATGGTGACCCTGACGTTTCAGTCATTGACTTTACCGCGCCTCGCGCCGCGCCGGCCAGCACGTCTGCGCACGGTTTTCGACGTGTTGCAGCGCCCAGGCATCGCCATGGGGATGTTCGGTTGTGTGCTGGTGCATAGCGGTCACTTCGCGATGTTCACCTACGTTCGGCCATTTCTTGAAGGTACTACCGGCATCGGCTCGCAAGGGCTGTCGCTGATGTTGTTGGGGTTCGGTGTGGCGAACTTCTTCGGCACGCTGTTGGCTGGCAGGCTGCTGGAGCACCGCCCGCTGGCGACTCTGGTGTTAATGCCTGCGCTGGTCGGGGTTGCAGCACTGGCGTTGGTGCTGTTGCCACCCTCGTTGCCGGGGCAGGCGGTACTGCTGGCAATCTGGGGCTTGGCCTTTGGCGGTGTGCCGGTGGCGTGGTCGAACTGGGTCGCCAGCGCGGTACCTGACCAGGCGGAAAGCGCCGGGGGTATGGTGGTGGCCTCTGTGCAGTCCGCCATCGCCATGGGCGCCGCCGCTGGCGGTGCAGTGTTCAGCCTCGGTGGCAGCGCGGGCGTATTTATAGCGGCGGCGGTGCTGATGTTGCTGGCTGCGTTGCTGATTGCGCTGCGTGTACGGGTGCCTTCTGTCCATGTCGTCAATGCTGGGAGGGCAAGCGCTCAATAAAATGAGCACTATTGAATTTCTAGGTAACCCTTGACAGGCCCCCGTGACCCGCACTCAATCGACCCCGGCCATCCGAATCGAGGCCATCTGGCACGTCATCTGAAAAGGGACCAAGGGCATGGGCGTTTTCGATTACAAGGGCATGAAGGGCGACCCCGCCAAGGCGCTGCTGAGCAACGCCTTGGCTTTATCCGAGTACGCGTATGACTCCACCGGCCAACCCCTGGCAACCGGTGGCTGGGCGCCTATCGGTGCGCAGGCCCTGGGCGTGACGCAGCATGTGGACAAGCAAGGCACCTTCTGGGGCGAGACAGCCTTGGCCCCTTCGGCCAACGTCGAGATTCTGGGGCAGTACGATGGGCTTGGCAGGCTGATCGCCATGGGGATTGCCTTTCGTGGCACGTCCTTTGGCTTGACCTGGGATGGCGCGGGCGACGTGGCCAGCGACCTGGCGGCCGCAGCACTGCCTGGATACGCCGCCAATTACGCCAAGTTCGCCTTCAGCGCCTTGCTCGAAAACGTCGCTCGTTACGCCGCGAGCCAGGGCTTGAGCGGCAAGGATATCCTGGTCACCGGCCATAGCCTCGGCGCACTGGGCGCCAACAGCCTGGCGACCTTGAGCCACGATCACTGGGGCGGCTTTTATCAGGATGCCAACTACGTAACCTTTGCCTCACCCGCTCAACGCTCGGGTGATACCCCGGTGTTGAATATTGGCTATGAAAATGACCCGGTGTTCAAAGCCATTGATGGCAAAGGCATCAATACCTCGGCACTCTTCTGGGGCAACGACCGGGGCTGGGATGCGGCCGCCAACAACCTCGTCAGTTTTACCGATAATTACGCGTCGTTCTCGGCACATTTACCTAATAGTCTGAATTGGGGCGTGGCCAAGGCTCACTCCCTGGACGGTTACATCCAAGGTTTGGGGCGTATCGCGTCCTCCGAGTTCTACGACCTGACCAGCAAGGATTCGACCATCGTGGTCTCCAGCCTGACCGAGGCTGCGCGTGAAACCACCTGGGTACAAGACCTGAACCGTTACGCTGAAAAACACACTGGCAATACCTTCATCCTCGGCACCGAGGGCAACGACCTGCTCAAGGGCGGTGTCGGCAACGACTTCCTGGAAGGCGGCGCCGGTCATGATCGTTTTCGCGATGATGGCGGCTACAACATCCTGCTGGGCGGGCAGGGCGATAACGTCTTCGAACTGCACAAGCCACTGGCCAGCTTCGGCTTTGCCAACGATGGCGATGGCACGCTCTACATCAACGACGCCTATGGCGGCATCAGTATGACCCGCGATATCGGTGCATTGGTGAGCCAAGAGCAGTCCTACATCATGTGGAATTCAATCCCCTGGGGCACCCACGACGTCACCTATAACGTAACCGGCCAAGGCCTGCTGGCCGGCACAGCCTTGACGCCCTACACGGCCTCTGCCAACGGCGATGCGCAGGACAATGTCCTCACCGCTCATGCTGCGGGGGAATGGTTGTTCGGTCTGGGCGGCGACGATCATTTGATCGGTGGGCAGGGTAATAATGTGTTCGTCGGCGGGGCGGGCAATGACCTGATGGTGTCGGGCGGGGGCAGCAACACTTTCCTGTTCAACGGCCTCTTTGGCAATGATCGGGTCGAGGGCTACCAGGCCAGCGATAAGCTGGTGTTCATGGGGATTCCTGACCTGGGCCAGCAATACGATTACCGTTCCCATGTCTCGATGTTCGAGGACAATGCCCTGTTGTCCTTTGGCGACAACTCGGTGACGTTGGTTGGCGTGAACATGACTCAACTCAATGGTGCAGGCATTTATATTTCCTGAATACCCACACAATGGGCTGTTGAACCTGTGGCGAGTGAGCTTGCTCCCGTGACGGCCCCTCAGCCGACACATACCTACCTGACGCCCCACGGACCAAAATGTGGGAGCTGGCTTGCCTGCGATGGCGGCTGTCAGACCGCTACGGGAGCAGCGGATATCTACCGCGGGTTTGTCATCGAGCTCAAACCCGCTACCTCATAGCCTCCGTTACTTGAGCGTAACGTCGAGCATCGGCGGGATGTAACCGTAGTCATACTCGGCGACCACGAATGTTTGCTGCCCTTTGATCTTGATGCCCACCGTCGGTGCTTCGGTGCCGCCGATACGGATCTGCGTGCCGGTGTCGTCGGTCGGTACGCTGTCGATGAAGGAGGTCACCAGGCCGTTGGGCATGACGCAGTGCGAGTAGGTCTGAAACGGTTGGGAGGACGGGTTGCCCAGTACCAGGCCAGAGCCGTTCAACGGCACATACGGGCCGAACAGCGAATCGGCGACGAAGCCGTATACCCCGTCCGGGCCGGTTACGCCGTCGGCGTAGGTGAAGGTGTGGCTGATGGTGAACAGGTAGTACTTGCCGTCCTGGAACACGAAGTGAGGGCGTTCGGTCTGGTCGTTGACGCCGACCGCGGTCAGCAGCGGTGGCAGCATTTCCCAGTCGTCACCGTCTTCGTCGCGGGCCACGGCGATCCCGACGCAGGCGGTCTGGAAGCGCGAGTTGCCGACCTCTTCATAGCCGGGTGGCACGTCGCCGATTTCGGCGTTACCGACCTTGTGCGAGCCGCGTTCGCCGGCCACGTTGCCTTCGAACAGCATGTACAGCTTGCCGTCTTTCGGGTCGCGAAACGGCCATGGATCGCGAAAGCCCCAGAAGGCGTTTTGCGCTTCGGTCTGGTACATCTTGCCGTCCGCCTCGAACAGCGGCTTGACCTTTTCGAAGCCCACCAGGCTGACGCCATGCTCGGTGGTCACCACGCGGCCACGCACCTTGACGATGGTCGCGCCGGGCGTGACGGCGGTGTAGTAAAGGTCCACTTCGCCTTGTTCGTTCAGCAGGATCGGTGTACCGGCCCATTCGCGCACGGTGGGTGAAACCCCTTCAGCCATCACTCGGCCGCCGAGCTTCCAGTCTTTGCCAGTGCGAGAGAACCAGTAGTACATCTTTGCCCGGCCATGGCGATCGTTCCAGTCGCGGATGACGTCGTAGTTGCCATTCTGATCGAGGTATTGCGGGTCGTTCGGATGGCGATCCGCAGTGAGGGTGAAGATCACCGACCAGCCGTCAACGGAGGTGATGTTGCCGTCGATATCACGCAGCGGCATGGTGTCCCAGATAAAAACCTCGTCACTCAATACCGGGAAGTTCGCACTGACCAGTGGCTGGGTGGTGGTGGGGTCGTCCGCACGCACTTTAAGCGCATCGGCTCGGGTCCACAGGCTGGGTTGATGGGGTGTTTTTCCAAATTTCGAAGGGGTGTTTTTCATAGGAAACCTCGTCCATGTAGGGATTCAAGTCACTGTATTTATATACAGTGATTCGAATTTAAAAGACTCGGATCTGTGGGTCAAGGATAAAAATGCATTTATGCATTTTTTGAGTTTTTCATTCAGCTGATACGTTTCACCTTGTCCCGTTTACAGAAGTTATTCCATTGGCGTGGCGCAGTGATGGCCATGAGCGAGAGGGTGGTTAGTTCAAGCCACGCATGAACTGGTCACTGTCAGGTCAGCCAGCATCCGCACGGGTTCGGTAAGGCTTTGGCGAGAACGGTGTATGAGTCCGATATCGCGGTGAAAGGTGTGTATGCCCAGATCGAGTGCTCGAACACCCATAGGCCACTCCGGATCTCTGCACGTTTGCGGCACCAATGCGACGCCTACGCCCTTTTTGACTAATTGAAGGATGGCCTCCAGCTCATCCAGTTCGCACACCTCATGCAGCGTGAAATGCATCTGCCGCACAAAACGATCAACCTGCCTGCCGCCGAACGATGAGCGGTCATAGCGAATGAAAGGATGGCTGGACAGGAGCGCCGACCAGTCTTCACCCGGCACTTCGCTCGGTACTATTAGCCGGTAGGGCTCCCGCGCCAGCGTCGTCCAGTGCAGGTCACTCTGAAGCGAGAAGGGTGGGCGAATGATGGTGGCCATGTCGATCTCGCCAGCGTCGACGAGGTTGACCAATTCCATCGACAGCCCTGGAATGACTCGCGTGCGACATTGCGGGCATTGCTGGTGAAACCTGGCCAGCGATTCGGGCAAATATGAGCGCTGCACCGACGCGATAGCGCCGATAGTCACCCGCTCGTGGGTGGGTTGTCCCATTGTCGAGGAGCCCAGGTTGTCGTAAAGATTGAGCAATTCCTGAGCTTGCAAGAGTACCTGGTGGCCCATTCTATTGAGATGCGCAGAGCGTCCTTTTCTGTCGAAAATTTCGACGCCCAGTTCAGCTTCGAGGCGCTGGATTTGCGCGCTCACAGCGGCCTGGGTCAGGCCGATTCTGTTGCCGGCAGCGGCAAAAGTGCCTTCCCGCGCAACAGCGATGAGTGTCTTGAGTTCTTTGATCATTCATAAATATTAATTGTGTTTCTAAGAAATATATATTGATTTTTATGTTGGGTTTTCCGTCCTACGATGTTTTCCATTCCCGCCAACGGCTGAGCCAAGCGAGGCAATGACGGGGGAATGTTCGCCAAACCCACAAAAAAAGCACTGGAGATCTGATGAGCCTCTCGCCATTCCACCTCGCAATACCTGTTTACGACTTGGCTTCAACACGGACCTTCTACGGTGAGGTTTTTGGTTTAGAAGAAGGGCGGTCCAGCACTCAATGGGTCGATTTCAATTTCTATGGTCATCAACTGGTGATTCACGAGCATCCCAAAACCGCCTCTCAAGAAAGTGTTCATAGCAATCCGGTCGATGGTCATGATGTTCCTGTTCCGCACTTCGGCATCATTCTGGGTTGGGAGCAATGGGAAGCGCTGGCCGAGCGACTGAAGTCGTTTGGTACCGAATTTGTGATCGAACCGTACATTCGTTTCAAAGGTCAGGTTGGCGAGCAAGCCACCATGTTCCTGTTTGATCCTTGCGGCAATGCTCTTGAATTCAAGGCGTTCAAGGATATGGGCCAGCTCTTCGCGAAATAAGAACACCCATGGCACAGCTGAGCTGTGCCATGGGGGCTCACGTGAGCTGCAAGCTCATGACTCTAGCAACTGCTGATAACGCAGACCTTTCATTCCAACAAGAAGGCTAGACATGAAACGTATTCCCTTGGTGTGGCAAATCGTTGCCGGGCTGTCGCTTGGCGTGCTTGTCGGTTGGTACTTCAATACCCATCCGCTCTATCAGGCATGGGTCAGCGTGCAGGTTCTGAAACCGCTTGGTGACATCTTTATCAAGATGATGAAGATGGTCGTTGTGCCAATCGTGTTCTGCTGCATGATTCTGGGCATTGCAGGTGGCCCAGACAGCAAGTCATTTGGCCGCATGGGTGTGCGCTCGCTCGGTTATTTCTTTGCGATTACCGCGCTGGCCGTCGTCATAGGCTTGTGTTTCGCAAATCTCTTCGAACCGGGAACAGGTACCGATATTTCCGGTGTTTCGCACGGTGCCGCATCCATCACGCTGGAGCCGCCGAAAGGAGCGCTGGTAATATTGCAGAACATCGTGCCCGATAACGTATTGGCTGCGATGTCGGAGGGGAAGTTGCTGTCGGTGTTGTTTTTTGCCGTGCTGTTCGGCCTGGCATTGAACGCCTTACCGAAAGAGAAAAACGCACCGGTCATCGCACTGCTTCAAAGTGTTTGCGATGCGATGTTCAAGGTTGTCTCCATGGTTATGGCTTATGCGCCTGTGGGTGTGTTCGGCATGATCGGCGCGACCGTGGCGACGTTTGGTTTCGCTTCCTTGTTGCCATTGCTCAAGTTGATTGGTGTTGTGTACCTGGCGCTGATTGTTTTCGCGTTGGTGGTACTTGGCGGTATCTGTTACTTGATAGGCGAAAACATTTTCAAGTTGATCCGGTACTTGCGCGATGAGTTGATGCTCGCATTCTCAAGTGCCGCCTCAGCCGCAGTGATGCCGCAGTTGATGACAAAAATGGAAAGTTACGGCGTGCCGCGTCGGATCGTCAGTTTCGTGGTGCCGGTGGGGTATGCGTTCAACCTCGATGGTGCGTCGATTTTTCTTGGGGTGGCGACGATCTTTGTCGCACTCCATGGCATCGACCTGTCGTTATCCCAGCAGATCCTGTTGGTGGTGACCATGGTGCTGACTTCCAAGGGCGCAGCAGGGGTGCCAGGTTTCGCCATCATCATCTTGTCAGCGACATTGGCCTCAGCAGGTCTTCCACTGGAAGGCGTCGCGTTGATCGCTGGCATTTTCAGGATCATCGACAGTGGTACCACTACGTTGAACGTGTTGGGCAATGCCATTGCGCCGTTAGTCATCGCCAAGTGGGAAAAGGTCGAGCTCAGACCTTCAACGGATTATCCAGCCGCACGGGTCTAGTCGTTTGCAGGAGCAACGATAGGCGAGAACGCAGGAGGTCATTCGTCAGGTATTGCTAATGTTTTGTAGACGACCGGTCTAGTTTTGGATAGGCTCTCGTCATTATGAAAAAATCTAATCTGGACATGCGACAGCACATCATCGATGTAGCGAAGACACTGATGACCCACAAGGGCTATACCGCCGTCGGTCTTATGGAAGTATTGACGACGGCGGGCGTGCCCAAGGGCTCGTTTTATCACTACTTCCGCTCCAAGGAGGAGTTCGGCCAGGCACTACTGGAAGAGTATTTCCAAGAGTATATCGGTCGGGTAGACATCGTCATGGCAGCGCAAGGGACTGGCGCCGAGCGGCTGATTGGCTACCTGAGTTACTGGGCGAAGACACAGGCGTTCGATCATCCCGAGGAGAAATGCCTGGTGGTGAAACTCGGCGCAGAAGTGTGCGACCTCTCGGAGGACATGCGCAGCGTACTTGAAGCGGGCACCGCGCTGATTATCCAGAGGATCACCCGGTGTATTGAACAGGGGATGGCTGACGGGTCCATCACGTCGACCCAGAACGCCGAGACATTGGCTGAATCGTTGTATCAACTGTGGCTTGGGGCTTCACTGTTAGTGAAGGTGCGAAACACAACGGCTGCTTTCGAAACAGCGCTGAACACGAGTAAGCGCCTGCTGGCATAGGGGCGTTTTTTTTACCACTTTACTAGACGACCGGTCTAATTTATCGAGAGGCTTTATGACCGATATCACCACGGATACCGACCTTTTTTCTCCCATGCATCTGGGGGCGCTGCAATTGGCTAACCGGATAGTCATGGCGCCCGTCACACGTAGCCGGATGGCCGACGACGGTGTGCCAAATGAAATGCACGCCACTTACTACGCTCAACGTGCCAGTGCCGGCTTGATCATTGCCGAAGCGACGAACATTTCTGCCCAAGGACGTGGCTATGCCATGACTCCGGGAATCTGGTCGCAAGAACAGGTGGCCGGCTGGAAAAAGGTCACCGACGCAGTGCACGCGGCGGGCGGCAAAATTGTCAGTCAGTTGTGGCACGTGGGGCGTTTTTCCAGTGTCGAGTTGCAACCCAACGGCGATGCCCCCGTAGCGCCTTCGGCGATCAAGGCTGAAGGTAGCACCTACACCGAAAATGGCTTTGTCGAGGTGTCGACGCCTCGTGCGCTGCAAACCTCGGAGATCCCAGGGATCATCGAGCAATACAAGCGGGCCGCCGAGAACGCCAAGCGAGCCGGTTTTGATGGCGTAGAAGTGCATTCGGCCAACAGCTATCTGCTCGATCAATTCCTGCGTGATTCCACGAACAAACGCACCGATCAATACGGTGGCTCCATTGAGAACCGGGTGCGACTGACCTTGGAAGTCACCGAAGCCGTGGTTTCGATATGGGGTAACGACCGTGTCGGTATTCGCCTTTCACCGGTGACCCCTGATGCCGGTAATACGCCTCCTGACAGCAATGTCATGGCGACTTATGGCTACCTGATCCAGCAGCTCAATCAATTGAACCTGGCGTACCTGCATTTTGTTGAAGGCGCCACGGCGACCTCCCGCACCGTGCCCGAAGGCGTGGACCTGGATGCACTGAGTGCCCAGTTTGAAGGGCCATTCATAGGCAATAACAACTATGACCTGGCGATGGCAATCGAACGCCGGGCGCAGGGCCGGATCGATGCGGTTGCATTTGGTCGCTTGTTCATTTCCAACCCCGACCTCGTCGAGCGTCTGCGTCGCGGTGTTGAGCTGACCATCGCTCCACGCGAGAGTTACTACGGCGGGGGTGCAAAAGGTTACATCGATTGGCCAACCGCTGACGCCTCAATAGCAAGGTCCCGCGCTAATTAAGGCGCAGGCGTCGCAATAGCATTCATTGCAAAAAGGTATTGAACATGAATTACCTGCAAAACAAGGTAGCCATCGTCACGGGCGCATCCTCAGGCATCGGCGCGGCAACCACCCGGGCGCTGGTAGCGCAAGGTGCACGCGTGGTTGCCGCCGCCCTTGATGAAGAGGCGTTGGAGTCTTTCGTCGCTGACCTGCGCGAGGCCGCAAGTGAGGTGGTCGCGTTTACTACTGATGTGACTCAACCGGATCAAACCCAGGCACTTGCCAGGTTTGCCCGTGAAACATACGGCGCCATCGACATTCTGGTGAACAACGCTGGCCTGATGCTTTTTTCCCGTTGGGTTGATCTGGCCGTGCAGGATTGGGAAAAGATGATCGATGTGAACATCAAGGGTTACCTCAACATGACGGCTGCAGTATTGCCGTTCATGTTGGAACAGAAGTCCGGGCAGATTCTCAATATGGACTCTGTTGCAGGGCATCAGGTAGGGCCGTCTGCGGGTGTCTACAGTGCGACCAAGTTTTTCGTCCAGGCCATGACCGAGTCCATGCGCAAAGAACTTGGCGTGCAGCACGGTATTCGCGTTAACACGATCAGCCCTGGCGTCATCAATACAGGGTGGGCGGACAAGGTCAGTGATCCGCAGGGGCGCAAGGCTGCCCAGGCGCTGAATCGGATTGCTATTGGGCCTGACGATGTCGCCCGTGCAGTGATTTACGCGCTCAACCAGCCGGAAAACGTCACCGTCAATGACTTGATCATCTCGCCGACGCGCCAGGATTGGTAGCGGGCGGCGGTCATTGACTCATTCAGCAAGACCCCTCGGCCATGTCAGGCGAGCGGTGTGGCATCTAATCCCCCATGAAAGGAAAAACAAGCATGTCGAAGAATATCAAGGCAGTACCCACCCACGAGTACGACGCTGTCATCGCCACAGCCAATCAGTACGTGGAAGGTCTGCGTACCGGTAATGCTCAAAGCGTTGCACAAGCCTTCCATCAAGACGCAGTGATGTATGGGTTCACCAATGGCGAGTTGCTCGGCGGCCCGATCAACAAGCTGTTTGATTTCGTTGCGAAGAACGGCGGCGCACCCCAAATCACCACTCGCCTTGACGTATTGGCAATTACGCCGAGCACCGCAGTAGTACGTGTCGATATGGAAAACGATGCGATTGGCGCCGATTACAACGACTACCTGACACTGATCAAAATTGAGGGTGTCTGGAAGGTGATTGCCAAGGTGTATCACCAGTTCGACGCGTAAGCATCAACCGATCCCGGCCCCCCTGATGCCGGGATCGCCGGGCTGTCTATTCAAAGGGTCATACGATGCCAATGGTTGAATTCTCCGCTGTTTTGAACGCCGTGCACAACGCGCCTGAAGCGTGATGAAGAAGTTTGGTGAGATCCAGCAATGGCACCCTGCGATTGTCAAAAGCAGCCTCGAAGACGGCGAGTCCGATGGGGCTGTTGGGTGTCTGCTTGCTCAGTGTCGATGAGTCCAACGGTAGGCCCTTAAAAATAATGAACCCTGCCTGCGCCTGTGCACCCAAAGTTACATAACCTGGAGGTGCATCATGCAAACCACTTACTTCTGGATAGGCCTGGCAGTGATCCTCGTACTGCTTGATGCGTGGATCATCAACAGCATCTGGCGCAGCGATAACGCCTCGGCGAGCAAGGCAGGCTGGAGTGCGGTAGTCGTGGTCCTGCCGTTCCTGGGCGCCGCAATATGGGCGATTGCCGGCCCAAGGGGTGTCACCAAGGGGCCGTCTTCTCCCGAGCACAGCAAGGGCTGAGTCCGGGCCGCGCTATGAACAACCCAGGCCCCGACGACTTACAGAGCCGCAACTACCCGGTACCGGAAGATATGGCCTTGCAGCGCAAGGTCTGGCGCTTTGAGCGGGTGGGTTGGTACGCGCTGCTGGTGCTGATGGGGCTGAGCCTGGCGGGCCTGTTTTCCAGCGGGCCGCTGAGCACTCGCGAAGTGCGCAGTGCCGATGGGCAGTTGCGCGTGGAGTACCAACGCTTTTTACGCAATGGCGCCTCCGATGGGCTGGTGATTCATGTGCAAGGCAAGGCGCAACAACCCCTGGAGGTCGAGCTGAGCGGTGAGCTGCTGCGCGGTTTCAATATCGAGACGCTCCAGCCGCAGCCGCTCAAGGCCAGGGCGGCCGGGGAGGGTGTAAGCGTCTGGATGCTGAGTGACAGCGCCGGCCAGGCCGTGTTGTACCTGACCTTGCGCAGCGACACGGTGGGCAGCGTGGATACCCAGGTGTCGCGACCCACAGGGGCGTCCGTGCGCTTTTCTCAGTTTATTTACCCTTGACCGTCAGCCCCGACCCTAACGGCGTGAGCTGCACAGTTTTTCGATCAAGGAGATCAACGAATCATGTCCCACGGGCTTGCTGACATGCGCATTAAAGCCTGATTCAGTCGCCTTTTTCTGGTCATTGCCTGCGCCGTAGCCGGTCAATGCAATGGCGGGAGCCTGTCGAAGGTGGCCTACTTTACGCAGCTTCTGCATCAGCTCATGGCCATTCATTTTCGGCATGCCGATGTCCGAAATAATCACGTCGTACTGGGCATCCCGGGCTGTTTCAAGTGCGCTTAACGGGTCGCTGAAGGCGCTCACTTGGGCGCCTTCCATTTCCAGCAGCATGTTCAGCACCTCAAGGACTTCGGCTGAATCATCGACCAGTAAAACCTTGAGGCCATTGAGGCGCTGATCTTCGTTGTGGGTAGCGCCGCTATCCAGCAGATGATCCTGCTGTTCGCACAGCGGCAACCAGATCGAGAAGGTGCAACCAAAGCCCAGCCCTCGCGAGTGCACACTCACCGAACCACCATGGGCCTCCACCAACTGCCGTACCAACGACAAGCCAATCCCCAGGCCTTCGCGCTGGTGAGTCTGGTGCTGGTTTTCCGCTTGCCCGAACAGGTCGAAGATTTTCTCCAGGCTGTCTGCGGCCAGGCCTGCGCCGCTGTCGATGACATCCAGTTGTGCGCGCCCGTCCGTTCGACTGACTACCAACTGCACCTGGCCGTCCTCGGGAGTGAATTTCAGGGCATTGTTGACCAGGTTCCAGATCACTTGCTCGATGCGCGTCGGGTCTACGTCAACGATCAACGGGCCCGGCACCGAAGGTGTCTGAAGGCTGACCTGGCGACGATGACCGTCGGCAAGGACCACGCTGTGAATGTCCTTGAGGGTGCGAATCAGGTCGATCGGTTGCTTTTTCAGCTTCAGTTTGCCCGTGCGAACCCGGGCGACATCCAGCAGGTCGTCAATGATCCGCGCCTGGCTGAACACCGCTTCGCAGATGGTATTGACCGCCTTGATGGCCGGGCCCGCGACCTTGGTGGCTGGCAAGCGCCGCAACAGTTCGGCGTTCAGCTGGATCAGGTTCAACGGATGCTTGAGTTCGTGGGACATCACCGCGAAGAACTCATCCTTGAGATGGCTGTTGGTCTGGGTTTCCTTCAAGCGCTGATTCTGTTCGTCCTGGGTGCGTTTGTGGCCGGTAAGGTCCCGGGCAATCTTGACGTAGCCGCGCAAACTATTGCTCTTGAGCTGGGTGACCTCGCCGCTGCAATAGAAGCGGCTGCCGTCCTTGCGCACATGCCAGCGTTCATCTTCGCCACGCCCATGTTCGCGGGCGGTGCGCAGTTCTTTCTCCGGCACGCCAGCGGTGCGGTCTTCCGGGGAGAAAATCAGATCGTAGTAAGCGCCCAGCACCTCGTCCTTGGTGTAGCCGAAGATCAGTTCGGCACCGGTGTTCCAGTCGGTGATGGCGCCATGGTCATCGAGGATGATGATGGCAAAGTCATGGGTGCTCTCGGCGACCAGGCGCATGCGCTCCTCGCCCAGGCGCAGTTCCTCTTCGGCCTGACGCCGCTTGGTGATATCAATGAAGGTCAGCACGGTGCCATCAATGTGGTCTTCACTGGAGCGGTAAGGCAGCAACCGCGCAATGTACCAGCGGTCGTCGTTGCTGCTGATTTCCCGCTCGATCAAGCTCAGGGACTCAAACACGGTGGCGGCGTCTTCGGTCATTTGCGGGTAATTGAGGCGGTGGGTGATGTCCAGCAATGAGCGTCCGGTGTCCACCGGCAACATACTGAAAATATCCGTGGCCCGTGGCGTGAACCAACGGATGCGCATGTTGCGGTCGACAAAGACCGTGGCGATGTCGGTGGACGCGATCAGGTTGGTCAGGTAGTCGTTGACCTTGTCCGTCTCTTCCACCTTGGTCTTGAGCTCGAAATTGACGGTCAGCAATTCTTCGTTGATCGACTGCAACTCTTCCTTGCTGGTTTCCAACTCCTCGGTGGCCGAGCGCAGTTCTTCGTTGACGGCCTGCATTTCTTCGTTGGAGGCCTTGAGTTCCTCGCTGGAGACTTCCGCCTGTTCGATGGTGTCCTGCAGGTGCAACTTGGTGCGTTGCAGCTCGCGCTCCAGGTTGCTCATGATCGCGTTTTCGGCCTGGCTGACGGTGTCGATGTCGGGCAGCTGTGGGTCGACGGCGGTTTCCTGGAAGATCACCAGCACGTAGTCGTTTTCGGTCGCTTCATCGCGGTAGGGGCGGGCGCTGATGTCCACCAGGAAGGGGCCTTGCTCGCGTTGGATGCGGATCTTGCGCGAAGACACCGGGCTATTCGATTGCTGGACCTGAAACAAGGTGGTGCGGATATCGAGGCGTAAATCGGGATGCACCAACGTCAGCAGGTTGTGCGTCACCTCGCCGGCCACGTAGCGCAGGAATCGACCAGCGCCTTCGCTCATGTGCAGGATATCGGCCTGCATATTCACGATAACGCTGGGCGGCGCGGCTTTTTCCAGGGCGCGCAGATGGATGTCTGCGAACGAGACCTTGCTGGGCGCCTTGGTTTCAATCGCCAGCGTCGTGGCGCTCGGGCGCAGATAGCCGCCTCGCGGCATGGTCGGGGCGCGGCGCACGGCGGACGAGCCGGCACGCACCCTGAAAATGCGGTTGCGCTTGTCCACCGGTACAAACAGGTCCAGGCAGCCGTCGGCCGACTCCGAGGAGCCGAGGAACAGGTAGCCACCGGGACGCAACGCGAAGTGGAACATTTGCAGGATGTCGCGTTGCACTTCGCGGTCCAGGTAGATCAACAGGTTGCGGCACACGATCAGGTCGATCTGCGAGAACGGTGGGTCGGCCAACAGGCTGTGTTTGGCGAACAGCACCTTTTCGCGAATTTCCTTGCGCACCCGGTAGTGCTGGTTCTTCTCCTTGGCAAAGTACTGGCGCAACCGTTGAGGCGGTACGTCGGTGATGATCGCTTCGGGGTACACGCCGTTGCGGCCATGGGTAATGGCCCGCTCATCAATATCAGTGGCAAACACCTGCATCTTTGCACCGCTGGCGTCCAGCGCCAGTTGCTCGGCCACCAGCATCGCCAGGCTGTAGGCCTCTTCGCCGGTGGAGCATCCTGCCGACCAGATACGCACTTCCTCACGGTGCGGCACGCTGTCTTCCAGTGACTTCACCAGGTTGGGGATTACGTCTCGCTCAAGCGCTTCGAAGGCCTCGCGGTCGCGAAAGAAGTTGGTCACGCCAATCAGCATGTCGCCCAGCAAAGCCTTGGTTTCGTCCGGGTTGGCCTGGAGGAAGTTGTAATAGGTGGCGAGGTCGGGTTGGGCCGTGACCTGCAAGCGCCGCTCGATACGACGCAACACCGTGGCGCGCTTGTAATGCTTGAAGTCATGCCCGGTACTGGCGCGCAACTGGATCAGAATATCCAGCAACAGCTGCTCGGCCACGGCGGCATCGCGTTCGGTACTGGGTGGGGTGGTCTTGATCTCAGGGTCGTTGGCGGTGGGCAGCACAATCGACTGGGCATTGCGCCACAGTTCCAGCAGCTTTTGCGGCATTTCCACCACCGGCAGCACCAGATCGACCATCTGGGTTTCGATGGCCGCCAGCGGCATGCCATCGTACTCGGCGTCTTCCGGCGCCTGTACCAGGGTGATACCGCCTTGTTCTTTGATCCGCGACAGCCCCACCGCACCGTCTGAGCCGGTACCAGACAGGATCAGGCAAAACGCGCGTTCTTTATGGGTGTCTGCCAGGTCGCGAAAAAACAGGTCGATGGCAATGTGCGATCCACCTTCGCGCACGGCAGGCGAGACCGCCAGGTAACCATCGTTCATCTTCAAGAGCTGCGCCGGGGAGATGACGTACACGTGATTCTTTTCGATGGGCGTGGCGTCATTGACCTGCGACACCGGCATGCGGGTCGTTTCCTGGATGATCTTGTCTGCCACGCTTTGATGGTCGGGCGAAAGATGCAGGACCACCACGAAGGCCATGCCGCAGTCTTTGGGCATGTGCTCGAAGAACGCTTTCACGGCTTGCAGCCCGCCCGCCGAGGCACCGATACCCACCACCGGGAAATTCAAGTTACTGGGGGTCAGATCTTTGCGTTGCGGAACGTTGGGGGACCGCGGGGGGGCAGACTTCATAAATACCAACCTTGGATAACGGCGCACAGGAAGACGGGTGTAGGGGGAAGAACTTGAACAACGTGGGCGAGGGCTGAACCGACAGTGAAATATAGCTGAAAACCTGCTGCCAACAAAAAAAGCCTTGAAGCCACCCGGTCATTCGACGGACCACTTACTGCCGGTTGAGGCGCGCAACCTGCGGAAGGTTTAATCAAACTGACGAGTGGCCATCGCGGTTGCACGGTTATCCGATTTTCTGAAAATCCGTCTGAACTTCGCTTCCTGGCGAACCCTCGCAAAGAGAAACCCACCCAGGAGACGTTCTGATGAACAGCTACCCAAAACCACCCTTCAACGCCCAGCAACAGCCCGTACCCGGTGAGCAGCGCAAGATGGACCCGATGCCCGATTGCGGTGAGCAGTCATACCAAGGCTCGGGCCGGCTCGCCAATAAAATCGCCTTGGTCACCGGGGCCGACAGCGGCATCGGACGGGCCGTGGCCATTGCCTTCGCACGTGAAGGCGCGGACGTGGCGGTGTCGTATCTGGATGAACATGAAGACGCCAAGGAGACCGCACGCTGGGTCGAGGCGGCGGGTCGTCAATGCCTGTTACTGCCCGGCGACCTGGGCGATGCGGCGCAGTGCACGGCCATCGTCAACGACACCGTGGAGAAGTTCGGCCGCATCGATGTGCTGGTCAACAACGCAGCGTTCCAGATGACCTATCAATCGCTGGAAGACATCCCCGACGAGGACTGGGTGAAAACCTTCAACGTCAACATCACCGCGATGTTTCGCATCTGCAAGGCCGCGCTGCCGCATATGGCCGAGGGCAGTTCGATCATCAACACCAGCTCGGTCAACTCCGATATGCCCAACCCCAGCCTGTTGCCCTATGCGGCCACCAAGGGCGCGATTGCCAACTTCACCGCCGGCCTGGCGCAGATGCTCGGCGAGCGGGGGATTCGCGTCAACAGCGTGGCACCCGGGCCTATCTGGACGCCGTTGATCGTCTCGACGATGACGCCGGACATGGTGAAAAACTTTGGCGGCAACACCCCATTGGGACGCCCAGGCCAGCCAGTGGAAGTGGCGCCGATCTATGTGCTGCTGGCGTCGGATGAAGGCAGCTACATCTCCGGCGAACGCTACGGCGTGACGGGTGGCAAGCCGATACTTTGATCAGTGATTGAGGAGGGCGGTATGAGCGAAGCCTCGAAGCACCACGAGCCGAATCCTTCTGAGCGCAAGGTGCGCCCGCCGGCGGCTAAGCGAAACGATAAATCGCAGGCACCGGCAGGCGGACAACAGGCAAAGGAGCAAGGCGGTGTTGCTCCCGGAGGGCCTTCGACAGACCCTGAGTCAGGGGCGTGAACGCGAGGGGATATACACTCGGCCTGACATCCTGATGGGTTGTCAGGCCGCTATCGCAGGCAAGCCAGCTCCCACAGGCTGACGTTATTTGCGCTTGGAACGATGAATTCGCATCCACTCCCGATAGGCCACTGTACGCTGCGCATCCGCACGTTTCTTCGCCTCGGTAAACCGTGCCCACGTCTGCGCATCGCCGCTGTAGGACTCAATAATCTCGTACGCCAACGCGTCCAATCGATCCGCTTCGAAGAACATCTCGGCGTTTCGCGTGACCTCGTCGTCCCGCCTGTTTGTAGTTGTGTAACCAAGAGTCTGACTGTTCATCCTCTGAGGCCCTCCGCCCATTGAATCTGTGCCGCGCCACTCCAGCGCACCTGGGTAATGCCGTATTTCTCCGCCATCGGTTTGGACACACGCTTGAACGTGTGTTGCCCAAATTTGGGGATCACCGCCACACCAGCGTCACAACTGGCCCAATGCCAAGCCTCGGCATTGTCCATGCGCGGTGCGCGCACGATGAAGGACTTGGGCTCGCCATGCAGCTGGTACTCGATAGTGAATAGGTCGTTGTGTTTCATGAGGCCTCCTTGATACTCATGAACTACAGATATTTGACGTCAAAAATAATTCAAATAAGTTGTCCGACAATTCGATGACTGGGCGCAAGGCATGGATGAAGCCTAATCATCTACCGTAAAGGTGACCCATCCGGGCCCATCGGCCGGGCGTTGCAGCTCGGCGATGACACCGCTGACGGAGGATCCGTCGGGCAAATTGACGGTGATAAAGTTGGGATTGCCTGGCCAATCCATTGGCGTGTCAAAGTCCAGGCGCGCGATGGTCGGTTTACCGCTACTTGTCATTTGGATGTTTTTTGATTCGTTAAGGCATTCATTTGAAGGTGTTCCAAGATGGCGCGAGGCAGTGATGACACTGGCAATACCTTGGTAGTCGTAAGACATGCTGGGTTACCTCATGTAAAGGGAACAACGAAGATCAAATGTGGGAGCGGGCTTGCTCGCGAAAGCGGTGGATCAGTCACATCAATGTTTAATGGACCGACGCCTTCGCGAGCAAGCCCGCTCCCACAGAGGAGTTGTGCTTGACTGGCTGCTATTCGGGATTTGCCCCGTTTTCATTTGTGACGAGCCGAATATTTGCGCGCAACGACAACGCCGCCCACTAGCAGCGCTGCGCCTATTGCAACCATCCCATAGGGCGTACGGCGGGTTTGCCGCCAGCCGCCTTCGACACGACGTTCGCCGCTTGCCGGGGTGTAGAGGTTGCCCGTAGAGGTCGCGGCGCGCTGGCTGCGCTCCAGGCCGAGGCGGGTGAGCCAACCGGATAACCGGGCAAAGCCGGGCAGCAAAAAATGCGCGACGCGGGCCACGGTGGCAGCGCTGCCTACCGTGGTGCTGTCCCTCGGTTGCAGCGCACAGGCCACCATCGCTTGCGCGACTTTATGTGGGTCGTAGACCGGTGGCGGTGGCGTCAACTCGTGGCCGGTAAAATTGCCGCCATCGCGAAAGCCCGGTGTGTCCATCACGGCGGGATAGATGTCGCACACATGAATATCCGGGTAGTCAGTCAGCTCGCCGCGCAGTGCCTCAGTCAGGCCGCGCAGGCCGTATTTACTGGCCGAGTAGGCGACGGCATAGGGCTGGGCTACCCAACTGCCCAGCGACAAGGTGTTGATCAGAGTGCCGCGGTGCTGGGCTTTGAAATAGGGCCACGCCACGTGGGCGCCGCGCAGGTACCCGAGCAGGTCGGTTTGCAGCACCTGTTCGTGGGCTTCCAGGGGCGTGTCCTCGAAACTGCCGACGGCGCCTACTCCGGCATTGTTGATCCAGATATCGATGCGGCCATTGCCGAAGGCCGCCGCTTGTTCGGCAAGGGCGCGCATCTGGTCGCCCTGGGTTACATCGGTTTTAACGGCGATGGCCTCGGCGCCACGCGCAGCGCATTCCTCGACGACCTCTCCCAAGGCCTTTTCATCTCGGGCCGCCAATACCAAGCGGGTACTTTGCTCGGCAAAGGCGTGAGCAGCCGCGCGACCAATGCCACTGGAGGCGCCGGTGATCACCACGGTCTTGCCGTGCAGTTTCCCCTTGGCCTGCATGACGCCAGGCGAATCCTCGGGCACGTGGACGGGCACCGGGTGCAGTTGCAAGCGGGTACCGTCAGTCAGTACCAGGGTCAGGTTCTCGAGGGTGCCAGCGACGCGGTCGGGAAATACCGGTTCGCCTGTGGCGTCGAGCTCATCATAGATAAACGTCTGGCCCTCAAGCCATCCGACTGCTGTCATCAGTTCAGGGCCCAGGTAGTACTTTCCGTCCAGGAAAAACCCGCTGAAGTTCGGTGTGCGCTCCAGGTTTTCCACGGCGTATCGCTCGCCAGGCCTCATTCCGGTTGCGGTATCAATCATCATGACATCCTCCTTTGGCTGGTCTTGGGGTAGAGAAGGGCCCGCAAATGATCGTTCAATCCAAATGACTGAATGGCGGTGTCAATGTTGATGGGCCTTCAGGGTCGGGTCGGCGATCTGGATAACCGTGCCCTGGCGCCACGCGTCCGCGCCGGGCGCGATGGGCGGCGCGGGGATATCGGCACGCGTCTTTTTCTTGTCGGCACTGTCGATGCCCAGTCGTTTATCTCGTTCGGCGACCATACGCGGGTCAGCCTGGCCGTCTGCGGTAAACCCCATCATCAACTGAGGCACGCCTAACGGCAGGCGTTTATCCAGATCGGTATGCCAGGTGTGCCAGGTCTTGCCGTAGGTGTGCACCAGCTTCTCCATCAGCGCATGTTCCGCCGCCTCAGGAATGCCCGGCGCGACCAGTTGCCCTGACTTCACTTCATGCACATGGCTATGCCACAACGCCTTTTCAGGCGCGGGCAGCGTGTTGAACTGCGCCTCGCTGATGATGTACTCCACGCCCATCAACTTGGCATCCTTGCGGTTGCCGTCGTAGATCACACACTGGATGACCTCCTCGTTGAGGATTGCGCAGTAGTGATGGGCTTCCATTTGCACATCGGGATGGCCGTTGTAGAAGTGAAAACCGTCCAGGTAGGCGTTCAGGGCATCAATCGGTGGGCGTGATTGCAGCAGGGCGGCGCCGGCTTCCAGCGTTCGGGTCGAAGGCGTTGTCGGCTTCCCAGGTGCCTCGACATTCGAAGGTGAGTTGTTGCCAGCGCAGGCGCTGAGCAGGGACAGCGCAACTGCGGCGGATAGGGATTTTGTCACTCGATGGGTTGGGGTGTCAGTCATGGTCGGCTGCCTCCTGTTGCCGGTATGGTCACGTTCGAGGATCTGCGTCAGGGCTGATCCTGTTCTCGTTGGAAAGACGCGCGTACAGGGCGTTCAAAATGCTTTGAGTTGAACACTCACTCGGTCATCAGGTCGTTTTTTATAGAGGCGCTGACAGCGCAATTGCTTACCTGCCAGTGAGGTGTTCATCCCATGCATAAGACTGAAAATCGAGCGTCGACGCTGCTTACCCAATTGCTCCGGGCACGCGGGCCGGGCGGTCAGGAAGACGAGGTGCGCGCCATTTGCCTGGAAAGCCTGACGCCGTTGTGCGATGAGGCCTGGGTCGATCGGGCGGGTAATGTGGTGGGTTTGATCAAGGGCAAGCACAACGATGCCGAGCCTGCCGGTGCGGTTAAAGTCATGGCACATATGGATGAAATCGCCATGGTGGTTAAACGCGTCGAGGCGGATGGCACGTTGCGGGTGACGGCGCTGGGTGGGGCCAACCCGGTCAACTTTGGCGTGTGTCCGGTGGATATCCTGGGGGACACACGCATCCTTCCTGGCGTGCTGTCCTTTGGCTCGATGCACGCCACCAGTAATACAGCACAAGGGGCTGATGTGCTCTCGGGCGATGTGCACTGGAACGACGTTCATGTGATCACGCGATGCACTGCCCAGGCATTGTGCGAGTACGGCATTCGGCCCGGAAGCCGTGTGGTGCTGAGCCGTCATTGGCGTGAGCCCTTCCCAGTGGGCGATGCCATTGCCGCGCATTTTCTGGATGACCGCGCCCCGATTGCTGCCGTTCTGCATACAGCCCAGCTGCTGGCTTCGCGCCGGGAGGCGTTGGCCAGGGATGTCTATCTGGTATTCACCACGCTCGAAGAGGAGTGCAATGCCGGGGCAATGTATGCCGCGTCGACGCTACCCGGCGACACCACCATCGCGGTGGAGGTGGGGCCGGTCATGCAGGAATACGGCACGCGCCTGGCCGTCGACCCGATCATCAATACGGGGGACCAGAAAGGCTATTACACCCGAGCGGTGGTCAACGACCTGGCGGCTGCCGCAGAGCGCTGCGGCTACAGCCCCCAATATGCGCTGTTGGTGGATTTCGCTTCGGATGCCAGTGCGGTCATGAGTAACGGGACCTGCGCCCGCGCCGGCTGCCTGGCCATTCCAACGGAAAATACCCATGGTTATGAATTGATTCTGGATGGGGCGGTGCAGGCCTGTGCCGCGACATTGGCCGAGTACCTTGCAGCCTGATAGACGGTGCAAGGTACGCTGACCGGTGGGGCTCAGATTGGGCCGCTTGGAGAATCTGTCTCCTGCCTGATGTCATCGGCCGCATTGGGTTGCCCCAGCTTGCTGTATTGCTCGCGCAATTTTTGCAACTCACGCGACCCAAGCTTATCCAGGCTTAACGCCGCATTGTGAGCTTCTTTGGTGGCACGAATCAGCTCGTCCAGTTTCAGATGAAGAATATCGTTGTCACGGTTCTGGGTATTCTGGATCAGGAACACCATCAGGAAGGTGATGATGGTAGTGGAGGTGTTGATGATTAACTGCCAGGTGTCGTTGTAATGAAAGTAAGGCCCGGTGAGCGCCCAAACAGCAATCAAGCTGACGGCTGTCAGAAAGGTTTTTGAGCTGCCCGCCTGGTTGGAGAGTTTTTGGCAGAATTTCGCGAACTTCATGGTGCTGTCTCCTGGGGGATGTTCCTCTGTAGACCCCAGCAGAATTTTGAAATTCTTTTTTACAAATCGTTTTTTTTGACAAAAATCAATGAGCAAATCCCTCTTGCACAGGAGCACTCAGCATGTCGGTCGCTGCTTCTATCGTTGAATACCTCAAGCACCATCAGTTGGTCATCACGACGGCGGAGTCGTGTACCGCAGGCAAGATCATCACCTTGCTTTCGCAGGTCGACGGCAGCGGTTCGTGGATCGAAAGCGGGTACGTGGTGTATTCGCCAGAAGCGAAACAGCGGCTGTTGAACGTGCGTCGCTATACCATCGATACCTTCAATCTCACCAGCTGTGAGGTCGCCCAGGAAATGGCCCAAGGCGCGCTGCGCGACAGCCCCGCTGATGTGGCGGTCGCCACCACTGGCCTGCTGGGGCCGGATGGAATTGATGGCATTCCCCCAGGCACTGTCTGTTTTGCCTGGGCCTATCGAAACGGCGGGGCACTGAGTGTGTTCAGTCGCAAGGAACGCTTTATGGGTTCTCGTGAGCAGGTGCAGTTGGCCGCGTCTCTTCATGCATTGAAATGGCTGCCGCATTTTCACCAACGGGCGATGGTCGGTGAACGCGCCTAATGCTGCCAAGTGTGCGCGTTTACGGCTGCGGTTCGATGTCCATCAGCAAGTCGCCGTTGGTCAAGGATTCAGCCTCCTGCACCACGCCACGATAGGCCTGACCATTCCATTCAAAGCTAATCCAGTGGGCCTTCGGCAATAGCTTTGGCCATGGCGGTGCAAGCCGCAACTGCACGGCGGGCGCAGTGCGCACAAGTTGCCCCATGCATTCGCTGGCGAGCGTGTTCACACCGAACAGCGTGTCATGCAGGTATTGAATGTTGACCGGTTGCAGCGTTGCGTCAGTAGCGTCTGGCATATCTGTTACCCCACCGATGACAGCCAGAAAGACTGTCTGGCGATGACCATTTCTTCACGTATTTCCCGCACAAGCCGGTTGATCCCCGAAACACCGTGGTAGTGGGCGCGGTTGATGTTGGCGATGGTGAATTGGTCCATACCGTGCGCCGTTACAGTGACTGAAAGGCTGCCGTCCGGGTTGAGCGCGCACTTGACCGCGCACTTGGGAAGGCGAGCGGACAGGGCCGTTTCGATTTCGGCTTTCGTTAACGTATCCATGAGTTCACCGCATAAAGGACTCAGCGCGGTAAGGCTAGCTCATAATGACGGGGCGTAAATACTGGCAAGGTGATGGCTTTGTAAGAAGGGTCGTCCACAACTTTGCGTCGAAAGCCTCTACTTGAAACTTGGGCTGAAGGTTCGCTCGTTGTTAAATCAAGCGGGCAGGATGAAGGGGGAATATAAGGTGTAGCCTGTTCAAACTATTGGGTTTGAAGGGGCAGCCAGGCTGCCCCTCCTACCGTTACTCAAGAACCCGACTTCCGACCGCCGCCGTGGCTGTGCTGGCCACCCTTGCGACCTGCTTCAGAGGCCTTTTCACGGTCGTTGGCGAAGTTGCCGCCCGACGCTTGGCCGCCTTTTTTACCGGCTTCGGAGGCTTTTTCGCGATCATTGGCAAAGTTGCCCGGGTTTTTATTACCTGTAGTCATGATAGTTCTCCAGTCGCTAAGTTTGCGTTTCGTTAGTTGGCCGTTTCGCAACGGACACTTATTCCGATATTGGCTTTTTGAAAAATGTTTTACCGATTTTTCTAACCGGCGACGAACGGTAATTTGGTTGAAAAAAGTTATACAAAGATGCGGTTGATACGCCGCTTCGTATAACTTTTATTGCCGGCCAGCGCTTTGATATTAATCAGATCGAAACGGCTGGTTTAGTTAGCGGTCCTGCCATTCGTCTTTTTCGTCGCACTCTAAAAAAGGGTGTGGTTCCAACGAGGTTCCTAACCTGTGAACGGGAGCTTTTCAGCCATGAAACACAACCCATCCAACCCACAGTACCGGCCGCTCGAGCATCCAGACGCACCCAATGAAGACGGTTGCGTCATCGGCACTGCCGGGCGCGACGAAGACCCCAACGCGACCACCGATTGGGACCATCCCGACAGCGCCGCGACACCCGCTGACGCCAGCATCAAACCCGCCAGCGGTACGCCCGGCATCGACGTCGTGCCCGAGTCGGAAAACCACGGTGCCGATTGAGAGAGCTGCGCTACAAGCGCCGTTTCGCTTGGCCTGCAGCGTATTACCGCTGGTCGTGAGGCGCCGGTTTATTTTGAAATTTTCCATGCGCAGGCCACTTCCCATGCAAGGTAGGCGCGCATTCCAGCAGGGCGCCTTTTTCCGTAAGCCTGAGGAGATTTGTTCATGTTTCTACATAACAAGCGACTTCAATACACCGTGCGTGTCGCCGAGCCCAACCCGGGCCTGGCTAACCTTTTGCTCGAACAGTTTGGCGGCGCTCAAGGTGAGTTGGCCGCCGCGTCCCGTTACTTCACCCAAGCCTTGGCGGAAGACGACCCGGGGCGCAAAGATTTGCTGATGGACATCGCCACCGAAGAACTCAGCCATCTGGAGATCGTCGGCTCCATCATTGTCATGCTCAACAAGGGCGCCAAGGGGCGAATGGCCGAAGGCGTGGAAGAGGAGGGCGAGTTGTATCGTGCCCTCAATGGCGCCGGCAATGACTCGCATATCACCAGCCTGCTGTACGGGGCGGGTTCGCCTTTGACCAACTCTGCCGGCGTGCCGTGGACCGCCGCCTACATCGACACTATTGGTGAACCCACCGCAGACATGCGCTCGAATATCGCCGCCGAAGCCCGGGCCAAAATTGTCTATGAGCGGTTGATGAACGTCACCGATGACCCGGGTGTAAAAGATGCGCTGGGGTTTTTGATGACGCGGGAAATCGCTCACCAGATATCCTTCGAAAAAGCGCTGCATGCGATCCAGCCGAATTTTCCCCAGGGCAAGTTGCCGGGCAAACCGGAGTTCACCCAGGTGTACTTCAACATGTCCCAAGGCGCGGAGAACCTGCGCGGGCCCTGGAACCAGGGTGACGGTTGGGAGTTTGTGGAAAACCCACAACCGGCGGTCGATGGCGGTGACGGCACCGCCAGCGTGCAGTTGGACGCCGACGATGAAGCGGTGCTGAGCGCGATGAAAATCCGCACGCTCTCGGACCCCACCAGCGACCCCACCACCGGCGCTGACCTGGGGGCGGGCCTCAAGCCCAAGCCCGACCTTTGATTGAGAACAGCCGCACGCTGAAGGGCGTGCGGTGCTTTCGACTTTCTTGACGAGGACAACGACATGGCAACCCCACAGGAAAACCTGCTCGACTGGCTACGTGATGCCCATGCGATGGAGCAACAGGCCGAGAAAATGCTCAAGGCACAGTCCGAGCGCCTGGAGAATTACCCCCAACTAAAGGCGCGAATCGACGAGCACATTGAGGAAACCCTTGGGCAGCAGCAACTGATTGACGAATGCCTGACGCGTTTGGGAAGCAGTGCTTCGACCCTTAAAGACGTGGGCGGCAAGCTGATGGCTTTCGGTCAGGCGGTCGGTGGCTCGCTGATGAGTGACGAGGTGATCAAGGGCGCGATGGCCGGCTACGTGTTTGAAAATATGGAAGTGGCCAGCTACACGGTGCTCATCGCGGCCGCGAAGGCAGCGGGTGATGCCGAGACACAAGCGGCGTGCGAAAAGATTCTACCCCAGGAAGTCGCCATGGCTCAGTGGTTGCTCGCGCACTTGCCAGAGCTTACGCAAGCGTTTTTGCAACGCTCTGAGGCGCCTGACACACAAGCCAAGCGTTAAAGACACGTGCGGTGCCCTTGGGGGGCGCCGCGTCCGCTCGGCACAAGATGGCACTGCGCAGCGTTTTCACGGTCCATGGAACACGTACCACGTATCTGGAGGTGAACCTTGGCGACAAAGAAGAAGCCTGTGGTCGACGGTATGGAATTGGCAATGCTGTCTGCCAGCCGCAAAGACCTGTTCTTTGCGGCCATGCAAGCCAGCCACAGTGCAATGATCGTGACCGACCCCGCGGGGCCTGATAACCCGATCATCTTTGCCAACCAGGCGTTCCTGACCCTGACAGGCTTTGAACTGGACGAAGTGATCGGACGTAATTGCAGGTTCTTGCAGGGGCCTCAAACCGACAAAAACGCGCTGCACCAGGTGCAGCGCGCGGTTGAGCAGCACCATGAGGCCTGTGTCGAGGTGCTCAATTACCGCAAGGATGGCTCGACCTTCTGGAACGAGCTGTTCATTTCGCCGTTGTTCAACGAACGTGGGCAGCTGGTGTATTTTTTCGCATCGCAGCTGGACGTGAGCCGGCGCCACGACGCAGAACAGCGCGTGCGTCGCGCACAAGACCTGGAAGCGCTGGGGCAACTGACCGGTGGCATTGCCCATGACTTCAATAACCTGCTGCAAGTGATGATGGGTTATCTGGACTTGATCCAGCAGAGCGCCAAGCGCCCCGGTAGCGATCCGCAGCGCATCGTCAACAGTGCCAGCCGTGCCAGGGCAGCGGCGGAAAAAGCTCAGACCCTGACCCAGCAGTTGCTGGCGTTTTCGCGCAAGCAACGGCTCGACAGTCGGGTGATCAACTTGAACAGCTTGCTCAGCCGCCCCGAATTCATGGCACGTGCGCTGCAGGGCGTCGAGTTGCATGTAGAACTTGCCGACGATTTGTGGAACTGCCGCATCGACCCTGTCCAGGCGGAGCTGGCAGTGCAGCACCTGTTATCCAATGCCCAGGATGCTTTGCGCGGGCGTGCGGACCCAGCGGTAACCGTCCAGACCTGCAACGTCCAGGTACCGGGCGATGTCGGTGCCGAGCGTGATGGGTTGACCGAGGGCTGTTACGTGAGCATTTCGGTCTCGGATAACGGCAACGGCATCGACGCAGGTATTCAGGACAAAGTCATGCAGCCGTTCTTCACCACCAAGGAAGAAGGCCAGGGCTCAGGCCTGGGGTTGTCGATGGTGTATGGCTTCGTCAAGCAATCGGGCGGCACGGCGCGGATTCATTCAGACCCGGGCATCGGTACGACGATTCGCTTGTACTTTCCTGCAGATGACAGCCAGCTGTGGGTCGAGCAGACACCCACAGCCATCTCACCGCAAGGTAACGAACGCATCCTGATTGTAGAGGACCGGCCCGAGGTGGCCGAGTTGGCGCAGGTGATCCTGTCTGACTACGGTTACCACACGGACATCGCCCTCAATGCCGCCGAGGCATTGGGCATGCTCAAACAGGCGACGTATGACTTGGTGTTCAGTGACTTGATCATGCCCGGCGCGATGAATGGCGCGGCGTTGGCGCGGGAGGTGTCGCGCTTGTATCCGCACATCAGGATCTTGCTGACTACCGGCTATGCGAAAGACGCGTTGGCCCGCGCGGAGATAGAGGTGCATGAGTTCGAGTTGATTCCCAAGCCGTATCAGCCTGCTGATTTGCCGCGCAAAATCCGGGCGGTGCTCGATACCTGATCGAGCAGGCCAATGCGCTCAAAATGTGGGAGCTGGCTTGCCCGCGAAGGCGGTGTGTCCGTCACTGCATCTGTTACAGCACGACCGCCTTCGCAGGCAAGCCAGCTCCCACAGTTGATCTTCGTTGCTTTGAGCATTGCATTCCACGGGTGCCCGCCCGCAGAGCTACCTCAGCACCGCCAACGCCAGGTTAAGGGCCAGCACCAGCACAATTGAAAACCCGAATATCCTGCGCGCCCAGCCGGTCGGATCAGTCAGCCGTGTACTGCTGGCCGCCAGGTTGAGCCAATACCCCCCAAGCCCGAGCATCACCACAAAATACAGCGCCGCCATCTGCGCCACCGCGCCCAGCATCAGGGCGCTGGCGAGAAAGGCCAGCATGTACGCCTGGATCTGCCGATGGGCTTGGGCCAGGCTCAACAGCGGCAAGCCTGCGGCGCGGAAATCCTCGCGGCGCATCACGGTGATGGCGTGTGAATGCGGCATCTGCCAACAACAGAACACCACGATCAGCAGCATGGCCGTGAGGTCAAACCGCCCGGTGACCGCGCAATAGCCGATCACCGGCGGCATCGCCCCGGAGACGCTGCCGATCAAGGTGGCCCAGTGGGAACGCCGCTTGAGCCAGTAGGTGTAGACCCCCGCATAGATCACCAGCCCGACCATTGCCAGCCCACACGCCAGCGCATTGCTGCCGGCCCACAGCAAGCCAAAACCGCAGGCGCCCAGGACGATCCCATAGCCTGCGGCAGTGGACACCCTGATGGCGCGCAATGCCAATGGCCGATGACAGGTACGCACCATGCGCCGGTCGATGTCGCGGTCAATGCAGTTGTTGATGACACAACCGCACCCGATCACCAGGGCGGTGCCGAGCAGGGTGGCCAGCCCGTGTGTCACCGATGCCATATGCCCGCTGGCAGCGAGCAGGTAACCGCCCAGCACCGAGGCCAGGTTACCGACAATAATGCCCGGCTTGGTGAGCTCGATGGCGGTATTGAACAGCCCCCGCCAGTGTTTCAGTGCGCCAGCATGTTGTGATGAATACTGTCCATGATCCATAACGAAAGCCCCACCAACAGAAGAATGATGACCGCCGAGAAAATCAGCGCAATCAGGTTCCAGCGTTGTTCTTCGGCCGTGTCCAGGTGCAGGAAGAACTTGAGGTGGACCACGATTTGTATTGCGCCCAACGCCACCACCAGCCAGGCGGTGAAGGTGCGCGGCAGTGACGGGAACATCACTAGGCCGAACGGGATCAGGGTGAGCAGTACTGACACCAGGAACCCGACCAGATAGGAGCGACTGCTGCCATGGCTGGTACCGGCACTGCTGTGAAGCGAGCTTTGCTTGTACATGTCACACCACCCCCAACAGATAGACCACGGTAAAGACGCAGATCCACACCACGTCCAAAAAGTGCCAGAACAGGCTCAGGCAACTGAGCCGGGTGGCGTTGGTGCTGGTCAGGCCGCGTTGCTTGACCTGGACCATCAGCACCGCCATCCAGATCAACCCGGTGAACACGTGCGCGCCGTGGGTGCCGACGAGGGTGAAGAAGGCCGTCAGGAAGCCGCTGCGGTCCGGCCCGTAGCCTTCTGCGATCAAGTGGTGGAATTCGTTGATCTCCATGGCGATAAAGCCCGCGCCCAACACGAACGTGAGCCCCAGCCAGCGCAGCACATCGCGTTGCTTGCCGTGGTTCATGGCGAGCATGGCGTAGCCGTAGGTGATACTGCTCAACAGCAGCAGCATGGTTTCGGCGAGCACATAGGGCAGTTCGAAAATATCCATGCTCGACGGCCCGCCCGCCACGCTGTCGCGCAACACGGCGTAGCCGGCGAACAAGGTCGCGAACAGGATGCAGTCGGTCATCAGGTAGATCCAGAACCCGAACAGGCTCAGGGAACCGGCGTCTTCATGCCCTTGTTCGTGGGTGTGGGCGATGTCTTTTTCCATAACGATATTGGACATGGGTCAAGCCTCTGCCAGGTCTTTGAGACGTGCCGTTTCGATGCGCGCGACTTCCTGCGCGGGCACGAAGTAATCGGTGTCTTCGTCGTAGCTGCGCACCACGAACGCCACCACCGAGGCCACCAGGCCGAACGCCGCCATCCACCAGATGTGCCACACCAACGCAAAGCTGCAGACCAGCGCAAACAGGCTGATCACCAGGCCCGACGCGGTATTGCGCGGCATGTGAATGCTGCGATAGTCGGTGTGGCTGAGGGTGCTGACGCCGCGCTCCTTCATGCCCCAGTACGCGTCCAGGTCATTGACCTTGGGCTGCTCGGCGAAGTTGTACAGCGGCGGCGGGGACGCGGTGGCCCATTCCAGGGTGCGCCCGTCCCACGGGTCGCCGGTGAGGTCGCGGTATTGATGACGGTTGCGGATGCTGACAAACAATTGCAAGGCTTGCGCCGCCACGCCGCAGAGGATGATTGCCACCCCCACCAACTCCAGCAGCAGCCAGGGCCGCCATTCGGGGTTGTCGAAATGATTGAGTCGGCGCGTCATGCCCATGAAACCCAGCACGTAGGAGGGCATGAACGCGAAGTAAAAGCCCACCAGCCAGCACCAGAAAGCGATGCGCCCCAGCTTGTCGTTCAAGCGGAAACCGAACGCTTTGGGGAACCAATACGTCAGGCCGGCCATATAGCCGAACACCGCGCCGCCGATGATCACGTTGTGAAAGTGCGCGATCAGGAACAGGCTGTTGTGCAGCAGGAAATCGGCCCCCGGCACCGCCAGCAGCACCCCGGTCATGCCGCCGATGCTGAAGGTCACGATAAAGCCCAGGGTCCACAGCATGGGCGTTTCGAAGCGCACGCGGCCGCGGTACATGGTGAACAACCAGGTGAAGATTTTCACCCCGGTCGGCACCGCGATGATCATCGTCATGATGCCGAAGAACGCGTTGACGTTGCCCCCCGCGCCCATGGTGAAAAAGTGATGCAGCCACACGATGAACGACAACACGGTGATCGCGATGGTCGCCCATACCAGCGACACGTAGCCGAACAGCCGCTTGCTGCTGAAGGTGGCGGCAATCTCGGAAAACACCCCGAACGCGGGCAGGATCAGGATGTACACCTCCGGATGCCCCCAGGCCCAGATGAGGTTCACGTACATCATCGGGTTGCCGCCGGCCTCGTTGGTGAAAAAATGCATACCCAGGTAACGGTCCAGGGTCAGCATCAACAGGGTGGCGGTGAGGATCGGGAATGCCGCCAGGATCAGCACCGACGTGCACAGCGCATTCCAGGTGAACACCGGCATCTTGAACAGCGTCATGCCTTCGGTGCGCATCTTCAGGATGGTGACGAAGAAATTCACCCCCGTGAGCAGCGTGCCGATGCCGGATATCTGCAATGACCAGATGTAGTAATCCACGCCGACGCCGGGGCTGTAGCCCAGCTCGGATAACGGCGGATACGCGACCCAGCCGGTGCGCGCGAACTCACCGACCCCCAGCGAAATGTTCACCAGCGCCGCACCCACCACGAACAGCCAGAAACTCAGGGCGTTGAGAAACGGATAGGCCACATCCCGAGCGCCGATCTGCAACGGCACGACGATGTTCATCAAGCCGACCACGAAGGGCATGGCCATGAAGAAGATCATGATCACGCCGTGGGCGGTGAAGATCTGGTCGTAATGTTCCGGCGGCAGGTAACCCGGCCCGCCGCTGGCGGCCATGGCTTGTTGGGTGCGCATCATGATCGCATCAGAAAACCCACGCAGCAGCATCACCAGGGCGACGATGATGTACATGCAACCGATCTTCTTGTGGTCCACCGAGGTGAACCATTCGCGCCACAAATAGCCCCACTTGCGTTTCCAGGTAATCGAGCCCACCAACGCCACCCCGATCAGGCCGACGATGGCCAGGGTGTACATCACAATGGGTTCAGTGGTTGGGATCGCGTCCCACGACAGTTTTCCGAACATGGTTACCGCTCCTCAGCCAGCAGACTTGGGTGTTGATCGGTGCGTTGTGCAGCGTCGCTCAATGGCGAGCGCCGGGGTTTATTGGCCTTGTTCATGCCTTCGTATTTATCGACGATGTCCAGGAACAAGCGCTCCTGTACCGCCGAGTAATAGGTCACCGGGTGCTTGAGGGTCGGCTTGGCCAATTGCGCGTAAGTGCTGTGGTCCAGAGAGGTGGCCGCGCCCTTGACCTTTGTCACCCAGGTTTGAAAGTCGGCAGTGCTCAAGGACAGCGTGGTGAAATGCATGTCGGAAAAACCGGGGCCGTTGTAGTTGGCGGCAATCCCTCTGAACTCACCGGTTTCGTTGGCGATCAGGTGCAACTTGGTCTGCATGCCGGCCATGGCGTAGATCTGCCCGCCGAGTGCGGGAATAAAGAACGAGGTCATGGCCGCGTCGGAGGTGACGGTGAAACTTACCGGCGTGTGTACCGGCAGGGCCAGTTCGTTGACGCTGGCGATGCCCAGGTCAGGGTAGATAAACAGCCATTTCCAGTCGGTGGCCACCACCTGCACATTGATCGGCGGGGTGTCTGACTCCAGCGGGCGATAGGGGTCGAGTGCGTGGGTGGTCTCCCACGTCACCCACCCCAGGACGATGATGATCAGCAGGGGAACGCCCCATACCACCGCTTCGATTTTGTGCGAACTGGCCCAGCGGGGGGAGTAACGCGCTTTTTTATTGGTGGCGCGGTAGCGGTAGGCGAAGACAAACATCATCACAATCACCGGAACGACCACCAGCAGCATCAGGCCCGTAGCGAGAATAATCAGGTCGCGCTCATCGGTTGCTACTTGCCCCTTGGGGTTGAATACCACCAGGTTGCAACTGGTGAGTAAGAAGAGGCTGGTGATAGTGACCAGGCAATAACCCATCGCTCGTTTCATGCCTTGCTCCTGTATTGGAAACTTGCGTTTTGCTGTGCCGAATCAGTGCTCAAGCGTTAACTAAGCGAAGCGCTTGTTAACCTCAGGAGCCGTCAGGTGTTAAACACTCGGCAATAAGGTGCCGTCAGTAGAAAAAGTGCTTCTACTGCTCGGTTTTATTGGCTTTTGCTGCCGCTCTGCAGGGCGCCTTTCGCCGCGCTCCCGAACATTTTGAATAGAGCCCGGTGGGTTGGTTTAACAATTTGTTTCCTCGCCTGACGAACGGTTTAACAGGCGAAACGGTAAAAGGTTTTCATCGGTGCATGATGGAGGTGGCCTTGCAGAAAGTCTGAATTCTGGTTAGGGATTTCAGTCGTTAGTTGATGGCCAACCCCACTAACGGTTTTGGAGAAGCGCTATGTTTATACGTGGCAACACCTATAAAGCCTGGGTCTCAAAAGCACTGAAAGAAAAATGCTTCACCCGGGAAGTCGAAAACGGCTGCCATATCGAAGTCAGGGCCCGAGAGCGGGAGGACGCTGATATTGAAGTGCTGCTCTGCGTTTATACCGCGACGGGGCAATGCGTGGTTGAACGCATCAAGCAGTTGCCGGGTGCCGAATGGACGGTGAATGACGCGCTCAAACGCGGTATTGATCAGGCGGAACGGATTGCCGGAGGTGAGTCCGGCCGACTGCCCTGTGCTGACGCTCACGTGCACGACGACGATTGAGTGGCTCCGCGATCTTGAATGTGGGAGCTGGCTTGCCTGCGATGACGGCCTGACAGCCGGCGCCTATCTTCCTGATCCCAAACGATCCAAATGTGGGAGCGGGCTTGCTCGCGAAGGCAGCCTGACAGCCGACGAGGATTTTGGTCCGACAGGCAAGCTTGGACCTCGGTGCGTCGGTTGGACAAGCGTCGGCTGCCCGGCCGTCACGGGAGCAAGCTCCCTCGCCATAGGGTGTAGCGTGCGGCAAAATAAAAAAGCCCGCACAGAGTGCGGGCAAGACAGGAGTTTTTACCAAGAGCCTGGAGTGAACAGACTCAGTATTAAGAAACAAAAGAAGCATGAGCAGTTTTATTTTTTTAATGCGAGGCCGACGAACGGTAGTGCAACAGCAAGTGCGTGATCGTCGTCATTAAAACATTAAAATTTCTGAACCTTCGTTCTGAGCAAATAACAAAAAAATCAGAAGGAGAGGTTATGAAAAATTCTTTATATGTCATCGAATACGAATACCACCACGAGCCTAAGTCTTTCATTATAAGAGCGGAGGTGATGAATAACGCAGAGGCGTGGCATTGGGCCTGTTGCGATGCAGGCATTGGCATTATTCCCAGGTCGCGTAATGAAAAGATCAAACGCATCAGTAAACCGCTGGCCGAGCGCTACGGTCTTGAGAATGTAAGATGGCGCCCGTCTGGGAGTATCCCGTTTATTGCAAAGCCTTATGTGCCGCCGCCACCCGAATGAATGTATTTTTAATGGACGGTGTCCATGCGGGTGGCGGTAGGGGCGAGGCGCGTGTTTACTGTTGTTTGCGTCGCTCCTGCAACATGCACAACTTTTGCACGCTGCGTTGAAGTGCCTCTTTCATCAGGTCGGCTGCATAGTGTTGCTTGCAGGCCGGGCAGAGCATGTCAGAGGCCGACGACACCAGAAAGTCGGGGTCATCCAGCGTCGATTCGTAGGGTTGTTTGCATTGCAGGCAACTTCGGTTCGCTTGTAGATGGATCACATCGATTCCTCCCTGAATGAACGGCCACTCTCGATTAAGAAATGGGCGTTTTCAACTGCTAAAAAGGAAGAATTCAAACAAGCGATTAGTTGATGTTTTAATGCCAGTATCGAGAGGCGGCGGGGCGGGGATGACGCTTGGACGGCTGCCGATGTTTTAGAACCCTGGCAGGTTTATCGACAGGCGCGTCCTCACTCTCGGCTCTGTGGGTTCAACTGTTGGGTTTTCTGCTGCGGGTTTTTTGCCCGGCGGCGGTCGCCTGGCGCTTTGATCGGTCCGGGTTGGGCGGGGTGACGCTACTTTCTATCGAGCCTGCCAGGCCGTCAGTCGGCGGGGTTGTCAGCTCCTCCCTGGCTTGTAACCAGTGCACGAAATCCTGACCGTCAGGCTTCCCTTGCTGTTCCCAAATGCGGTACGCGGTGAGTCGGATCGTTTCTTCGTCCATTGTGAGGCTCCCCTATTGAATAAAAGGTGCTAGGAGTGAATGAAGCTGCTCACGAACTCCGCCTTGATCACGGGCAGTTCGATCCCATGGATCAAGCCGGCGGTCAGCGCTTGTTGCGGATCAAGAATGCGGGGCGCGGCGATCAGGTACTTTTCGGTCTCCAGTTTTTCGACGGCATCGGCGGTGCGCTCGGCCACGATGCGTGCGTACAACTGCAAGTCGTAATCGAGGCTCATCGCGTATTCGGACATGCGCGAATGGTCAACCGCGCCTTGCACATGCCAGTGGAAGGGGTGGAACAGGAATTTGCTGTGCTTGCAGGCGGTCCTGCGCTCACCAGCCAGAAAGATGATATTGCCCATGGATTCCACGGTGCCGAGGTTATGGGTATGCACCGGAATCGGCAGGGACAATAAAAAGTTGTACATCGTAAAGCCGTAGCTGCATTCACCACCCATGGTGGCGATATTCAGTACCAGGCCCTGGGCATCTTGTTGTACGGCCAACGAGGCTTTTTCAATCAGTTGGCTGCACGTAGAAGCGGTGACCGGTGCGGTGAAGTTGATAATGTGTAAAGGCATGGTGTCCCTCATCAATGAAAGCAGGGGAGCATGGCTCCCCTGCATCAAGCACATCAGCTTTTGCGTCCGCCGCCGTGGCTGTGTTCGCCACCTTTACGCCCGGCTTCGGAAGCTTTTTCACGGTCGTTGGCAAAATTGCCGCCACTGTTCTGGCCGCCTTTGCTGCCCGCCTCGGCGGCGCGTTCGGGGTCATTCTTGAAATTGCCCCCGCTGTTCTGGCCGCCTTTGCTGCCGGCTTCAGCGGCGCGCTCGGGATCATTCTTGAAGTTCCCGCCACTGTTTTGGCCACCTTTGCTGCCGATCTCCTGGTAGAACTCTTTGTCATGGGACGCAGAAGTGGCTTCGCCGCCTTTTTTACCGGCTTCGCTGACGCTCATCTGGCCTTGCTTGTCTTGAGTAGTCATGTTCAGTTACCTCGTCGTTATGTCGGTAATGTAACGTTCACTTCGATTGTGCTGGAAACGTGCACTTAGGCGCGTGAGTCAAGCTGCACGGTTATAAGTGCCTTTCACACAAGGGTGGCGTTTTAGATGCACTTATCGTGGCTTCGGCTTGTTCAGCAAGTTGCTGATGTTCGTAACACGCAGACGTATTAGAACGCAGGCCAGTCCTTGCTTTAGTTCGCACTTCTACAATCGGCCTGCGAGCTGGCTCGCCGCGCTGATTATCAATGGACGCACGCATGATCAATGCCCTTTGTTAACGAACGGAACAGCGGTACTGCCCGTGTGGTCAGGACTTACGTCCACCACCATGACTGTTCTGGCCGCCTTTACGCCCGGCTTCCGAGGCTTTCTCGCGGTCGTTGGCGAAGTTGCCGCCAGAGGCCTGTCCACCTTTCTTTCCCGCCTCTGATGCTTTTTCGCGATCGTTGGCAAAGTTTCCAGGGTTTTTATTGCTCGTCGTCATAACAATACTCCCAGTTTTGAAATGTCGTTTCGCTAGTTGCCCGTTTATGCAACGGACATCTTTTCTGATAAGGGAAAGTGCGCAGATGTTTTGAAATTTTTTAAAAAGGGCGATGAACGGTAGAGTGGCAGATGAAACTTGTACAAGTAGGCTCAGAAAGTGCCGCTTCGTATAAGTTTTTCTGCGTCGATTGATATTGAATTAATAGCGACCTTAACGGTTGGTTTAGCATTCAATACCCTGTTTTGATAGTGGTCATTAAAGGCGCTGGCTCCTCTGGCCGGCGCTCAGCCGCACACTCTGTAGCTGCAGCTCGCACAGACTGCTTGTATGCTGGCACTCTGGAACCGGTTGCCCCTGTGAGTACCGACGTTCGAATGATGGCTGGATGGAAACCGGACTTCCTTAAGGTGCTGACGTGAAGCGTGATACCCGTCTTGTGATGCTGTTGCTGTTGGTGATCGGCTGTTCCCTGACTTCGCTGACGATTTGGAAAGTCCTGTCTTCCCGCGACCGTGCGCTGGCGGAAGTGGACGTGCATGGCTTGAACCTGACCCAGGCCCTTAACACCTATACCGAAGGCATCGTGCGGCAAAGCTCGTTGCTGTTGCTGGGGTTGGTGGAGCGCCTGGAAACCGAAGGCAGTGGCCCGGTGCAAATCCAGCGCATCAGTACGCTGATCAACCGACAGCAGCCGCTGATGCCGCAGCTCAGCGGCATCACCATTTATGATCATCAGGGCCGGTGGCTGCTGTCTTCCAATCGTGCGATTCCGGAGGGCGCCAATAGCAGTGATCGGGCCTATTTCATCCACCATCGCGACGATCCGAGCGCTGAACCTTTTATTGGCCCGCCGATTCAAAGCCGCGCCAACCATGAATGGGTGGTGACCATCAGCCGCCGTTTCAACGACGCGGCCGGCAACTTCGCTGGCGTGGTCGCTGTGACCCTGGGGGTGGAAAACTTTCTGCGGGTATTCGGCAAGCTCGATGTAGGCCAGGAGGGCGCCATCGGCCTGTCCTACGCCGACGGCACGTTGCTGGTGCGTTACCCCTTCCGCGAGCAGGACATGGGCCGCAACTTTTCCACCTCGCCTATTTATTCCAAGTACCTCGTCGACCAGCCTGTGGGCACTGCGGCCTATACCTCCAGCCTGGACGGGGTAGAGCGACTCTATGCCTTTCGCAAAAGCGAAACCCTGCCGCTGATCACCACGGTCGCGTTGGGCAAGCACGAAGCCCTCGCGGCGTGGCGCATCGAGGCGGCACTGTCAGCGGTCGTGGTGGCGGGGCTGCTGGGGCTGACGGGGCTGATCGGCTGGTTTCTGATCCTGGATATCCGCAGGCGTACGGCGGCGGAAGAGGCGTTGCGTGTCGCCCAGCAACAGTTGCTCGACTCCAATCGGCAATTGGCGCTATTAGCGAAAAAGGACGCGCTGACCGGCCTGGCCAACCGCCGCTGTTTTGACGAAACGCTGGCCGTGGAAGCGCGTCGGGCGCAGCGCGAAGGTACGTCGCTGGCATTGCTGATGCTCGATATCGACCATTTCAAACGCTTCAACGATGCCTTTGGTCACGTCGCGGGAGATGCGTGCTTGCAGGCAGTCAGCACGTTATTGGAAACGTGCGTGCGGCGCCCGTCGGACCTGGTGGCGCGCTATGGCGGAGAAGAAATGGCGATCATCATGCCCGCGACTGACAGCACAGGCGCTGCGGTGGTCGCGCAACGTATTCTTTCGCGGCTGCAGCAGGAGAACATCACACACCCAGGCAGCCCCTTCGGGCGCGTGAGCGTGAGTATCGGCGTTGCGACGGGCATGGGCTCACGGCTGGAGCCGGTGTTGGGTTTGGTCGAGGCGGCCGATGCAGCGCTTTACGGTGCGAAGGCGGCGGGGCGCAATGGGTTCAACGTGCATCCTGCGCACGTGACGTCGAGCGGCTGAAACGGCTTTTACCTGGGTATGCGCGGCTCACATCCCAAGCGTCGGGATCATGAGTTCGCCGCACTCCATCAGTTGGCCAGCGGTGACTTGCAACTGCGGGGTGGGTTTGGCCGCATAGCCTGCGATGAAGCCGGCACTTAGCAGTGCCAGGCAGAGGACGGCTTTTTTCACAAGCATGCGCAGGGTCTCAATCGGTTCAAAAGGGTGAACCACAGATTGTGCATTCGAGAAAAGGTTCCCGCCCGCGCAGAAGGCACCTTATGGAGCTCAGCGAATGAACCTGACGTACACACGTTCAGGGTCGTTATCGTCCAGATTCTCGATCTGCCCGCTGGGAATAAAGCCGGCTTTCGTCAGCAGGGCCTGGGACGCGCCGTTGGAGGCATTGGTCGATGCGAACAGCTTGGGCGTCTTGCAGGCTGCTTCGGCCGCTGACAGCAGACGAAGGGCGACGCCTTGGCGCTGGTACAGCGGTGAAACCACCACCAGCGCAATAAACCCATGGTTGAAAAAGTCGTGGGTGAGCACTAGGTAGCCGGCGCACACGTTAGCGTCGGCGGCTACCAAGCATTGCTGGCGAACCACGGCGTCATAGATAAACACACGACGGCTGGCATGCTCGGTTGCGTAGGCATCCAGTGCGACCAAGGCATGCACATCGTCGGGGGTGGCTTGGCGGATCAGCCAGTGTGGGGCAGCGGGAGGAAGAAGGTATTCAGCCATGGTCGTGGAGCATCCTCTGTTTGAACATTTGCCCCCACGTGCTTGATGACAGTCCCTTGTGCATTGATGAGGCGATGCTATCGCCCGCTATAGCACAGTTACAGGGTGCGAAGGGGTTACGTTTGTTGGCCTGGTTGCGGTCGTTGTTTAGAAATGTTTATGTGTTCCAATGGTTATCTCGACTTGCGCAGGAAGCGCATCGGCCGAGGCCATTCAGTCTTTTAACAGATACATCCCAAGGAGTAACACCATGCAAGGAAGCACATCGTTCAAGTACCTGGCGTTTTCGTTGATCCCGTTGATGGCCGCCTGTACCACGCCCACACGCCAATCCGCCGTCCTCCCTGCGCCAGCCTTGCCGTTCGATAACTGCGCGGTTGGCTGCCCCACCGGCGGCAGCCCAGTGACGTTGAACCGCCAGGCCTACACGTTGAACAACAACGGCTCGACCAAGTTTGCCAACTGGGTCTCCTACAAGATCACTAAGACCACTGCCGCCAGCGGGCGCTCCCGTGACTGGCGCACCGACCCGGATATTCCAGCCGGGGAAACCCTGGACCCGGTGGATTACAACGGCGCCAACGTCGCGCTCAAAATCGACCGTGGGCATCAGGCCAACCTGGCTTCGATGGCCGGGGTGGCCGATTGGCAAACGCTCAACTACTTGTCGAACATCACCCCGCAAAAGGCCGAGCTCAACCAGGGGCCCTGGGCGCGCCTGGAAGACCAGGAGCGCAACCTCAGCAAGGAACCAGGCGTCGATCAGGTGTATGTGGCTACCGGCCCGTTGTATGAACATTTTGTCGGCTCGTTGCCGGGCACGAACAAAGTGCACACCATCCCCAGTGGCTATTGGAAAATCATCGTGGTCGGCAGTTCGCCGGAAACGGGCCTGTACGCCTCATTCGTGATGAACCAGGAAACCCCCAAGGGCGCAGACTTCTGTGATTACCAGGTCACCGTGGATCACATCGAAGAGCGCTCCGGGCTGACGTTCTGGAGCACCTTGCCGCAAGCGCTGCAAGCCACACTGAAGGCCAGGCAGGGCCAGTTGCCGAGTCGGATCGGCTGTAACCGAACCAAAGCCTGACGCCTAGTCGGCACACACCAACGAGGGCCTGCGGCTGTTGTTCTTGCCCAGGCGCTCATGCGTGGCGACGTCTGTGGCCTGTTCACGCAGTGCTTCTTCGAGCGCTTGCAGATGCTTGGAAAGGATTTTCACCGACCCACTCGGGTTGGCGGGGTCGAAGGGGATCCGGCCATTGGCAATCAGCACCATAGCCAGTTCCCAGGCGCGTTGTGAGTCGTTCATGACAGGGGTTCCTTCTTCAGCGTGATCGATATAGAGCTGTGACCCGCTGCCAACGCACCGGTATCAACTGGGTTATTGCCGAAATTTCGATCATTTCAACGATTCAGTTGCGCTGAAACCATCATCTTTTTAGATGGTGGTCGAGACGTGTCGAAAGAATGAACCACCGCGGCGCGGTGGTCACCTAATCCGTATGAATCGGTCGTTTCCCATTCAATGATCCGAGGGGGCAACCATGGACTCTGTACTGCGGGCTGTGGCGATTTACCTGGTGCTGCTGGTGCTGTTCAAAGTTGCCGGCAGGCGCACGCTGGCCGAGCTCACCACCTTTGACCTGGTGTTGTTGATGGTCATCGGCGAAGCCACCCAACAGGCGTTGCTGGGCGAAGATTTCTCGATGACCAACGCCGTGCTGGTCATCGCCACCCTCATTGCCATCGACATTGGCTTCTCGCTGGCCAAGCAGTGTTCAGCCTGGTTCGCACGGGTGCTCGATGGCGGGCCGACGGTGCTGGTCGAGCAAGGCCAGGTGCTGCATAAAAGGCTCAAGCATGCGCGCCTGGACGAGGGCGACATTCTTGAGGCGGCCCGGTCTACCCAAGGGCTTGTCGAACTCAAGCAGATCCGCTTCGCGATTCTTGAGCGCAACGGCAAGATTTCGGTGATCCCGTTTGAATAACACGCGGCCCCATTCGTCAGCCAAGGGGCTATTTTTTGAACGCCAGCGCTTCTGTTCCAGACAGATAGATCATGGGCGGACGAATTCTGCTTTCGTCACGCCGATAACACACACTTGCCAACAGGTGAACGATCATGAAGAAGCTTTATATGTGCGTGGGCCTGTGCAGCGCGTTCCTGCTGCACGGCTGTTTTGACAACGCTGACAACGCCACTAAAGACAACAACAGTGGCACCCAGTCGTCGGTGCAGATGCGGGAAGGCAAGGCGGACGAGAGCAAATAGAGCGGCCTGCCAGCCGCCGCTTATATCATTGATGCTCATTGCCGAATGTGGGAGCTAGCTTGCCTGCGATAGCGGTGGTTCAGTTAACGATGCAGTGACTGACAGTCCGCCTTCGCGGGCAAGCCCGCTCCCACAGGGGACCTGTGCCAGGCGCTGATTTTGTGGGCAATGCATGGCCAGCTCCCATAGTTGATCGCGACCGATCAGCGCATATGCAGGATGATAGGGCTACTGCTCGCCGGGTCGGTATGCCCACGCAACTTGCCCACGGCCTTTGCATCGACCGCGCCGCCGTGGTTGCCCCAGGTACCGCGCACGTAGCTCAGCACGTCGGCGATTTCCTGGTCGGACAATTGCTCACGAAACGCGGGCATGCGGTAGGCGTCTGGCATCCCGGCGGTGACCACGCGTTGTGAGCCGTTGAGGGTGATGTTGATCGCGGAGGCGTTTTCCGTGGCTAGGGCCGAGGTGGCGCCGGCCAGGGGCGGCATCCAGTCGGGCTGGCCTTTGCCGTCGAGCCCATGGCAGGAGGCGCAGCGGGTCGCGTAAGTATGGGCGCCGGGAGCATCCTGGCGCGCTGTTGCCGCTTGATACTGCCAGGGGCTGCCGTCACGCTGCGGGTCGCCGGGCAGTGACTTGAGGTAGCGAGCGATTGCGGCCAGGTCATCGTCCTGCATGAACTGCGTGGAGTTGTTGAAGGCTTCGGTCATCGAGCCATAGACCACGGCATGCTGGTTGCGACCGGTCTTGAGGAACTGCACGATCTGTTCCTCACTCCAGCGCCCCAGGCCGGTGTTGTGGTCCTGGCGCAGGCTGGGGGCGTACCAGCCGTCGAGCAGGGCACCGGCCAGGAACGGCGCGCCGGATTCGTCCAGGGCCTTTTCGTTGAACGCCAGCCCTCGTGGCGTGTGGCAACTGCCGCAGTGGCCGGGGCCTTGGACGATATAGGCGCCCCGGTTCCACAGTGCGTCCTGGCCGGGCTTGGCGGCATAGGTCGCGGTCGGTGCAAACACACCGTTCCACAGGGCGATGGGCCAACGCAGGTTGAGCGGCCAGGGAATGTCGCTGGGGATATTAGGCTGGTTGGCCGGTTGCACACCTTTCATGAAAAATGCGTACAGCGCCTGGATGTCATCGTCGCTGAGCTTCACATAAGACGGGTAGGGCATGGCCGGGTAGAGCCGTCGCCCGCCCGGTGCTACGCCGTGGCGTACGGCGCGGTCGAAGTCGGCCAGGCTATAGGCACCGATGCCATGCTCGCGGTCGGGGGTGATGTTCGTGGCGTGGATCGCCCCCAGCGGAGTGGCCATTTCCAGGCCACCAGCGAATGGCTGCTTGCCGGCCAGGCTGTGGCAGGCCACGCAGTCACTCACTCGCGCGACGTATTCGCCGCGAGTGACCAACGCGGGGTCGAAGCTCGTGGCCTGTTGCTGTTCAAAAGGCGAGGCAGGCTCGCGGGTGACATACCAGGCCAGCAGGCCGGCGGCGACCACGCAGGGCAGCACCAGCCACCCTGCGGTTCTTGCGAATCGGCGGTTATTCATGGGCATTCCCTGTCGGTTAGCTGAAGGTGTAACGGCTCAAAGGCAGACTGCGGATGCGTTGGCCGGTCAGCTGCGCCACGGCATTCGCCACGGCGGGGGCCACAGCCGGCAACGGCGGTTCGCCGATACCGCCCATTTTTTCTCCGCTCTCCACGATCTTCACGTGTACCTGCGCCATACGCGAAGGCGGCAGCACCGGATAAAGGTCGTAGTTGCGCGCCCGTGGCTTGCCATCCACGTACACCGCTTCCTCCAACAAGGTTTGCGACAGGCCCAAGGCCACGGCACCGTTGACCTGCGCCTCTACAATCGCCGGGTTGACGATGCTGCCCGGGTCAATCGCTTCCCAGATGTGATGAACCTTGACCTGGCCGTTCTCGATCGACACCTCGGCCACCACCGCTGCATGGGAGCCAAACGGCGAGGCCATGGCCACGCCGCGTGCACGGCGGGTGCCGTCTTCGGCGGTGTAGGGCCCACGCTTCCAACCGCCAGACAGCTCGGCGGCCGCTTGCAGTAGGGTGGTCAGGCGCGGGTTGTCGCGCAGCAGGTGCAGGCGCAGTTCATAGGGGTCATGGCCGCCTTTGTCGGCCAGTTCGTCCAGGAAGGCTTCGTAGAAAAAGTCATTGAGCGAGTTACCCACCGAACGCCAGTAACCGAGCATGGCGGGACCTTTGACGTAGATCTGCGCAATGCGTTTGTTGGGGATCGCATAGCTCTTGCCCGACAAGCCTTCCAGGGCGGTAGGGTCGATGGCGTCGCCCTGTTTGCCGGCGATGGCTTCTGTGGGGCCTTCGGTGGCGCTGACCGCTTCGATGGCCACCGGCAGGCCTTTGTCATCCAGTGCGGCGCGGAACTTGACCACGGCGACGGGGCGCAATACATCGCGCACAAATTCTTCTTCACGGCTCCAGATCAGCTTGATCGGCCGGCCCACCGCCTTGGCCAACGCAATGGCTTGCGGGTAAGGGTTTGCCGAGTCATACAGGAAATGCCGGCCGAAAAAGCCGCCCAGCAACGGTGAGTGCAGGGTGATTTGCTCAGTGCTCAGGCCGGTGCGCTTGGCGATGTCGGCACGGAACATATCCGGCGCCTGGTTAGGCAGCCACACCTCCAGCGTGCCGTCGGGGTTAAAGCGTGCCAGGGCTGAAGGCGGTTCCAGCTGGGCATGGTTGAGGTACTGGTTGTGGTAGGTGGCTTCGACGCGGGTTTTGGCGCTGGCCAGTGCGCCGGCCACATCGCCTTCGTTTTCGTCATCGCGGGCCGGGCCTTGCTGGGCGGCGAGGAAGTCGCGGTACTTGTCGCTGGAAAAATCCGCCGGCATCGCCCGCACGGTGGAGTCGGCGGCGGCTTCAAGCCATTCGACCTGGATGGCTTCGACGGCCCGCTTGGCATGCCACCAACGCTCGGCTACCACAGCCACGGCGCCGGGCAGGGTGTGAACCGAATGCACGCCTTTCATGGCTTGCACCTGCGCCTGGTTGCGCAGGCTGCCCACGGTCATGCCCAGGCGTGGCGCATGCTGGACGGCGGCATGGAGCATGCCGTCGATTTTCAGGTCGATGGTGTACTGCGCCTTGCCGGTGGATTTGTCATAGGCATCCAGGCGCTTGACCGGTTTGCCGATCCAGCGGAACTGGCTCGGGTCGCGCAGGGTAATGCTGGCCGGGTCGGGCACCGGCATATCCAGGGCGGCACCTGCCAGTTCGCCGTAGCCCAGGGAGCGGCCGGAAGCGGCGTGCACCACGCGACCGGGCTGGGTGGTCAGCTCGCTGAGCGGTACGCGCAGTTGCTCGGCGCCGGCTTGCATCAGCATCGCGCGGGCGAGGGCGCCGAGGCGGCGCATGGTCGGGTAGCTCATGCGCACCGACATGCTGCCGCCGGTGATGCGCAGGCCATTTTCCATCACCACATAGGCTTCGCCGGGCGGGGCCGCTTCGACAATGAACGTGGCCGGGTCGGCATCCAATTCTTCACCGACGATCTGCGCCATGGCGGTGTGAGTGCCTTGGCCGCCTTCCATGAAGGGGCTGAGCAGGCGCACGCTGCCGTCGGGGCGAATTTCCAGGAAGGCGGGTACTTGAGTGCCGCGTTCAGCGGCGGCGCCGGTCGCGGCTTGCACGCGGGAGGTGCCCAGTGGCAAGCCGAAACCGATCACCAACGCGCCCACCGCGGTGCTGGCCAGGAAGCGGCGACGGGACAGGTTGATCGGTTCGCCCAGGGTCACGCCGGGAATGATCTCGTTGGTGTTCATCAGGCGGTCTCCTTCCCGGCGGCCAAGGCATCCATGGCGGCATGGATGGCGTTGTAGGTGCCGCAACGGCAGAGGTTGACCATCGCCGCGTCGATCTGCGCCTTGGTCGGCGCGGGGGTGTGCTTGAGCAGCGCCGTGGCCGCCATCACCTGCCCGGACTGGCAGTAACCGCATTGCGCTACTTGATGTTCGACCCAGGCCGCCACCACACGCTTGCCCACGTCATCGGCCTCGACGGCCTCGATGGTGGTGATCTCGCGACCGACCACGCCGGCCACGGGCGTCACGCAGGCGCGCACCACATTGCCGTCCACCAGCACCGAACAGGCGCCGCACTGGGCCAGGCCGCAGCCGTATTTGGTGCCGGTCATGCCCAGGTTATCGCGGATCACCCACAACAACGGGGTGTCGGCTTCGGCATCGACCTGATAGGCCTTTTGGTTGATACGTAATTCCATGCGGGCTCACCTGCTGATCATCGGTTGGTGGTGCTGAGTTCTTATAGGAGCGGTGCGACTGGAAGTCGCCCATCGTCGAACTCTAGACCAACGCGCAAGGGCTATCTATCCGATTGCCCTCAAGTTCAGAGGATCAGGCAAGTATTTGACAGGATTAGGCCTGCGCTCCCACCTATTGGAACCCTCCCGACAGCTGCGCCTTCAAGTAGGCTACCAACGCACTCACCGACTTGGGCACATGGGGTGAGTAGGGCCGAATCAGGTAAATCTCATCGGCAAATGCGCCTTTGAGTGTCCAGTCCTTCAATACCTGCACCACCTTGCCAGCGGCCAGCGCCGCCTGGGCGCTGAAGTCCGGTAGCAGGGCGATGCCCAGGTGGTTGAGTGCGGCGTCGCGCAAGGCTTCGCTGTTATTAGTGGCGAAGCTGCCGGCGATAGGCACGGTGAGGCGCTCGAGGGGCTGGCTGCCGCGTTCAAAGGTCCAGGCGGGCTGGTCGGTGCCGCGTGGGTAAAACAGGCAGTTGTGGGCCGACAGGTCGCCCGGCTCGAGGGGGTCACCGTGGTGTTGCAGGTAGTCATGGGTGGCGACCAGTACCGAGTTGGTGTCGCACAGCTTCCAGGCCACGTGGGTTTCGGGCACCTGGAAGCCGTGGCGCACCGCCAGGTCGTAACCCTCGGCGGCCAATGAGCTCAAGGCATCGGAGACGTCCAATTGGATACGCACCTGAGGGTACAGCTGCAAAAAGCCGGACAGGTGCGGCACCAGTTGTTGCCGGGCGAACGCCACGGGGGCGGTCAGGCGCACCAGCCCGCGTATTTCCCCGACCGAGTCGCGCACCGAGGAAAAACTGCGGGCGATCTGCGCGTAGGCGCTGCGTACTTCGCGGGTCAACGACAGCCCCGCATCGGTCAGCCGCACGCTGCGGGTGGTGCGCGTCACCAGCCGCGTGCCGGTGGCCTTTTCCAAGTCGGAAATGCGCTGGCTCACCGCCGATTTACTCACCCCCAGGCGCGCGGCGGCAGCGGTGTAGGTGCCTTGTTCCTCCAGCACTGACAGCCAGTGAATGTGGGTCCACAACCCTTCGATCTCAGCCTTTTCCATGGGTGTATTGTTCGCATATAAGGACAATAAGTTCTGAATTCTGCTCTGGTTCGGAACAAAGCGAAAGCCTATCGTGTGGACCAACGCCACCCATCTGGATCGACTGCCATGACTGCAACCATCGAGCACTACATCAACGACCAGCGCGTCAGCCGCGATGACCGTTACCAGGACGTCTACAACCCGGCCACCGGTGAAGTCACCGCCCGTGTGGCCCTGGCCAGCCGCCAGACCGTGGCCGAAGCCGTCGCCGCCGCCCAGGCTGCGTTTGCCGGCTGGGCCGACACCCCGCCGATCCGTCGCGCCCGCGTGTTGTTCCAATACCTGCACCTGCTGCGCGAACGCAAGGACGACCTGGCGCGCATCATCGTCGCCGAGCACGGCAAGGTCTTCACCGATGCCCAGGGCGAAGTCGACCGTGGCATCGACATTCTCGAATTTGCCTGCGGCATTCCCAACCTGCTCAAGGGCGAACACTCCGACCAGGTCTCCCGTGGCATGGACAACTGGACGATGCGCCAGCCGCTGGGCGTGGTCGCCGGCGTGACGCCGTTCAACTTCCCGGTGATGGTACCGATGTGGATGTACCCCATCGCTATTGCGGCGGGTAACACCTTTATCCTCAAGCCCAGCCCGACTGACCCGAGCGCGTCGCTGTTCATGGCCGAGTTGCTGCATGAAGCCGGCCTGCCCAAAGGCGTGTTCAATGTGGTGCAGGGTGATAAAGAATCGGTGGACGCGCTGATCGAACACCCGGACGTCAAGGCCGTGAGCTTCGTCGGCTCCACGCCGATTGCCCAATACATCTACGAGAGCGGCGCCCGCAATGGCAAGCGCGTGCAAGGCCTGGGCGGGGCGAAAAACCATATGGTGGTGATGCCCGACGCCGATATCGAACGCACCGTGGATGCGCTGATGGGCGCCGCCTACGGCAGTGCCGGCGAGCGCTGCATGGCGATCTCGGTGGCGGTGCTGGTGGGTGATGTGGGCGACAAGGTGATCGCCGCTTTGACCGAACGCGCCAAGTTGCTGCGCATCACCGATGGCCGCGATCTCAAAGCCGAGATGGGCCCGATCGTGTCGCGGGCCGCGCTGGAACGCATCAGTGGCTACATTGAGCAGGGTGTACAAGCCGGCGCGCAGTTGCTGCTCGATGGCCGTGACTACGTGCCCACCGAACCCGGCCTGGAAAACGGCTTCTGGCTCGGCGCGACCTTGTTCGACCACGTGACCCAGGACATGAGCATCTACCGCGAAGAAATCTTCGGCCCGGTGTTGGCCTGTGTGCGCGTCAACGACTTTGCCGAAGCGGTGAAGTTGGTCAACGACCACGAGTTTGGCAACGGCGTCAGTTGCTTCACTCGCGATGGCAACATTGCTCGTGAGTTTGCGCGGCGTATCGAGGTGGGCATGGTCGGTATCAACGTGCCGATCCCGGTGCCCATGGCCTGGCACGGGTTTGGTGGCTGGAAGAAGAGCCTGTTCGGTGACATGCATGCCTACGGCACCGAGGGTGTGCGCTTCTACACCAAGCAGAAGTCGATCATGCAACGCTGGTCGGAGAGCATCGAGCAGGGCGCGGAGTTTGCAATGCCGGTGTCCAAGTAAGGTTTAAGCTGTGCTGCTGGATCTGATGTGGGAAGGCTCAAGCCCTCCCACATTTTTTTGCCTGTTGACGGTGAAACACATAAAAGTCCAGTATGGAATTATAAGTACAAAATAGCTGCTGCACGTTTTTCTTCACTCTTGCCAAACCAACAACAACTTGCGAGAACCCCTCCATGAAGAAACGCCATCTCCTTCCCGCCTTGGCCCTGAGCCTGTTTGCTTCCAGCCACCTGCTGGCCGCCGAGAAAACCCTGCGTATCGGTATCGAGGCGGCTTACCCCCCGTTCGCCTCCAAGACCGGCGACGGCAAGATCGTCGGTTTCGACTACGACATCGGCAACGCCCTGTGCGCGCAAATGAAGGTCAAGTGCGTGTGGATCGAAGGGGAGTTCGACGGGCTGATTCCGTCCCTCAAGGTCAAGAAGATCGACATGGCGTTGTCGTCCATGACCATCAACGAAGACCGCAAGAAGTCGGTGGATTTCACCCACAAGTACTACTTCACCTCGTCGCGCCTGGTGATGAAGGACGGCGTCGTGGTGGATGACCAGTACGCCAGCCTCAAGGGCAAGAACGTCGGTGTACAGCGCGCCACCACCACCGACCGCTATGCCACCGAGGTGTTCGAACCCAAGGGCATCAACGTCAAGCGCTACAGCAATAACGAAGAAATCTACATGGATCTGGCAGCGGGGCGTCTGGATGCGATCTTTGCCGACACCATCCCCCTGAGCGACTTCCTGTCAATGCCGCGCGGGCAGGGTTATGCCTTTGTCGGCCCGGAGCTCAAGGACCCGAAATACGTGGGTGAGGGGGCCGGCATTGCAGTACGCAAGGGCAATGGCGAGTTGGTCAGCGAATTGAATGCGGCGATCGACGGCATTCGCGCCAGTGGCGAATACCAGAAGATTTCACAGCAGTACTTCAAGGCCGATATCTACGGCGACTGATGCAAAGACGCGGTCAATGTGGGAGCTGTCGAGCTTTAGCGAGGCTGCGAAAGCGGTGGGTCAGGCGGTGCAAATGTTGACCTTGCCGGCCCCTTCGCAGCCTCGCCGGGGCTCGACAGCTCCCACAGGGAATCGGCGCCGTGGTCAGAAAGGGCTCAACCCTTGAGTTCCTTCAAGTGCTTGTAGACCGTCGCTCGCCCCATGCCCAGCACATTGGCCACATAGTTGGAGGCGCTCTTGCCCTTGAATGCGCCTTCGGCATGCAGCGCCAGCACCAGTTCGCGTTTGTGGTCGCGGGTCAACAGGTTCAGGCTCAACTGACGCTCGCGCAGCCAGGCATGCAGGAAGGTGTTGATGCGTTCCTGCCAGTCATCACGGAACAGCGCGTCCGGCTGTGCGATCAGCTTGCTTGGCGACAGGAATAAATCCAGCGCCGCCTTGGCTGTTTCGAACATTGAAATATTCAGGTTGATGCACAACACAGCCAGCCTGCGCCCTTTGTGGTCGTGCAGCACGGTGCTCAGGCTGCGGATTTTCTGGCCATCCCAGTTGAGCTTTTCGTAAGGGCCGATATTCACCTCGCTGACGTCACCGTCGAGCATGTCCTCCAGGGACGAGTCGTCACCCAGGCTGCGTTTGGACAGGTTATTGGCGATGTAATCCACGGTTTGCGTGCGCAGGTCATGCAGCACCACTTCTGCATGGGGAAAGAACAACGTGGCGATTGCATCGGCAATCGCGCGGAAGTTCTGCATGACCTTGTCTTGTTCGGCGGTGTTCATCAATGGGGCTCCAGGCGGACCGGGGAGAGCATACCAGCGTCCAGGCCGAACCGGGTCAGTGCCTCCGGCAGCGGTTCGCCGCGCACCAGGGCGGCGCTTGCCTGGCCCATGGCGGGTGAGGTCTGGATACCATAGCCGCCTTGCGCTGCCACCCAGAACAGTCCCGGTACTTGCGGGTCAAAGCCCGACAGTAAATCACCGTCCTGCACAAAACTGCGCAGCCCGGCCCAGGTGCGCGTGGGGCGGCGGATGGTCAGGGTGGTGGCTTCCTCGATCTGGTAAATGCCCATGGCAATATCCAGCTCTTCGGGTTGCACATCCTGGGGTTCTACCGGGTCGGCGTTGGCCGGCGAGCCGAGGAACATGCCGGCATCCGGTTTCATGTAGAACGCTTCGTCGAGGGCCACCAGCATCGGCCAGTCGTGGCTGTCCATGCCCTCGGGACCAGCAAAGACAAAGGCCGAGCGGCGCTTGGGCTGCAAGCCGATGGACGCTGCGCCCGCCAGCCCGCCGATATGGTCGGCCCAGGCACCGGCGGCGTTGATGATGACCGGCGCGGTGAAGGTCGCATCTTGGGTGCGCACCTGCCACAAGCCATCGGCGTAGCGGCTCAAGCCCAGCACATGGCTGTCGGTGCGCACTTCGCCCTGGTTGCGGCGGATACCGCGCAGGTAGCCTTGATGCAGGGCGTCGGTGTCGATGTCACAGGCGGTAGGGTCGTAGATTGCCCCGTGGACTTTTTCACGGCGCAGGATCGGCAAGCGTGCACAGGCTTCATCGACCGTCAGGCGCTGCACCTGCGCCACGGTGGCCTTGGCGCTCAGGTACTGGCTGTCGAGTTCGGCCGGGTCACCGTTGAAATCCACGGTCATTTCGCCCCGGGGCGTCAGCAGTGGGTGTTCGCAAAAGCCTGCGGGTGGCTGGTCGAAGAAGGCCCGGCTGGCCAAGGTCAGCGCCCGCACTTGCGGGGTGCCATACGCGGCGGTGTAGAGCGCCGCCGAACGCCCGGTGGAGTGATAGGCCGGGTGACTTTCACGCTCCAGCACCAGAACCTTGCCGTGCTGCGACAACCAGAACCCGGTGGACGCGCCGGCGATGCCGCCGCCGATAATGATGAAGTCTGCCTGGTGCATAACACTCTCCTGATTAGCGTTGGCGTTGGTACAGGGCATTGGCCAGTGCGATGTCTTCCAGGCCCAGGCCGATGGAGCGGAAAAAGACGTGACGATCGTAGTCGGGGCGTTGGGCCATGTCGCTGAACAATTCGGGCAGGTCGCCGACAATCGTACGTTTGTCCCAGCCGTGCCGCTCGCTGGCGATCAGCATCTCACCGGCCGAATCCGGGGTGGTCTGGCGGTAGTCGCAGAACACGTGCATCTGGTTGAGGCAGTGCGGCGGCACTTCATGGGCACGCGGTGCGTTGGTGCTGATGGAGGTGATCAGCGCGGGTTTGCTCAGGCGCGAGGGGTCGATGACCGGCCCGGCGGACGAGGTGCACAGCAGGATCACATCCGCGTCTTCCAGGGCGGCTTCACAACTTGCGGCGAGGCTCAGGCGCGGGTCCAGGCTGGCCAACTGCGCACGCGTTTCGGCGCTGGCGCTGCCCAGGCTTGGCGAGTACAGGCGGATTTGCTGCCAGTCGCGCAGGTTCTGCACATAATGCAGGTGCGCCTGGGCGACCTTGCCGCTGCCGATGATCGCCAGGCGTTGCGCCGCCGCCGGGGCCAGCGCATCTACCGCCAAGGCCGTGGCGGCGGCGGTGCGTGCGGTGGTCAATTCAGCAGCATCGCACAACAGCAACGGCTGGCCGCTGTGCATCGACATCAACAGGGTCCAGGCCGTCACCAGGGGGCCTTGTTCACGCACGATGTAGGGCGAAGTCTTGACCCCGTACACCCCGTCTTCGGCCAATACGCCCAGGTAGTTGATGAAGTCCCCTGCGCCATCGGGAAACGCCACCAGCTGTTGCGCCGGCTGCACCGCTTGCCCGGCAGCGAGGTCGCGGAACAGTTTGCGCAGGATCAAAGGCACGTCGACTTGAGCCAGCAAGGTACGGGCCTGGGCCTGGTCGATAACGAGGGGCGTCGTGGACATGGGGCTCTCCGGATAAACTAATTTGTCCATTATGGACTTTTAGTTTTTATCCGCAATAACCGGAGGGAAAAATCAGATCAATGTGGAGGGAGCCATGAAGATCAAATGTGGGAGCTGGCTTGCCTGCGATAGCGGTGTGTCAGTCGGTCCATCAGGTGGCTGACCCGCCGCTATCGCAGGCAAGCCAGCTCCCACAGGTAATCGATGATGTTCTGGCGGACGAGTTACCGCCTGCCCGAGCGCGTGCTCACATCCACCCACACCGCCAGCACCAAAATGCTGCCCTTGACGATCATCTGCCAGTAGCTGTCCACATCCAGCATCGACATGCCATTGTCCAGGCTGGTAATCACCAGCGCCCCCAGCAACGCGCCGTACACCGTGCCCGACCCACCGCGCATCGAAGTGCCGCCAATAAAGCACGCGGCGATGGCGTCGAGTTCGCCCATGTTACCCGCCGACGGTGAGCCCGCCGCGAGGCGCGCGGTGTTGACCAGGCCAGCGAGGGCGCACATCACGCCCATAATGCCGAAGATCCACAGTTTTACCGCTTGCACATTGATGCCCGACAGCCGCGTGGCCTCCATATTGCTGCCCACCGCATACACCCGGCGGCCGAACACGGTTTGGTGCGTGACATAGCTGAACACCCCCAGCAGCGCCAGCAACAGCAGCACCGGCACGGGGATGCCGTCGTAGCGGTTGAGGGTGGTGACAAAGCCTGCGAGCACCGCGCCAATCAGCACCACGCGCAGTGCATCGCGCAGCCGTGAATGCGCGGCCAACCCATGCAGCGCACGGTTGCGCCGTTGTTTCCAGGTGAGGAACAGTGTCAGGGCAAACAACAATACGCCAAGCCCGATGCCGACGTTGTGGGGCAAATACCCCTGGCCCACATACACCAGCGACGGCGACACCGGCGCAATGGTGGTGCCGCCGGTAATCCCCAGCAGAATCCCGCGAAACGCCAACATTCCGCCCAGGCCGACGATGAACGAGGGGATGCGCAGGTAAGCGGTCATGTAGCCGTTGGCCAAGCCGATCATCAAGCCGCACAGCGCCACCAGGCTCAGGTTGGCCAATAGCGGCACGTGATAGACCACATCCAGAATCGCCGCCAGCCCGCCCAACAGCCCGAGCAACGAGCCCACCGACAAGTCGATCTCGCCGCTGATAATCACCAGCACCATGCCGCACGCCAATATCCCGGTGATCGACATCTGCCGCAGCAGGTTGGAGAGGTTGCGCGGGGTGAGAAAACCACCCTCGGTCTGCCAACTGAAAAACAACCAGATGAACGCCACGGCGATCACCAGCGCGAGCATCTTGTAGCGGGTAAAAAGGTGTTTGACCTGATTCATCTACGCGGTCTTCCGATTGTTATTGTTTTGGCTGAGCGCAGCGGCGAGCACCTGTTCCTGGGTGAGCCCGTCATTGATGAAATCCCCGCGCAACTGGCCGTCACCAATTACCAGTACGCGGTTGGACACGCCGAGCACTTCGGCCAATTCCGAGGACACCATGATGATCGACACGCCTTCGGCCGCCAACGCGCCCATCAGTTTGTAGATCTCGTACTTGGCCCCAACGTCCACGCCACGTGTAGGTTCGTCGAGGATCAGCACCTTGGGCTTGGCCATCAGCATTTTCGCCAGCACGGCCTCTTGCTGGTTGCCGCCTGAGAGGCTGGTGATCGGCAGCGACGGGCTGGCGGTCTTGAGGTGCATGCGGCTGATTTGCTGGTCGATGCTGCCCAGTTCGGCTTCGGCGTTGATGCGGGTCAGGTGCGCGTAGGTGTCCAGCACCGCCAGGGTGATGTTCTGGCCCACGCCCAGGTCGGGGATGATGCCTTGGCGCTTGCGATCTTCGGGCACCATGCACAGCCCCGCGCGGATCGACTTGAGCGGCGTGCGCGTGTCGATCACCTGACCCTCCAGCCACACCTCGGCGCTGTAGCGCCCGGGGTAGGCACCGAACAACGCCGAGACCAACTCCGTGCGCCCGGCGCCCACCAACCCGGCGATGCCAAGGATTTCGCCGCGCCTGAGCACGAAGGAGATGTCGTCGACGCGCTTGCGCTTGGGGTTGTCGACGTCGTAGCAGGTGACGTTACGCGCCTCGAAGATCACCTCGCCCACGTCATGGGGCTCGGTGGGGTAGAGGTTGCTCATTTCGCGACCGACCATCTGGGTGATGATCTGCGGGATGTCCATGTCTGCCATGGCAGTGGTTGCGATGTGCTTGCCGTCGCGAATCACCGCAATGGTGTCGCACACCGCCGCCACTTCATCGAGCTTGTGCGAGATGTACACGCAGGCCACGCCCTTGGCCTTGAGGCCCCGGATGATGTCCAGCAGCACTTCGATTTCGCCACGGGTCAGGGCCGAGGAGGGCTCGTCGAGGATCAACAGGCGCGCCTGTTTATTCAGCGCCTTGGCGATCTCCACCAATTGCTGGTAGCCGCCGCCATACTGCGACACCGGCAGCGCCACATTCATGTCCGGCACCTTGAGTTCACGCATCAACGCCTCGGCGCGGTGCAACATCGCCGGGTAGTTCATGCGCCCACCGGGCAGGGTCAGTTCGTGGCCCATGAAAATGTTCTCGGCCACCGACAGGTCGGGCACCAGGGTCAGTTCCTGATGAATGATGACAATCCCGGCGGCCTCGGTTTCGCGGATGGACTGGGCCTTGAGCGGCTGCCCATCCCAGAGGATTTCCCCCTCCCAGGTGCCGTGCGGGTAGACCGCCGACAGCACCTTCATCAAGGTGGATTTACCCGCACCGTTTTCACCGCACAGGCCCACACACTCCCCAGGTTTGACCTTGATGTCGATGCCGTTAAGGGCGTTGACACCGCCAAAGCGTTTGACGATGCCGTTCATTTGCAGCAGGTAATCGGCGGCCACGGTCATTGCCCGGCGATCTGCTCTTTGGTGTAGAAACCGTCCTTTTCCAACAGGTCGATGTTGGCTTTGGTCAACGGCGTCGGCGTAAGCAGGATGGTGTCGACCTTCTTGCTGCCATTGTCGTATTGCGAGCTGTAGGTCGGCTGTTCGCTGCGTGCCAACTGCACCGAAAGTTTGGCCGCTTCGGTGGCGATCAGCTTGAGCGGTTTGTACACGGTCATGGTCTGGGTGCCATCGATCACGCGCTTGATCGCCGCGAGGTCAGCGTCCTGGCCGGAGATCGGTACCTTGCCCGCCAGTTTCTGCGCGGCCAGGGCCTGGATCGCACCGCCGGCGGTGGCGTCGTTGGAGGCGACGATGGCGTCGATCTTGTTGTCGTTACGGGTCAGGGCGTTTTCGACAATGCTCAAGGCCTCGGTGGGGTTCCATTCCTTGACCCATTGCTGGCCGACGATCTTGATATCGCCTTTGTCGATGGCCGGTTGCAGCACCTTCATCTGACCTTCGCGCAGCACCTTGGCGTTGTTGTCCGTCGGCGCGCCGCCCAGCAGGAAGTAATTGCCCTTGGGCGCCGCTTGCAACACGCCGCTGGCCTGCATCTCGCCGACTTTTTCGTTATCGAAGGAAATATAGGCGTCGACGTCGGCATTGAGGATCAGGCGATCATAGGACACCACCTTGATCCCGGCCTTCTTGGCTTCAGCCACTGCGTTGGTCAGCACCGTGGCGTTGAACGGCACGATCACGATCACATCGACGCCACGGGAGATGAGGTTTTCGATCTGGGCAATCTGCTTCTGTTCGTTGGCATCGGCAGACTGCACGAACACCTTGGCATCGAGCTTTTGCGCGGCGGCGACAAAGTAATCACGGTCACGAGACCAGCGCTCCAGGCGCAGGTCGTCGATGGAAAAACCGATTTTGGGGTGCGCAGGGTCGGCCATCACCGGCAGGGCGAGCAGTGCCAGGGCTGCGGCGAGCAGGGCAGGTTTGAATGACTTCATGGTGGTGCGTCCTTTTATTGTTGTTGGAAAGACACAGCGTGGTGCGGGTTGAACTGTAGAGCGTCACTCGACGCTCTGTGCAGAGATTTGTCGTGCAAATGTCACCGATAGATAAACCGATTCACAACGCCTTCAAGCATCTCCTGGCGCCCACTCACCGCCTGTGGGTCCAGCGCGTTGGCAAAGGCATGTTCAGCCAATGACTCCAGGCTGAACTCACCGGCCAACACCGCCTGGCCCAATGGCTTGCTCCACCCGGCATAGCGCTGGTCCTTGAATTGCTGCAAGCGGTCGTCCTGCACCATCGCCGCCGCACGCTCCAACGCCAGGGCCAGCACATCCATGGCGGCGACGTGGCCGTGGAACAGGTCCACCTCGTCGAGGCTCTGGCGGCGCACCTTGGAATCGAAGTTATAGCCGCCGTTCTTGAACCCGCCGGCCTTGAGGATTTCATAGGTGGCCAGGGTCATTTCCTCGACGCTGTTGGGGAACTGGTCGGTGTCCCAACCGTTCTGCGGGTCGCCGCGGTTGGCGTCGATGCTGCCGAAGATCCCCAACGACACAGCGGTGGCGATCTCATGATGAAAACTGTGCCCGGCCAGCGTCGCGTGGTTGGCCTCGATGTTCACTTTGATCTCGTGTTCCAGGCCGTACTCATGCAGGAAGCCGAACACGGTGGCGCTGTCGTAATCGTATTGGTGTTTGGTCGGCTCCTGGGGCTTAGGTTCGATCAACAGGTCACCCGTAAAGCCAATCTTGTGCTTGTGCTCCACCACCATGCGCATAAAGCGCCCGAGTTGTTCGCGCTCGCGCTTGAGGTCGGTGTTGAGCAAGGTTTCATAACCCTCACGGCCACCCCACAGCACATAGTTGGCGCCCTTGAGCCGCAGCGTGGCATTCATCGCGCTGAACACCTGGGCGGCGGCGAAGGCGAACACCTCTGGGTTCGGATTGCTCGCAGCCCCGGCGGCAAAACGCGGGTTGCTGAAGCAATTGGCGGTGCCCCACAACAGCTTGATGCCGGTCTGTTCCTGATGGCGCTCCAGGTGGTCGACCATCTGCGCAAAGTGGTTGCGGTACTCCTTGAGCGAGCTGCCTTCGGGCGCCACATCGGTGTCATGAAAACTGTAGTAGTCGATGCCCAGCTTGGAAAAAAACTCAAACGCCGCCTCGGCCTTGCCGATGGCCACCTCCATCGGATCGCCACTGCGCTGCCACGGACGTTTGAACGTGCCCATCCCAAACATATCCGCTCCCGGCCACACAAAGGTATGCCAGTAACAGGCCGCCATGCGCAGGTGCTCCCGCATGGGCTTGCCGAGGATCAGTTTGTTGGCGTCGTAGTGACGAAACGCGAGGGCAGAGGTGCTGGCAGGGCCTTCGAAGCGCACCTTCTCGACACCGGGGAAGTACGGCATGGGGTTTTCCTTATTGTTCTGAGCGGTGTCTGGATACTAGCAACGGCACCTGGGCGGCTGATTATGAAAATCACCAAAGGGGAGTGCGATTTTGAGTGAAGGGCTGAGAACGGCGCAGGGAGTACAGGACTTAGGGAAACGTCTGACTTTACGGTGGGGAAATGCCTCTTCAAAGTTTGGGGGGTAACAAAGACCACCTCTATAAGGGCAATACTTATGAACGCATCGCACACCTCGCTATATACCAATGACCTGACGTCTGACGTACTCAGTCAATTAGATAGTTCACCCTTTACGGAACAACAATTGTCAAATTTTAATGAGCAGGCTTTGCAGTTAGTTAAAGACCAACGCGCTTATTGCAGCGCTCATCCGCCCATTGCTATTTACCGAGTCGCCACTGAGGGCAGTCAGACCCGCAACGGTGGAACCATCAGGAAAACCGCATCGGAGTTTGAATTTCGATTGGCTGACGGTTCGCAGGTGCGTGGCGCGCATAAAGGAGATTACGTGGAGTACGCCGACGGCACTCAGGCGCTTATCATGACCGGTTCGGGTGAAGGTAATAGCGACTTCGCATTGGTAGGCAGTCACCTCAGTAATGGTGACCAGATCGTTAATACACTTCAGGACTCGTTACTCTTTATCGAGCGTCACGGCGTGCCATTGGCAGAAGACTTCCTGCCTACTATTGAGTGATGAGTTGGCCAGGGCGCAACGCCCTGGTTTATCCGACATGAATGTAAGGAAGTAGCATGAGCGTAGGTTATTTCATTGGCCTGGGTGATAAAACCACCTGCGGCGGCAAAGTGCTGGACGGTGATAGCCGCATCAACTTATATGGCCTCCTTCACGCCCGTGAAGGAGATCGGGTCAGCTGCGGAAAAGATGGCAAAACCTATAAGATCGTTGGCGGCATTTACTACATGAACAGTCACGGCAAGCTGATGGCCGGCACGCTGGACAGCCACAGTGACTGCCCGTGTAAAGCCCGGCTGATTCCCTCGGTTTTTACAGCCACCTATGAAAGCCGAAACACCGCACCACAAGGCATCCGTAGAACAACCGAAACGTCCCAAGCATTGGCCAGCGGTAACCCCCTTGCACACTCCCAGTCTGCGTACCCCCCCTCAACCAATTTGTCCTCCGTTGCATTTACCGGTTTGCAGGGCGAGGAACCAGGTTTTTATATCGTGCCCAAAAGCATCACCCGCGAGGCGCTGGAAGCCACACTTTTTCCGACGCTCGACCCGACTGTAATGCGCAAGTTTCAAGCACTGAACCCGGATACGAGCCATGTCAAAGCCGGCTCGATGATCGTGCTCAGCGACCCGAACAACACCTCCTGCACCTATCAGGAAGCGCAACTGATGCAGGCTGCACAACACGTCAGCGCATCGCTGGATGAGCTGACACCCGACGAGGCCGACTTTCTGTATCGCCATGGAGCTGAAATCGCTGGGTTCGTCGGCCATACCTCAACCTGGCTAGGCGTCAGTGCGGTGGTGATGGAAAAGCACCTGAACAACTTGCGCGATACGCTGCAGGCCATGGAACGCCTGCATCAAGACAGCTATCGGCAGCACGGGCACCTTAGGTCACCGCAGTTCTTTGCTGATCGCCAGCGGTTGATGAACCAGTTGGATGCTCATCTGCTCAACTCCACCCGCCTGCGC